>JBDIAJ010000064.1:0-20683 GCA_039812345.1 Nostocoides sp. | reverse complement strand
CGGCCCCGTTGTGTAGCGGTCTAGCACGCCGCCCTCTCAAGGCGGTAGCGCGGGTTCGAACCCCGTCGGGGCTACGTATGCCGAAGCCCCCTGTCACCCGACAGGGGGCCTCGCGCTGTGTGCGGCGTCGAACGGACGACCGAGGTCACTCGGCCTGGGCGCGGGCGGCGGCCTCCTGGGCGGCGGCGTGGCGGGCGAGGACCTCGGTGAGCTTGTTGGCGCCGGCGATGACGGTCGCGGCGTGGAGGCGCCCCGGCTGGCGGGACAGGCGCTCGATGGGGCCGGAGATCGACACGGCCGCGATGACCCGGCCGGAGGGGGAGCGGACCGGCGCCGACACGGAGGCGACCCCCGGCTCGCGCTCGCCGACGCTCTGAGCCCAGCCGCGCCGGCGGACCCCAGAAAGGGTCGTCGCGTTGAAGGCGGCGCCCTGCAGGCCACGGTGCAGCCGGTCGGGCTCCTCCCAGGCGAGCAGGACCTGAGCCGCGGACCCGGCGAGCATGGTCATCGTCGCGCCGACGGGGATCGAGTCGCGCAGGCCGACCGGGCGCTCCGCGGCGGAGACACAGACGCGGTGATCCCCCTGGCGCCGGAAGAGCTGCGCGCTCTCGTTGGTGTGATCGCGCAGGGCCCCGAGGACCGGGCCCGCGGCGGCGAGCAGGCGGTCCTCTCCGGCCGAGGCGGCGAGCTCGGCGAGCCGCGGCCCGAGGACGAATCGGCCCTGCAGATCGCGGGTGACGAGGCGGTGGTGTTCCAGGGCGACGGCCAGCCGGTGGGCCGTCGGTCGGGCCAGTCCGGTGGCGGTGACCAGCTGGGCGAGTGTGGACGGCCCCGCCTCCAGAGCACCCAAGACGATCGCGGCCTTGTCGAGGACGCCGACCCCACTAGAACTGTCCATGACCTGATATTGACGTCTCAGTGCCTGAGACGCAAGTCCAGGGGCGTAGAAGCCGTGCGAACCTGCCCGAATCGGTAGATGACCAAGGAGGCAGCCGTGGCTCGAACGCTGGCCGAGAAGATCTGGGCCGACCATGTCGTCCGATCCGCCGAGGGCGAGCCGGACATCCTCTACATCGATCTCCACCTCGTCCACGAGGTGACCTCCCCGCAGGCGTTCGACGGCCTGCGGCTCGCCGGGCGCACGGTCCGCCGGCCCGAGTTGACCCTGGCGACCGAGGATCACAACGTCCCGACCACGCCGGGACCGATCGTCGACCCGGTGAGTCTGACCCAGGTCGAGACGCTCCGCCGCAACTGCGCCGAGTTCGGCGTGACGATCTATCCGATGGGGGACCGGGAGCAGGGGATCGTCCACGTCGTGGGCCCCCAGCTCGGCCTCACCCAGCCGGGGATGACGATCGTCTGCGGCGACAGCCACACCTCCACCCACGGAGCCTTCGGCGCCCTCGCCTTCGGCATCGGCACCTCCGAGGTCGAGCACGTTCTCGCGACCCAGACCCTCCCGCTCAAGCCGTTCAAGACGATGGCCATCAACGTCGAGGGGGATCTGCCCGACGGCGTCACGGCCAAGGACGTCATCCTCGCCGTCATCGCCCGGATCGGGACCGGCGGCGGTCAGGGCTACGTCCTCGAATACCGCGGCAGCGCCATCCGCGGCCTCTCCATGGAGGCCCGGATGACGATCTGCAATATGTCGATCGAGGCTGGTGCCCGGGCCGGCCTGATCGCCCCCGACCAGGTGACGGTCGACTATCTCGCCGGCCGCCCGCACGCCCCGCAGGGCGCCGACTGGGACGCCGCGGTGGCCTACTGGTCGACCCTCGGCACCGACGAGGACGCGACCTTCGACGCGGTCGTCGACATCGACGCGGCGAGCCTGAGCCCGTTCGTCACCTGGGGCACCAACCCCGGCCAGGGGGCGCCGCTCGGCGCGGCCGTCCCGGACCCGGCGTTGATGCCCGACGAGAACGAGGCGCTCGCCGCCGAGGCCGCTCTCGCCTACATGGGCCTGACCCCCGGCACGCCGCTGCGAGAGATCGCCGTCGACACCGTCTTCGTCGGATCGTGCACGAACGGCCGGATCGAGGACCTGCGCGCCGCCGCCGGGATCCTCACCGGTCGCCGCGTCGCCGAGGGCGTCCGCATGCTCGTCGTGCCCGGGTCCGCTCGCGTGCGCGAGCAGGCCGAGGCCGAGGGCCTCGACACCGTCTTCACTGCGGCCGGGGCCGAGTGGCGCCTGCCCGGCTGCTCGATGTGCCTGGCGATGAACCCGGACAAGCTCGCACCGCAGGAACGCAGCGCCAGCACGAGCAACCGCAACTTCGAGGGCCGCCAGGGCAAGGGCGGCCGGACGCACCTGGTCAGCCCGCAGGTCGCCGCGGCGACCGCGGTGCGGGGCACCCTGTCCAGCCCGGCCGATCTGGCACCCGTGAGCGAGGGGAGCAACTGATGGATGCCTTCACGACCCACACCGGCATCGGCGTGCCACTGCGCCGCAGCAATGTCGACACCGACCAGATCATCCCCGCCGAGTTCCTCAAGCGCGTCACGCGCACCGGATTCGAGGACGGGCTGTTCGCCGCCTGGCGCCGGGACGAGTCCTTCATCCTCAACGACCCGGCGTATGCCGCCGGCTCGGTGCTCGTCGCCGGCCCCGACTTCGGGACGGGGTCCTCGCGGGAGCACGCGGTCTGGGCGTTGATGAACTACGGCTTCCGGGTCGTCATCTCCGCCCGTTTCGCCGACATCTTCCGGGGCAACTCCGGCAAGCAGGGGCTGCTGACGGCCGTGGCGAGCCAGGGTGACATCGAACTGATCTGGAAGTACCTCGAGAACGAGCCGGGCGCCAGCGTCACGGTCGACCTGGTCTCGCGGACGATCACCGCCGGCGACATCGTCACGTCCTTCGAGGTCGACGACTACACCCGCTGGCGGTTGCTCGAGGGACTCGACGACATCGGCCTGACGCTGCGCCACGAGAGCGAGATCACGGCATACGAGGGTCGTCGACCGTCGTTCAAGCCGACCGCGCGCGCCGTTTGACAAGCATCCGGTCAAATTTCCTTGCGCCACAGCGCCACTGGTTGCGGAACCCGAGTGGACGCGGAGGCGATTGGGCCTTACCGTCTTCCCTGGATCAAGCAATCGCGACGATCCACGGCATTGCCGGCGGCCGCCGGCGCGACAGACACAATGGAGTGTGCCCAGTGAACAAGGCTGATTTGGTTCAGGCGGTCGAGGCTCGCCTCGGGAACAGGAAGTTGGCGGCGGACGCGGTCGAGGTCGTCCTGGAGACGATCGTCCGAGAGGTCGCGAATGGAAACCGGGTGTCGCTCACCGGGTTCGGCACCTTCGAGAAGGTCGCCCGGGCGCCGCGCACCGGACGCAACCCCCGAACCGGTGAAACCGTCAAGATCCGCAAGACGTCCGTCCCCCGGTTCTCGGCCAGCGTGAAGTTCAAGGACTACGTCAAGGCGCCGAAGTCGCTGCCCAAGACCGGCCCGCTCCTCGCGCGCGCCTCTGCGACCGCCCCCGCCCCCGCACCGGCGAAGCCGGTCGCCAAGCGCGCCACAAAGGCCGCGGCCGCCGCCCCGGCCAAGGCGGTCGCCCGCAAGGCCACCGCCACCACCGCGAAGGCGGCACCCGCGGCCAAGAAGGCGACCCGCGCCAAGAAGAACTGACCCCACGCGGCTCGCCGCACACTCCGGACCGGGCACCGCCTCGCCGAGGCGGTGCCCGTCCGCGTCGGCGGGGTCCTCCTCTGGCAGGCTTGTCCCATGGCCTCGACCCTCATCGTCCACGGGGGCACCCCCCTCGTCGGTGACATCGAGGTGCGCGGGGCCAAGAACCTCGTCTCGAAGGCGATGGTCGCGGCGGTGCTCGCCGAGGATCGGTGCCGGCTGCGCGGCATACCGGAGATCTCGGATGTCCAGGTCGTCTCGGGTCTGCTCGAGCTCCACGGGGTCGCCATCGATTCCACGGACGAGGACGGCGAACTCCTTCTCGACCCCACCGACGTCGCCCAGGCCCACCTCGCCGGGATCGACGCCCACGCCGGCTCCTCGCGCGTGCCGGTCCTCCTCTGCGGCCCGCTGCTGCACCGCCTCGGCGAGGCGTTCATCCCCGACCTCGGGGGATGCCGGATCGGCGAGCGGCCGATCAACTACCACCTCGACGTCCTGCGGCAGTTCGGCGCGCAGATCGAGAAGCGGCCGGAGGGGTTGCGGCTGACGGCACCCGGAGGGCTCTGCGGCACCAAGGTCGTCCTGCCCTATCCCTCGGTCGGGGCGACCGAGCAGGTCCTGCTCACCGCGGTCCGCGCCACCGGCCGCACGGAACTGCGCAACGCGGCGATCGAGCCGGAGATCCTCGACCTCATCGCGATCCTCCAGAAGATGGGCGCGATCATCTCCGTCGACACCGATCGGGTGATCCGGATCGAGGGGGTCGACCGGCTCGGCGGCTTCGACCATCGCGCGATCCCCGACCGCATCGAGGCCGGGTCGTGGGCCTGTGCGGCCCTGGCGACCCGGGGCGACATCTATGTGCGCGGCGCCCAGCAGGGGCCGATGATGACCTTCCTCAACGTCTTCCGCAAGGTCGGAGGGGCCTTCGAGATCGACGATGACGGCATCCGGTTCTGGCATCCCGGCGGGAGCCTCGACTCGATCGTCCTCGAGACCGACGTCCACCCGGGCTTCATGACCGACTGGCAGCAGCCGCTCGTGGTGGCCCTCACCCAGACCGGCGGCCTGTCGATCGTTCACGAGACTGTCTATGAGAATCGGATGGGGTTCACGTCGGCACTGGTCGAGATGGGCGCCCGCATCCAGGTCTATCGCGAGTGCCTCGGGGGCCTGCCCTGCCGATTCCAGCAGGCCAACTACCAGCACTCCGCCGTCGTGTCCGGACCGACACCCCTGCGAGCGGCCGAGATCGAGGTCCCTGACCTGCGCGGCGGGTTCAGCTATCTGATCGCCGCCCTGGCCGCCGAC
Organism: Nostocoides sp.; assembly: GCA_039812345.1. Classification (GTDB taxonomy): domain Bacteria; phylum Actinomycetota; class Actinomycetes; order Actinomycetales; family Dermatophilaceae; genus Nostocoides_A. The sequence goes on along the minus strand of JBDIAJ010000064.1, from coordinate 15,728 downwards.
GGCACGTCCAAGGTGCACGGCAGCGAGTTGATCTATCGCGGCTACGAACGGTTCTCGGAGAAACTCGACGCCCTCGGCGCCGACTACACCCTCGACTGACGTCGCCCGGCACCCGTATGCCGCGGGCTACCGGATGACCTCGGTGTCCCCGATGCCGACGATCCACAGCCGGCGCACGACCGCCCGCCCGCCCGCCTCCTGCGGTGGTGCCGTCTCCAGGCTCAGCCGCTGCCCGACCCGAAGGAGGCGAAGACCACTGTCCGCCAGCGCCTCGGGCCCGAACGGGAGCAGCAGGCCGTCGTCGAGGACGACCTCCCCGGACCAGTCGTCCGGATCGAAGCGGTGGACCGTGGCCTGCATCGGCGCAGCCTAACGCGGGGCGACGGAACGGTCGGCGAGGACGGTCGCGAGGTTGTGGCCGCACCCGAGCTGGAGCGCCACCGCCAGATCGGCCGCGGTGTCGACGTCGGTGCGCAGGTGCGGCAGGTCGATGTCGAGCCGCAGATAGCCGGACTTCTCATGTCGCTCGGCGGAGCCCTCGCCGAAGCGTGGATGGAGGGTGCCGGTCCGGTCCGTCAGCAGGACGGTGCCGGTGCCCTCCCGATCCGGGACGAACGCCCGGTCGTAGGAGGCGGCCAACGTCAGAGCCTCGACGAGGTCCTTTGGGCGCAGCGAGGGCAGGTCGCCGAGCAGCGCGGCGACCGCCGTGGGCAGGTCGTCGGGCTCGTGCGGCAGTTGCCGCTCCCGAGCCCCGATCGCGCTGTCCGCGTGCCGGATCGCCGCATTGAGACCGGTCGCGGGATCCGGGACGCAGACGAAACCCCGACTCTCGCCATACTTGACGATCATCGGGTCGCTGCAGACGAGGACGAGCCGATCGGCCGGCAGTGCCCCGGAGACCGCCTCGAGCGTGTCGAGGGAGATCGCCCGGCTCAGGGCGGCGCGATCGGAGTGTGCGCCGTCGAGGCGCGACTTGCCCGCCGGGGCGCCCTTGACCGGGACGATGACCCACCAGGGAATCGGCCCGGGCGTCGGTGTCATGGCGCCGATCGTGCCACGTCCCGGGCGGGTGGCGGCGCATCCACCACGATGTGGCGTCCGGGGGAGATGATCGGGGCGTGATCACCAGGACCGCACACACCGACGCCATGCCGCCCGCGTATCGCCGCGTCGTCCAGATCCTTCGGCCGGTCATGATGCGGATGACGAAGCGGCACTGGTCGGGGCTGGAGAACCTGCCGCGCACGGGCGGGTTCATCGTCTGCCCCAATCACCTGTCCTATGTCGATTTCCTCGCGCTCGCGCACCTGATGGTCGATGCCGGGCGCCCGGTGTATTTCCTCGGCAAGTCGGGTCTCTTCGAGACCCCGGTGATCGGCCGGATCATCACCGCCGCCGACCAGATTCCGGTCTTTCGGGGCACCGAGCGGGCCGCCGACGCCTATCGGGCTGCCGTCGCCGCGGTCCGGGACGGCAAGGCGGTCGCGATGTATCCCGAAGGCACCCTCACCCGCGACCCGGGGATCTGGCCGATGAAGGGCAAGACGGGCGCCGCGCGGGTCGCGCTCGAGACCGGATGCCCGGTCATCCCGGTGACGATGTGGGGGCCGGAACAGATCATCGCGCCCTACTCGGGGAAGCTGCGCGTCTTCCCGCGCAAGACGATGCGGATCGTCGTCGGCCCGCCGGTACCCTTGGGCGATCTCGTCGACGATCACGAGCGGCCGGGCGCCGATGTCGCCCGGGAGGCGACCGACCGGATCATGGCCGCGATCACCCGCCAGTTGGAGCAGATCAGGGGAGAGACCGCGCCGCCGGAGCGCTACGACACCCGGGCATCCGGTCAGGGCGAGTTCGGTCGGCCGGCTTCGAAGCGCCGCGGGTTGTTCAACGGCTGACGCGCTCGGTCACTGCGGTCCGATGGGTTGACCGACCCATTGACGGCGGCGGCCGTCACGCTGAGTACCCTTGCGTCGGCGACCATGTCGGGGCCATCGGAGTTGAGGGGTGCTGGACGAGATGACGCCGGTTCGAGCAATGATGGCGGCGGCGGTCCTTGGGGTCGCGGTGAGCGCAGCGGCCGCCACGGCGAGCGCAAGCAGCCCGGCGGCGACCGGCAACTCGGCGACGCCCCCGACGCTCACCGTCCGGCTGATCAAGGGCAGCCAGGCGGCGGCACCCGATGCCGGGCCGATCCCGGTCGACGTGCGGGTCGGCGTCGATGCTGACTGCCGCCGGGGCTGTGACCTGGTGGCCAATCGCGAGATCGATGGCGGGGTCGACCACGTCATCGACACCCGGACGTTCGCCCCTGGAACCACCCACTACTACACGGTCCGGACGCTCGCTTCCCAGACGACGAATTACTACTACACCAGCGACCTCTTCCGCCTCGTCCAGCACACCGGCGCCGGGGACCGGGTCCTGGTGACGGCCGAGGAATTCGCCCACACCACCGAGGAACCCGGGCCGGGCGACTTTCGGCCGGTCACGGCGACCGGCGACTGGCGGCGGGATCTCGACTTCGGTGCCACCGAGACGATGATCGTCCGCTCGACGAAGCCGGGGTCGTCCTTGAGCTACAAGGAGGTGGGCCTGACCAACACCGATGGTGGCCAGGTCGGGGTGCTCGCCGAGACCGGCCCGAACGGTGGCGTTCTTGGCGTCTACGTCGGCGGATCGCTCGCCGCAAAGGTCGACCTGCGGGCGCCCAAGGCGACTGAACGCGCCGTAGTCGCGCTCCTGGATGTGACGCACAGGTCGGCCGCGGTCCGGTTGGTGAACATGACGCCGCCGAGCAGGTCCGGGGCAGTCGTCTCGTTCGACGGGTTCCTTCTCAACGAAAGCTGGAAGCGTCCGCCGCGGGCCATCCGTGAGATCTGGGCGCCGATCCACATCGATATCGCCGATCAGCAACTCACCTCGCCGGTTTCGTCCGCGAGAGTGAAGATGCGGGTGAGTGCCACCGTGTCGGAGTGCTCGGCCGGGTGCAGCCTGCGGTGGGGAACCACGACGATCGCCTCGACCACCGCCACCGGCACGACGACGATCCGTGCCACCATCGCTCCGACTTTCGATTGGAAATCCGGCGAGTCCAGCCAGGTGGCCCTGTACCGCGGGAGCAACTATGTCGGGTTTGCCTATGTGTTTCCCTTCTGGGGCGACTCCGACAGCACCTACAGCCACGGCGTGACAGTGGAACGGCGCCCGGGGGCGATCTTCGCGACGGCCCAGGTCATGAGAACTCCGGGCGTCGGTGTCACCACCCAGCGCGTGTTCATCGATCCAGAAGCCAAGCGCACCGTCGGCGTGCTCGCCGAGCGGGGTCCGGGCATGGGCGTCCTCGGGGTCTATCGAGATGCGGTCCTGGTCAAGACGGTTGACCTGCGCGCGGCAAGGCGCGCCGCCCGCAGCATCGTGGCCTCCGTCGAGCTGGGGAGCTCCGGCCGGATCACCCTCGCGAACATCACCCGGCCCGGGCGAGCGGACCGGATGGTCGTGGTGGACGACCTGGTCGCCATCGGTTTCGACAATGATCGGACGAGCGGGCGGCCGACCCGCTAGGACGTCGACCGGCCGGCTTCCAGGGCGGCGGCGATGTCGGCCCAGAGGTCCTCGACGTCCTCGATGCCCACGGAGATCCGCACGAGGGTCTCGGGCGTCGTCTCGGGCTCGGCCGGGTGCCGGCGGCGTCGCTCCCACTGCGTCTCGACGCCACCGAGTGACGTGGAGCGACTGATCAGGCGGGCGGAGCGGCATACGCGCTCGGCGTCGTCACCACTGCCGGTGATCTCGACCGAGATCATCGCCCCGAAGCCGGGGTAGCGCACCCGCTCGATCCGCGGATGCCCGTCGAGCCGGGCGGCGAGCACGGCGGCGTTGCGGGACGCCCGGGTCAGGCGCACGGCGAGGGTCCGTATGCCGCGCGTCGCCAGCCACGCCTCCGTCGGCCCCGCGATCGCTCCCGAGAGCAGCCGTGTCCGGGCGAGCCTGGCGTGCAGATCCTCGCCCGCTGTGGTCGGGGCGGTCACGCAGGCGCCGAGGACGAGGTCGGAATGCCCGGAGAGGTACTTCGTCACGGAATGGACCACGACATCGGCGCCGTCGGACAGGGGCCGCTGGTTGAGCGGGGTCGCGAAGGTGTTGTCGCAGACGACGATCGCGCCCCGAGCATGGGCCGCCTCGACCAGCGTGGGGATGTCGCAGGTCTCGAGGAGCGGGTTGAGGGGCGACTCGATCCACAAGAGGGCCGCCCCGTCGAGAGCGGCGACGACGGCACCGGTGTCGCCGCCGTGCACCCAGCGGACGTCGAGATCGCCGCTCGCGTCCGCGTCGGAGAACACGGCATACGTCCCGCTGTAGGGACCGAAGGGCGCGACCACGGTGGACCCGGTCGGGACCAGGGCGACCGCGGCGCTGACCGCCGCCATGCCGGAGGAGAACAGCAGCGCGCGACCACCCTCGAGCCCGCCGAGGATCTGCTCGAAGGCACTCCAGGTCGGATTGGAGTTGCGGCCGTAGACGTCGGTGCCGTCCGCGGCATACGTCGAGGTCAGCGTGATCGGGCTGACGAGTGGGGCGCCCGGCACCGGCTCGGGGCGACCGTCGGCGACGACCCGGGTCGCGGGCTGGAGTGACGCGGAATCGGGATGCGACATGCAACCCACCCTAGGGGGAGCCTTCCGGACGCGCCGCTCATCGATTCCAGTGAGCAGATGTCGCGTTTTCCGATGAGGCCTCGAGGTGGCCTTCCGGCGACGATCGGTGGGTCACCCCAATGGGTGCCACGACCGTTCCACGTGATTCTCCGACGAAAGGCCCGACATGAGCACCAAGACCTCCGTCATCGGCCTGGCGGCCCTGAGCGTCGCCCTGGGCGCTGTCCCGGCCCACGCGGTCACCGAGGGCGCCGCCGGCCCGGTGACCGTGATCCGGACCGCACCATCCACACCGGCGCCGACCACCTCGTTCCGGGAGATCGTCGCCGGCACGACGCAGTCCTGCGGCGTGACCACCGCGGCCGCGGCGGTGTGCTGGGGTGACAATCACTATGGGGGCCTCGGTGACGGAACGCATGTGAACCGATTGCGGCCGGTGCAGGTCGCGGGGCTCGGGTGGGGGGTGCGCGGCATCGGCGTCGGCTCCGGATTCGCCTGTGCGCTGACCAGCGCCGGAGGAGTCCAGTGCTGGGGCCGAAACGAGCACGGCCAGCTCGGCAACAGGACGACCACCGACAGTGCGACACCGGTCCAGGTGGAAGGCATGGCCTGGGGAGTCGTCGCGTTGCGCGTCTCCTGGGCGAATGCCTGCGTCATCATGCGGGATCACTCGGCCCATTGCTGGGGTGAGAACGCCAACGGAAACCTCGGCGACGGGACGACGATCGACCGGATGACGCCGGTGCACGTCCGGGGCTTTCCGGCCGGCGTGACCAGCATCTCTCCCGGTTTGGACCACAGCTGCGCGACGACTCCGTCCGGCGCGACGAAGTGCTGGGGCGGCAACCGGGATGGGCAACTGGGTGATGGCACGACCATCGACTCGCTCGTCCCCGTCACGGTGAGTCACCTCACCGGCAGCGTGCAGGTCGTCGCCGGCACCTCCCACTCCTGTGCCCGGACGAGCGCCGGACTCGTCGCCTGCTGGGGGTTGAATGATGTCGGGCAACTCGGCGATGGCACTTCGACCTCCCACACCACGCCGGTGCAGGTCGTCCGTCTCCGCGGAGTCGACAGCATCACCACGGCAGGTGAGCACAGCTGCGCCAGGACGTCGGCCGGCGCGATGAAGTGCTGGGGATCGAACTGGTCCGGACAACTCGGAGACGGGACCACCATCGATCGGCCGTTCCCGGTCAGCGTGATCGGGATGGGTCGCCTGGTCACGTCGACGTCGGCCGGTGGCTTTCACACGTGCGCGCTGGTGAACACGGTCGGCAAGTGCTGGGGATACGGCTATGACGGTGAACTGGGGCAGGGCAGCCGGCAGAGCAGCGCGGTCCCGCTCACCGTGCTGTAGCCGCCGAAGAAGAGCGGGCGGCCCGGAGCATTGCGTACTGACGTCGGTCCGGTCCAACTGCCCGGACGTCGATCACACGGACTCACCCGGACCCATCGCGTGTGGGGTGCCCGGGTCCGGCGGCGGGCCGGGGTAGTGTCGGAGCCGATGACTTCCGACCAGCAACACCGGCGCGTCCGGGTCGCCCTTCTCTTCGGCGGCCGCTCATCCGAGCACGCCGTCTCGTGTGCCACGGCCGCTGGGGTGATGCGGGCGATCGACCGCACGGCATACGACATCATCCCGGTGGGGATCGCGACGGACGGTCGTTGGGTCGTCGTCGCGGACGATCCCGAGCCGCTCGAGTTGACCGCCGCCAACCGTCCCGAGGTCCCGGCCGACGCCCCGAGCGTGCTGGTGCCGACGAGCACCCGTGACCGCACTCTGCGGGCCCTCGACGCCGGCGAGATCCCGAGGGAACTCGGGGAGGTCGATGTCGTCTTCCCCGTCCTCCACGGGCCGTATGGCGAGGACGGCACCGTCCAGGGCCTGCTCGAACTCGCCGACATCCGCTATGTCGGCTCGGGCGTGCTCGCCTCGGCGGTCGGGATGGACAAGCACTTCATGAAGGTCGTCTTCGCCGGTGCCGGACTTCCGGTCGGGCCGTATGTCGTCGTCCCCGACGCCCGCTGGCGGCACGAGCGGGCGGCGATCCGGGCCGAGGTCGCCGCGCTCGGACTGCCGGTGTTCGTCAAGCCGGCCCGGGCGGGCAGCTCGATGGGGATCACCAAGGTCACCGATGCCGCCGACCTCGACGCGGCGATCGAGACGGCCCGGACCCACGACCTCAAGGTCCTCGTCGAGGCGGCGGTCGTCGGCCGCGAGATCGAGTGCGCCGTTCTCCAGGGCCACGACGGGGCGCCGCCGCGGACCTCGCGGGTCGGGGAGATCGTCGTGCGGCCGGGGCACGGGCATGAGTTCTATGACTTCGAGGCGAAGTATCTCGATGACGGCGCCGTCGACCTGAGCTGCCCGGCGGACGTCCCGGACGGGATCGCCGACCGCGTGCGGGCGTTCGCGGCCCAGGCGTTCACCGAACTCGGGTGCGAGGGGCTGGCGCGCGTCGATTGCTTCTACACCGTCGACGGGCAGGTGCTGGTCAACGAGATCAACACGATGCCGGGCTTCACGCCGCAGTCGATGTATCCGCAGATGTGGCAGGCGAGCGGGATGACCTATCCGGAGCTGATCGCCGACCTCATCCGGCTGGCGCTCGAGCGCCCCCTCGGGCTGCGCTGATCGGCGGAGGCCGCAGTTCACTCGCAGTGGTGGCCGGTCCGCGGCAGGCTGCGGGCGACGGCGTCGAAATCGGGTAGGAGCATCGGCTCGGGGGCGTAGTGGCCGGGGACGAGCACCTCGATCGCCGGGTCGGTGCCATAGGTCGTGAAGGCGGCGCCGTCGGTGAGCTGCCGCACGACCCAGTCGACGCCGTCGACGGTCAGGCATTGCTCCGTGGTCGGCGCCAGGGCCGCGAAGCCGCACCGGGCGATGATCGCCGGATCGCCCCAGGCGGCCGTCGACGGATCGGTCGGAGACGTCGAGCGCCGTGAGCGGTCGGCGACCCGGTCCGGCCAGGTGAGCCCGGTGCACGCCGGATCGGCGGCCTTCGGGGCCGTGGCGACCTCGACGGCGCCGCCGCAGCCGGCCAGGAGCAGGACCGGCGCGGCGGTGACCGCCGCGACCCTCAGACGTGAACGACGGTGCAGGTCAGGGTCCGGGTGATGCCGGGGACTTCCTGGATCTTGGCGATGACGAGCTTGCCCAGGTCGTCGACCGACTCCGCCTCGATGCGGGCGATGCAGTCGTAGGGGCCGGTGACGTCCTCGGCGGAACTGACGCCGGGGATGGCCGAGATCGCCTCGGTCACGGTCGCCGACTTGCCGACCTCGGTCTGGATGAGAATGTAGGCCTGGACCACGCGCGGGCCATCCTTTCGTTGGTCGATCCGGCACGACGGCCGGCGGTTGCCTGACCGGGCCCCTCGCCCGGACGTGCTCGCCTGAACGCTACCGTGCCTGTCATGTCCACGTCGCCCCGGCCTCTCGTGACCGATCTGTCGGAGGCCGATCTGCTCGACCGCATCCTCCCGTTGCTGGCGGTCGGTGAGGCGGAGCGCGTCGGTCCGGGAGACGATGCGGCGGTCCTCGACCTCGACGGGCCCGCGGTCGTCACGACCGACACGCTCGTCCACACGATCGACTGGCGCGACGACTGGTCAACGCCCGAGGACGTCGCCGTGAAGGCTGTCGTGCAGAACCTCGCCGACCTTGCCGCCATGGGGGCGACGCCGCGGTCGCTGCTGCTCGCCTGCGTGGTGGATCGGCATACGACGGTGGAGTGGGTGACCCGGTTCGCGGCGCAGGTCGGTCTGGAGTGCCGCCGGTATGCCGTGTCCGCCGTCGGCGGCGATCTCTCGTCCGCGCCGGATGGGACGCGGGTGGTCGCGATCACGGCGATCGGCGTCCTCGGCGGGCGGGAACCGGTGCTGCGCTCCGGCGCCCGGCCGGGTGACCGGATCGCCGTCGCCGGCGCGCTCGGCCGGTCGGCGGTCGGGTTGGCGCTGCTCGTCGAGGCCGCGGCCGAGGGACGTGATCCGGCGACGCTGCCGCGGGAGGCGCTCGCACACCACCGGCGACCCAGCTGCCCGCTGAATCAGGGGCCGATCGCCGCGGACGCGGGGGCCACGGCGATGATCGACATCTCCGACGGGCTGCTGCGTGACGCCGACCGGATCGCCCGCGCCAGCGGGGTCGCGCTCGCGCTTGACGGGACGGCGCTCGCGCCCGACCTCAACTGGGCGGAGCGCCACGTCAGCCGGGCCATCGCCCGGGGGTGTGTGCTCGCGGGCGGGGAGGAGCACAGCCTGCTCGCCTGCTTCCCCGACGGCGTTCAGGTCCCGCCGTGGTGGCGGGTCATCGGCGCGGTGCGCGCCGGAGCGGGCGTCTGGCTCGACGACAAGCCGGTCGAGGCCGCCGGGTGGGACCACTTCGCCGGCCGCTCCGCCTGAGGATCGGCATACGCGAGCCGGCGGGGAAAGGCGAACGCCCCCGGGAGGATCCCGGGGGCGTTGTCGGTGCGCGGGGGTGTCAGCGGGCGACCTTGCCGGCCTTGAGGCAGGAGGTGCAGACGTTGACGCGCTTCGGGGTGACTCCGGCCTCGCCGACCATCACGCGCACGCGCTGGATGTTGGGGTTCCAGCGGCGCTTGGTGCGGCGGTGGGAGTGCGAGATGGAGTGACCGAAGCCGGGGCCCTTGCCGCAGACGTCGCAGGTGGCAGCCATGGGGGATCTCCTCGGAGTGGTCGGTGGAACGTCGGCGCCCTGGGCCCGGCGACCCCCACTGGAGCGGGTTCCCGGCCGGGCGGCACAGGACAACTTGCCCAGATTAGCCGACGCCGGTGCACCGGACCAAAACGGCGAGCTGTCGGCGGGCCTCGGTAGTCTGCCACCGACCCGGTGATGACCGCGACGAGGAGGCGAGGGACGGATGGCCGGTCCCAACGCCCGGCTCGGGCCGCTGATCGGGTCCGCGGCGACCGCACTGGAGAAGGCGCGCGGCATCCGGACCGCTGGGGAGCTGCTCGAGTTCCTCCCCACGCGCTATGTCACCTACGACAGCGATCTGGGTGACCTGCACGAGGGCGACTTCGTCGTCGTCCTCGGTGAGGTGAAGTCCGCGGCCATCCGGCACATGCGCAACCGCCCCGGCCAGATGCTCATCGCCACCCTGACCGACGGCCGCAACGAGGTCGAGATGACCTTCTTCAACGCTCGGGGGCATGACACCAAGCTGCGACCGGGAGTGGCGATCATCGCCGGGGGTCAGGTCAGCCGGTTCCGGGAGACGATCCAGCTCGCCCACCCGGGCTACACCGTGCTCAGCGACCTGCAGGAGGCGGAGCGACCCGGCTTGTTCCCGCTCTATCCGGCGGTGCCGAAACTGCACAACTGGAATCTCGTTCGCGCCGTCAAGCTCGTCCTCGACGAGGTGGCCGAGCTGCCCGATCCGATTCCGGCGACGATCCGCGGCCGGCGCCGCCTGATGGCCCGTCGAGACGCGTATGCCGCGCTCCACCGCCCCGACTCCCGGGCCCATCTCGAGGCGGCGCGCCAGCGGATGCGCTATGAGGAGGCGTTCGTCCTCCAGACCGTCCTGGCGCGGCACCGGGCCGAACGCGAGCGGGAGGCGGCCAAGCCGAGGGTCGCGATCGACGGGGCGGCCCTGGCGGCCTTCGACGATCGGCTGCCGTTCACCCTGACCGCGGGGCAGCAGGAGGTGGCGAGGGAGCTCGCCGCCGACCTCGCCGCCCCGCATCCGATGTATCGCCTCCTTCAGGGCGACGTCGGGTCGGGCAAGACCGTGCTTGCCCTGCGGGCCATGCTGACGGCGGTCGACGCGGGGGCCCAGGCCGTTCTGCTCGCCCCCACCGAGGTGCTCGCCACGCAGCATCACCGGACGATCACCGGCCTCCTCGGCGATCTCGCCGAGGGCGGCCAGCTCGGCGGCAATCCGGACGGGACCCGGGTCCGGCTGCTCACCGGTGCCCTGACCCAGGCCCAACGCCGCCGGGTGCTGCTCGACATCGCCTCGGGGGACGCTGGCATCGTCATCGGGACGCACGCGCTGCTCCAGGACAAGGTCACCTTCGCCGACCTCGCGCTCGTCGTCGTGGACGAGCAGCACCGGTTCGGCGTCGAGCAGCGCGATGTCCTGCGGGCAAAGGCCGCCACCGCACCCCACGTCCTCGTCATGACGGCCACGCCGATCCCGCGGACGGTCGCGATGACGGCGTTCGGCGACCTGGACGTCTCCACCCTCACCGAGAAACCCGCCGGCCGGTCGCCGGTGTCGACCTTCGTCGTCGACGACTCCCTCGCGCCCTGGGTGCGGCGGACGTGGGAGCGGGTGGCCGAGGAGTGCCGGAAGGGGGGCGCGGCATACGTCGTGTGTCCGCGGATCGGCGAGGAGGCCGGCCTCGAGGACGACCTGCCGGCCGCCGACGACGTCCTCTTCGACGTGCCGCCGGTGCGCCCGCCGGCCGGCGTGGTCGAGACGTTCGCCGAGTTGCAGGAGCTGCCGGCGCTCGCCGGGCTGCGCATCGGGCTGATGCACGGACGGATGCCGGCGGACGAGAAGGACGAGGTGATGAGCGCCTTCGGGGCGGGCGCGATCGACGTCCTCGTCGCGACGAGCGTCATCGAGGTCGGCGTGGACGTCCCCCGGGCGACGGTGATGGTCATCCGGGACGCCGACCGGTTCGGGGTGTCCCAGCTGCATCAGCTGCGGGGACGGGTGGGCCGCGGGTCGACGCCCGGGGTGTGCCTGCTGATGACCGGTGCCGAGCCCGGCCCCGCACGGGACCGGCTCGACGCGGTCGCCGCCACGACGGATGGATTCGTCCTCGCCCGGCTCGACCTGCGACAACGGCGCGAGGGCGACATCCTCGGGGCGCGGCAGAGCGGCGGTGGCCGACTGCGGTTCCTGTCGTTGCTCGACCACGAGGCGATCATCGAGCACGCGCGGGAGGACGCCCGGAGCCTCGTCGGCGCCGACCCCGACCTCGACCGGCACCCGGAGCTGCGGCACGCCACCGAGGTGTGGCTGGCGCCGGACCAGGCCGAGTTCCTGGACAAGGGGTGAGCCGGTGACCCGGATCATCGGCGGGTCGGCCGGTGGGCGGCGCCTGTCCGCCCCGCGGGGCTCGGCCACCCGGCCGACGTCGGATCGGGTGCGTGAGGCGTTGTTCAGCCTCCTCGCCTCCCGCGGTCTGCCGGAGGGTGTCGCGGTTCTGGACGCGTATGCCGGCTCCGGCGCCCTGGGTCTGGAGGCGGCGAGCCGGGGCGCCGCGCGCGTCGTCTGCGTGGAATCCCACCGGGCCACGGCGCGGCTGATCGAGGCGAACGCGAGGGAACTCGGGCTCGCGGTCGAGGTGCGCGCGACGACGGTCGCTCAGTTCGCCGCCCTGCCGAGGACGCCCTTCGGGCTGGTGCTTGCCGATCCGCCGTATCCGATGAGGGAGGACGACCTCGCCGCGGACCTCGGCGCCCTGTCGGGGGCCGGGCTGCTCGACGCCGGGGCCCTGCTGGTCGTCGAGCGGTCGAGCCGATCGCCGGAGCCGTTGTGGCCCGCGGGGGTGCACCCCGAGGGGGTTCGTCGCTATGGCGAGACGGTGCTCTGGTTGGCGAGTTGCTAGGTTGCCCCTCGTGTCCCTCGCCCTGTGCCCCGGCTCGTTCGACCCGGTGACTGTCGGCCACCTCGACGTGATCTCGCGGGCCGCCGGCCTGTTCGACGAGGTTCTGGTCGCGATCCTGCACAACCCCGCGAAACAGGGCGCCTTCCCGGTCGCGCAGCGGATCGCGTTCATCGAGGACGCGACGGCGGGGCTGCCGGGGGTGCGGGTCGCGGCATACGCCGGGCGGCTCATCGTCGACGTCGCCCGCGAGGTCGGTGCGACGTGTCTGCTCAAGGGGCTGCGCAGCGAGACCGATTTCGCCTACGAGGTCCCGATGGCGAGCATGAATCGCGCGCTCACCGGCATCGAGACGCTCTTCCTCCTCGGCGACCCGGCGACGGCACACATCTCCAGCAGCCTGGTCAAGGAGGTCGCGCGCTTCGGTGGCGAGGTGCGCGGCATGGTGCCGGACCCGGTCCGCGACGCGCTGGTGGACCTGCGCGGCCGGGCGCGTGACTGACCCGCCGCGGCGAGCGCGGCCGACGCGGGAGGCGGGTCTCGGCATACGGGATTTGGGGGACGGGGCCGGGGCCCCCTATTCTTGACCCTTGGTCTGCGCCGAACTCGTGGCGGGCCGGAAACCCGACACCGAGCTGGAGCCATGAAACGTCTCGACCCCCGCTCACCCCTGTTGGTCGACACCACGGAGTTGAGCCGTCGACCGGGGTCGATGCGCACACTCTCCCGCACGGTGGAGTTCCCCGACATCGTCGGCACCGAGGTCATCGCCGTGCCGGCCGGTTCGCCGGTCGACGTGGAGTTGCGCCTCGAGTCGGTGATGGAGGGGGTGCTCGTGACGGGATCGGCCGAGGCGATCGCGGCCGGCTTGTGCGTGCGGTGTCTGGAACCGCTCACCGAGAAGGTGAGCGCTCCGTTCCAGGAACTGTTCGTCCATGCCGATCGCGCCGTCCACAACCGCGAGGTCGGGGCGACCGAGGAGGACAGCGAGGAGTACGTCGTCGTCGACGACCTGATCGATCTCGAACCGGTTCTGGTCGACGCACTCGTGCCCGCGCTGCCCTTCCAACCGGTGTGCCGGGCCGACTGCCCGGGGCTGTGCGCGGACTGCGGCCAGCCCCTGGCGGACGATCCCGACCACACCCATGAATCCGTCGACCCGCGATGGTCGGCTCTGGCACACTTGCGGTCCCCGGCGCGGCCGGAGGACCCACCGACGAAAGGGACCTGACGTGGCCGTTCCCAAGCGGAAGACCTCGCGATCCAACACCCGCTCCCGCCGCGCCAACTGGAAGGCGGCGCCGGTCGCTCTGTCGACCTGCCCGTCCTGCAAGGCCGTCGCGCAGCCGCACATCGCCTGCCCCAACTGCGGCAGCTACAACGGCCGGCGGTATGCCGTGGCCGAGCGGGCCGAGCACCAGGGCTAGTCCGAGTTCGGTCATGGAACGACCGGTCGCGCAGTTGTGCGAGCAGCTCGCCGACGTCACCGGTGGGCCGATCGAGGAGTCTCTGCTCGAGGTCGCGGTGACCCATCGGTCGTTCGCCTACGAGAACGGCGGCGTGCCGCACAACGAGCGGCTCGAGTTCCTCGGTGACTCGGTGCTGGGCCTGGTCGTGACCGACACCCTCTTCCGGGCGCACCCCGACCGCAGCGAGGGGCACCTCGCCAAGTTGCGGGCGGCCGTGGTCAACATGCGTGCCCTCGCCGATGTCGGGCGCACCATCGGGCTCGGCGACTTCCTGCGCCTCGGGCGCGGCGAGGAGACCACCGGCGGGCGCGACAAGTCCTCGATCCTCGCCGACACGACGGAGGCCGTCATCGGGGCGGTCTATCTCAGCGCGGGCATGGACGGTGCCTCCCGGCTCGTCCATCACCTCCTCGATCCGGTGCTCGCGCACTCCGCGGGCCTCGGTGCCGCGCTCGACTGGAAGACCTCGCTCCAGGAGGCGTGCGCCGCACGGGACCTCGGCGGGGTGGAGTACCGGATCGAGGACTCCGGCCCCGAGCACGAGAAGGTGTTCACCGCCGCGGCGGTCGTCGCCGGGTCGGTGCGCGGGACCGGCACCGGCCGGACCAAGAAGGACGCCGAGCAGGGGGCCGCGGCGATGGCCTGGCGGGCGTTGCAGGAGATCCCGCTGCCCGTGACGCCGGGCTGACGATGCCGGAACTGCCCGAGGTCGAGGTCGTTCGGCGGGGGCTGGCCGATCATGTGGCCGGCCGGACCATCGTGTCGGCGCAGTTCCACGGAACCCGGGTCGCGCGCCGCCATCTCGCCGGGCCCGTCGACCTCGCCGACCGGCTGAGCGGCCGGCGCGTCGTCGAGGCGGCGAGGCGAGGGAAGTACCTCTGGCTCGTCCTCGACGGGGACGAGGGGCTGATCATCCACCTCGGGATGAGCGGGCAGATGCTCGTCGCCGACCCGTCCGCCGCGGATCCGCGACATCTGCACGCGCGAGTGGACCTGGACTCCGGAACGCAACTGCGGTTCGTCGACCAGCGCACGTTCGGGGGGTTCGCCTTGGCGCCGTTGGACGGGGACGGCATACCGGAGCCGGTGGTGCACATCGGTCGCGACCCGTTCGATCCCCGGTTCGACGGGGGGGCCGCGGCCCGACGGATCGTCCGCTCCGCCAGCGGGATCAAGCGGGTGCTGCTCAACCAGAGCATCGTCTCGGGGATCGGGAACATCTATGCCGACGAGGCCCTGTGGCGGGCGCGGCTGCACGGAGAACGGCCGGCGGACCGGATGACCCGCCCGGCCGTCGTCCGTCTGCTCGGCCACGCGCGCGACGTCATGGCCGCCGCGCTGGCCGCGGGCGGGACGAGCTTCGACGCGCTGTATGTCGACATCAACGGCCAGTCGGGCTACTTCGACCGAAAACTGGCCGCGTACGGCCAGGAGGGTCGGCCGTGCGGGCGGTGCGGGACGCCGATCCGTCGCGAGCAGTTCATGAACCGATCGTCATTCTTCTGCCCTCGCTGCCAACCAGTGCCTCGGTTCCGGGCCTGACCAGACCGGTGCCCGGCCTGAGGTGCGGCGGCCGCCGGTGTCGAGACGCAATGAACACTGCGCGAGACATGGCGGCACTTTGCGCGGCGCGAGTGGTGAGGTCGTTCAGGATGCTTCCGCGCCATAGGGACCACGCAAGCGGTGTTCCAGATCAGGCGGCCAGCAGCGCCTTGATCTCCATGACGCCCGAAGGGCTGCCTTGCCGGCGCTGTGGGACGCCGATCCGGCGTGAGCAAATCATGAACCGGTCGAGCCACCTCAGCCCGCGTCGCCAGCGAAAACGCTAGCCGAGCGGTCGTGCCAACCGACCACGAGTGATCAGCCCAGGCAGCCTCGTCGATCAGGCCGACGGCGCGACGTACTCGTGCCGCAGGTCGCTCACGCGGGCGATGCAGTCGAAGTCGTGGTCGGCGGCCAGCACCGTGGCGTCGTTGACGATGGCGTAGCCGGCGATCAGGAGATCGACGGCC
>JBDIAJ010000063.1:0-20836 GCA_039812345.1 Nostocoides sp. | reverse complement strand
CGAAGACCCCACACCGACGTGGTGGATCTTTGCGTCAGGCAACCGCGGCAGCGGCGGCGCGTCCGGCGGCGCGGCCGGAGAAGAGGCAGCCGCCGAGGAAGGTGCCTTCGAGCGCGCGGTAGCCGTGCATCCCGCCACCGCCGAACCCGGCGACCTCGCCCGCGGCATACAGGCCGGGCAGGGGATCGCCGGACCAGGTGAGGGCGCGGCCGTCGAGATCGGTCTCGATCCCGCCGAGGGTCTTGCGGGTCAGGACGTGGAGCCGGACGGCGACGAGCGGTCCGTATGCCGGGTCGAGGATCGCGTGGATCGGGTGGGCGCGCTTGCTCAGCCGGTCCCCGCGGTAGGCGCGGGCGTTGCGGATCGCGGCGAGCTGGGCGTCCTTCCCGAAGGGGTTGGCCACCTGGGCGTCACGCTGCCGGATCTGGGCCTCGATCGCGGCCGGATCGAGCGGCGAACGCGGCGTGAGCGCGTTCATCCGGGCGACGAGGTCGGCGATGGTCGGGGCCTGGACGAAGTCGGCGCCGTGATCGAGAAAGGCCTGGACGGATGGGGGCATGCCCTGGATCGGGCGGCGCACGACGTCGCGGACGGACTTGTCGGTGAGGTCGAGATTCTGTTCCGAGCCGGACAGGGTGAACTCGCGGCTGGCGATGGCCCGGTTGAGGACGAGCCAGGAGTGGTCGTGGCCGATCGCCCGCAGGTGGTGCAGGGTCCCGAGGGTGTCGAAGCCGAGCCAGTTCGGCGCGGGAAGCCGGCGGCCGAGGGCGTCGAACCACAGCGCGGACGGGCCGCCGAGGATTCGGATGGCGTGGCCCGGCCAGATCGGGTCCCAGTTCTCGATCCCCTCGACGTAGTGCCACATCCGGTCGGTGTTGATCAGTCGCGCCCCGGCGCGTTCGGCGATGCCGAGCAGACGGCCGTCGACGTGGGCGGGGACGCCCGTGAGCATCCGAGCGGGCGGGGTGCCGAGCCGCGCCGGCCAATGCCGCCGGACGAGGTCGTGGTTGCCGCCGATCCCGCCCGAGGTGACGACGACCGCACCGGCCTCCACGGTGAACTCCCCGACGGCCTCGCGCCCCGAGGTGACGCCGCGCGGCGCCGGGTCGGGGGCGAGGACGCGGCCGTGCACGCCATACGCCCCGGACGGGCCGACGAGGATGTCATCGACGCAGTGGCGGGGTCGGTAGTCCACGCGGCCGTCGAGAATCCCCTGTCGGACCAGGGCGGCGAACGGCGCGACGACCCCGGGGCCGGTGCCCCAGGTGATGTGGAAGCGGGGCACCGAGTTGCCGTGGCCGCCCGCGGTCCCGTCGCCGCGCTCGGCCCACCCGACGACCGGGACCCAGCGCATCCCGAGCCCATGCAGCCAGGCGCGCTTCTCGCCGGCGGCGAACTCGACATACGCCCTCGCCCAGCGCCGCGGCCAGTAGTCCTGCGGTCCGTCGAAACCGGCGCTGCCGACCCAGTCCTGCCAGGCGAGCTCGAGACTGTCCCGGATGCCGAGCCGGCGCTGCTCGGGGGAGTCGACGAGGAACAGCCCGCCGAAGGACCAGTGCGCCTGCCCGCCGAGGTTGGCGGCGTTCTCCTGGTCGAGGAGGATGACCCGGCGCCCGGCCCGCAGCAGCTCGGTGGTGGCGACGAGCCCGGCCAGGCCGTGGCCGACGACGACGGCGTCCGCATCCATGGGCGCCGATGCTACCTACTGGTTGGTAACCGGGGAACTCCCCCCGCCGGATCGGTGCGCCGGACCGGTCGTCAGCGGACCGGTGGGTCGACGCGGACGCCGGTGGCCGTCGGGGTGAAGGTGACGTCGGCGAGGGAGGCGACGATCGCGTCGGCGTCACCGCTGGCGAGGAGCCGCTCGCGACTCGTGGTGGTGGTCACCGCCAGAGTCGCGCAGCCGGCCGCCTTCCCCGCCGCCAGCCCGGCGAGGGCGTCCTCCACCACGAGGCACTCCGTGGGTGAGACGCCGAGTCCGCGGGCGGCCGCGAGATAGGGGTCGGGTGACGGCTTGCCGTGCGCGACGTCGGACGCGGTGACCAGCACGGGCGGTCGGTCGAGCGCCGACGCCGCCACCCGAGCCGCGGCGAGGTCGGCGGTGCACGAGGTCGCGATGGCGAATCGACCCGACCCGGCGAGCGCGGCCATGGCCGCGGCCGTTCCCGGTAGCTGGGGGATGTCCCGGGCATCGGCGATCTCGAGTTCGCGCAGGCGCCGGTCGGCGACCGCCCGCACGTCCGGCGGAAGGACCTGGGCGATGACCGCAGCCGACGGAACGCCGTGGAAGAACCGCAGCCGTCCGAGGTCCACTCCGAACTCGCCGGCCCAGATCGCCCAGCTGCGCTCCACCGACGGGGTGGAATCGATCAGCGTGCCGTCCATGTCGAAGAGCACGGCGGCGAACTCCCGCTCGGCGAGCGGGCCGAGATCCGCGTCGCCGAGACCCACTCCGTCGGACGGCCGGGTCATGACAAGTCCTCCCTGACCGCGATCTCCGCTCCGCTCTTCGACGCACCCACAGCGCCCACGACCACCGCCTGGTAGGTCACCGCGATCTCCTCCTTCGCCGCACGACACGCCCGTCGCGCCGGGGGCAGTATGCCGCGCCGCACCTCGACCTCGACCTCCGGCGCCAGGGGATGGCCACTGACGAGGACCCACCAGAGGTCCGGTCCGCCGCCGGGTCGGATGCGGGCGGTCAGGTCGCCGAGCGGCCCCGGGCCCAGCTCGGCCAGGACCCCGGTCAGGGCCGCCTGCCCGACGGGGGGAATCGTCGTGACGCCGCGCAGGTGGGTGGCGGCGACGCGGTGCTCCCGGTGCGAGAGGACGACGTCGACGGCAGCGGCGGGGTCGAGATCGCCATACATCGTGCCGCTGGGCAGGACGACGAGATTCCCGGCGAACCGGTCACCGCCGAGATGACTGCACTCCCAGGTCTCCTGTGGGAACAGGTCGGACACGGCCGCGGCCACCGGTCGGCCCCGCACCGCGCAGCACTGGTCGTGGCGGCCGTGCGTGCAGACGAGGAGCCGGACCGCGACCGCGTCGGCCAGCCCGCCGCCGGACTCGAACGCCGACAGGGCCTCGTCCAGTCCGGGGCCGGGCTCCCACACTCCTCGCGACTCGGTCCGGGTCAGCGGATCGACGACGAACCAGCGGCGCAGGCCACCCGGGTCGTGCCGGCCCGGTCGCCGGATGAACAGCACGCGCCCGCGGCGCGCGACGACGGCGGCCTGGATCCGCGGCCGCGCCCCGTCGAGATCCGGGCTCGCCATGAGCTTCTCCGGCCACCCGCGTGGCTGCTCGAGCAGCAGC
This sequence comes from Nostocoides sp., assembly GCA_039812345.1. GTDB lineage: Bacteria > Actinomycetota > Actinomycetes > Actinomycetales > Dermatophilaceae > Nostocoides_A. The sequence goes on along the minus strand of JBDIAJ010000063.1, from coordinate 17,518 downwards.
CACCGACGGACGGGCGGGGCGGTCGCGATCAGCGGGTCGCCGCGCCCCCGCGCGCCGTCGGAGCACGGGAACCAGGCCGCCGTCATGACCCGGTCACGGGCTCGTCCACGCCGACCTGCGCGATCCCCGCCCGCAGCAACCGCCGGGCGAGGTCGATCCCGAGGTCGCGCACGCTTGAGCGACCGGCGGCGAGGAAGGCCGTGACCGGCGCGTCGTCCGCCGCGGCGATGGCCCGCCGGCCGGCGCGTGACTCGAGGACGAGCCCGTCGCTCCCCCGGGTCGCCGTCACCGCGAGGTGCCGCCGCAGCACGAGGACGTGATCCGGGGTGAGCGTGTCGGACGCCTCGACCGTCGCGATCGGCCCGACCGGGGCGGGTCGGGTGGCGGACCGGTTCGGCACGGCGAGTTCGCGCAGGAGCGCGTCCGCCGGGACCTCCCGGAGGGCCGCGATCAGCGCCTCCCGGGCTGTCGTGACCGCCTGTGCCACAGCGGGATTCGAGACGACATCGGGATCGGAGAGGTCGACGCCGAGCGGCAACGACGCCCGGACCGCCGGGTCCGCGGCGAGGCGGCGCGCGGCATACGCGAGGAGGCGTTCCCCGACATGGTGGCCGGTCCAGGTGTGGATGCCGATCGTCAGGTGCGTGCTCACCGCGCCCCGGGCGGTGGCCGCGTGGATGAAGCCGCGCGGGAGATAGAGGACATCGCCGGGTTCGAGGGTCGTCTCCAGCAGCGGCGGGCGCGTGGCCGCCTCCTGGACGGCCGCCTTCCGGTTCTCCCAGGGCTGGCTGCGCAGCGGGTGTCGCAGGACCGGCGGCCGGACGCGCCACGTCTTGCTCCCGGCGACCTGGACCACGAACACGTCGTGCACGTCGTAGTGATCGCTGAACCCGGTGTTCTGCGGCGGCGTGATGTAGGCGTTGACCTGGACCGGATGGCCGAGGTCCGCGGCGAGGTCGGCCGCGAACGCGCGCACCGGCGCCCACGTGCGGTGCAGGCCCTGGAGGACCAGCGTCGCGCCGTCGGCGAAGAGCTCGAGCAGGCGGGTCTCGTCGAGCTGGTCGCCGATCTCGGCGCCGACGCCGCCGGGGGCGGTGAAGTCGGCCGCGGCATACGTCCGGCCGTCCTTGGCGACCCGCAGGAAGGGGGTGCGCAGGCCGCGTTCGGCGAGGAGGGTGTCGGCGGCGGCGTTGTCGAACAGGTCGCCGAGCGCGGACGCGGGATTGTCCGCGGCCCGAGTCAGGAGGGGGGCGCGGCCCCAGTGCTCCGCGGCGAAGTCCGGCTCCGGTATGCCGATCAGCCGGGCGAGCGCGTTCAGAGCCCACGCTCCTCGTCGGCGGAGCCACCGGGCTCGGCGTCGCCGAACTCCGGGTCGCTGCCGGCCGACAATGTCCCCCAGTCCTCGGCGTCGGAGGTGACCGCGCCGCCGTCGGCACCGCCGTCGTCACCGCCGTCCGAGACGACCGTCCCCGCCGACGGGTCCGCGTCCTCGCCCGGCTCGCTGGTCATCGCGTCGATCTCCTCCCCATCGGGGTCCTGCGCCCGTGCGTGGGCGTGTGCCCATCCTGCCCGTCCCGGTCCCCGCGCGGCGCGGATGTTCAAAAGGCCTGGCCCCGACCGTATGCCGTGTGGTTGCCTGCCGCACATGACCTCCTTCGTCTCCCACACCTCGGTCGACTGTGCCGATGCCTTCGCGCTGTCGGAGTTCTGGAGGGGGGTCCTCGGCTATACCGACGATCCCGACGACCCGAACGAGCCGGGCCACGAGGAATGCCTGATCCTCGATCCCGAATCGGGACACAAGATCCTGTTCCTCGAGGTGCCCGAGGGCAAGACGGTGAAGAACCGGATCCACTTCGACCTGCGTCCCCGGGCGGGGTCGGGGACACGGGACGAGGAACTCGCCCGACTGCTCGCCCTCGGCGCGACGCAGGTCGCCGACCATCGCGGCATACGGGGTCCGGGCTCGGGGTGGGTCGTGCTCGCCGACCCCGAGGGCAACGAGTTCTGCATCCTGCGTTCCGAGGCCGAACTCGCGGGCTGAACCGGCCTTTCGACGGGGCTGAACCGGCCTCTCGACGGGGCTGAACCGGCCACTCGACGGGGTGGGGGGCGGGGCGGCGACCTAGACTGCGCGCCATGACGGCAACGCAGCGCGCATACGACCTCGTCCTCTTCGGCGCGAGCGGGTTCGTCGGCGCCCTGACGGCGGCGGAACTGGCGGCGACGGCACCCGCCGGCGTGCGGATCGCCCTCGCCGGGCGTTCCCGCGCCAAGGTCGAGGCCGTCCGGGCGAGCCTGCCCGCCGCGGCCCGCGACTGGGGCGTCATCGAGACCGACGCCGGCGATCCCGCCCAGGTCCGCGCGCTCGCCGAGTCGACGAAGGTCGTCGTCACGACGGTCGGACCGTATGCCCGCTACGGCCTCCCCCTCGTCGCCGCGTGCGCCGAGGCGGGCACGCACTATGCCGACCTCACCGGCGAGGTGCTCTTCGTCCGGGAGAGTGCCGACCGCAACCACGAGACGGCGAAGGCGAGCGGCGCCAGGATCGTTCATGCCTGCGGCTTCGACTCCATCCCCTCCGACATCGGCACCCTGGAGCTCGCCGAGACCGCCCGCGCCAACGGCGATGGCGATCTCACCCACACCACCCTCTTCGTCCGCAGCCTGCGCGGTGGTTTCAGCGGCGGCACCATCGACTCGATGCGCCAGCAGGCGATCGAGATGGCCGACTCGGAGAACGCCGAGATCGTCGCCGACCCCTATGGCCTGAGCCCGGATCGCTCCGCCGAACCGTCCTCCGCCCGCGGCCCGCGCGCCAAGGCAACCAACCCGCTGGACCTCGTCAAGGGCCTCGCCAGCAGCGTCCCGGTTCGCCGGGGGGCGGACGGGCACTGGATCGGCCCGTTCGTCATGGCGTCGTTCAACACCCGGATCGTCCGGCGCAGCAACGCCCTCCTCGGACACGCCTACGGTCGCGGGTTCCGCTACCAGGAGGTGATGGACTTCGGCACCTCGCTGACCGCGCCGGTCATGGCGACCGGGATGACCGCGGGGTTGCTGGGCGTGGCCGGCGGGATGCGGTTCGCGGCCACGCGCGCGGTGCTCGACCGGGTGCTGCCCAAGCCCGGCGAGGGGCCCAGCCCCGAGAACCAGAAGAACGGCCGGTTCCGCATGGAGATCGAGTCGGTGACCACGGGTGGGGCGCGCTATCGGACGGTGTTCGCCGCCAAGGCCGACCCCGGCTACTCCGGCACCGCGATCATGCTCAGCCAGGCGGGCCTCGCCCTCGCCGTCGACGACCTCCCCGACATGGCCGGCGTCCTCACCCCGGCCACCGCGATCGGCACCGTCCTCGCCGACCGCCTCCGGGCGCGGGACTTCCGGATCGAGACCATCCGACTGGACGGTCCCGCCCGGGTGAGCACCGCCGACGGCGCGGTGGCCGCGGACGCGAGCTAGCGGCATACGGCATGCGGCGGTTCCTCGCCGGGATGGCGACCATGCTCGCCCTTGTCGTCGCCGCCGCATGGATCCTCGTCTCGTATGCCGGTGACCTCGGCACTCGAACGCCGCACGAGGTTCCGCTCGGGCCGGGGGTCAGTCCGAGCGCGCCGCCGACCGACCTCGGGCCGGGTGAGACGTGGCTCGGCGACGTCGACCTGACCTCGTCCGCACTGGTCACGCCGGAGGGACCGCTGCGCAACGTCCACGCGACGGGGACGAATGTCCGGGTGACGGCCGGGGGACTGCGCGTCGGGGCGGTGACGGTGACCGCGACCCTCCCGTTCGACGTGGCGGCGACTCAAGTCGGTCACGGGGTCGTCCTGTATGACGCGGGCGGCGGACTCGCCGGGGTCCGACGCACGGCGACCGTCCTCGGCCAGGACCTGACCATCCGCGCGACCGGCGCCGTCAGTGCCGTGAACGGGGACCTGCGGATCGAGCCACGGACGATCGACGTCGGACTCCCGGGATTCGTCAACGACGCCCTCACCGCCGCCGCCCAGGAGGTCGTGACGATCCAGCAGAGCATCCAGGGGATCCCGCCCGGGCTGCGGCTGACGGCCGTGACGGTCCGGCCCGATGGGTTCGCCGCCACCCTGAAGGGGACGGATGTGACGATCGCCGGGAGCGGCGGCTGATGAGGCGTATCCCCGGCCTCGTGCCCGGGACCCGGAGGGGTTAGTTTTGACTCCACGACGTGGAGCCGACCGGTGTCCACCCGCCCGCTCGAGGAGGAGAGCATGCTCGACGACAGTCCCGTCACCGTCCTGAGCGAAGAACAGTGCTGGGAACTCCTGCGGCAGAACGAGTTCGGCCGGTTGGCCTTTCACCTTGCCGGCGAGGTCCACATCACGCCGATCAACTACTGCGTCGACGACGACCGGCTGGTGTTCCGGACGGCCGAGGGGAGCAAGCTGCTCGGCGTCGTCATGAACAGTGACGTCGCCTTCGAGATCGACGACATCACCGACGAGGCGGCGACCAGCGTCGTCCTGCGGGGGTCGGCCGTTGTGCTGGAGGGTGACGAGGCCGACTTCGTCGACACCCTTCCGCTGCGACCGTGGGTCGACACGACGAAACTCGTCGTCGTCTGCATCACACCGACGGAGATCAGTGGCCGGACGTTCAAGCTGCATCGGCCCTGGTTGCACATGCGGTGACAGACGCCACCAATACTGGCTCGGTGGCGCCGCAGACTCGCCGCCTCAATAGTCATGCGAGCGCGCCACAACCCTCGTCGCGTGGCTGCACGGGTTTCTGCGATCGCTGCTGCGACTGTGGTCGTCGCCGGCTCTCTCCTACTCGCGACCGCCGACCCAGTCGCTGCCACCCGTCGAGGCGCAGAAGGATCAGTCGGTCGACGTTCGGGTTGATTGTCACGTCGACGGCACCTACATCGGAACCAACGTGACGAACTGCTGAGAAGTCACGCCAGGCTCACGCCAGGCGCATCGGCGACGTCCGCGTCGATGACGTTGCACCGTTCTTCGGACAGACCCACGGAGTCAGGACTCCGGGACATTCGCCTCGAGTTCGGCGAGCCAGGCGCGCGCGGAGGCGTCACTCGGCATACGCCAGTCGCCGCGGGGGGAGAGGGAGCCGCCGCAGATGACCTTGGGGCCGTTGGGCAGCGCCGACCGCTTGAACTGGTTGGCGAAGTAGCGGCGCAGGAAGACCTGCATCCAGCGCCGGATCGTCGCCAGGTCGTATGCCGTGCGCCGGCTCTCGGGGTAGTTCGGCGGCCACTCGCCCGCGTTCACGTCGGACCACGCGTGATGGGCGAGGAAGGCGATCTTGCTCGGCCGGTAGCCGCGGCGCAGGACGTGATAGAGCGTGAAGTCCTGCAGGGAATAGGGTCCGATCGCGTCCTCGGTGCTCTGCGGCTTCTCGCCTTCCTTCTGGGGGACCAGCTCCGGGGAGATCTCGGTGTCGAGGATCGAGGCGAGGATCTGCCCGACGCCGGCGTCGAACTGGCCCGAGGCGGCGACCCACCGGATCAGGTGCTGCATGAGGGTCTTGGGGACGCCGGCGTTGACGCCGTAGTGGGACATCTGGTCGCCGACGCCGTAGGTGCACCAGCCGAGGGCGAGTTCGGACAGGTCGCCGGTGCCGAGGACGATCCCGCCGCGCTGGTTGGCCAGCCGGAAGAGGAAGTCGGTGCGCAGGCCGGCCTGGACGTTCTCGAAGGTCACGTCATAGACCTCCTCGCCGCGGCCGAAGGGGTGACCCATCTCGGTGAGCATCTGACGGGCCGCAGGCCGGATGTCGAGGGTCTCGAAGGTGACCCCGAGCGCCTCGGACAGGGCGGTCGCGTTGGTCTTGGTGTGCTCGCTCGTCGCGAACCCGGGCATGGTGAAGGCGAGGATGTCGGTGCGGGGGCGGCCGAGGCGGTCCATCGCCTTGGCGGCGACGATCAGGGCGTGGGTGGAGTCCAGGCCGCCGGAGACACCGATGACGATCTTCGGCTGGCCGATGCTGCGCAGCCGCCGCTCGAGCCCGGAGACCTGGATGTTGTACGCCTCGTAGCAGTCGAGGGCGAGGCGCTCCTCCTCGTCGGGGACGAACGGGAATCGGTCGACCTTGCGGCGCAGCCCGATGTCGGTCAGGGGCGGGTCGAGAGTGAAGGGGATGCGGCGGAAGGCGTCGGTGCGCGCGGCGTGGGTGCGGGCGTTGTCGTCGAAGGTGCCCTGCCGGATCCGCTCCTGGCGGAGGAGGTCGAGATCGACATCGGCGACGCTGCGGCGAGGGCCGGCCGGGAAGCGCTCGGTCTCGGCGAGCAGCGCGCCGCACTCATAGATCATCGTCTGCCCGTCCCACGACAGGTCGGTGGTCGATTCGCCTTCTCCGGCAGCGGCATACACATAGACGGCGGTGCAGCGGGAGGAGGCGGACTCGCACAGGAGTTTGCGGTCGTAGGACTTGGCGACGGTGATCGGGCTGCCGGAGACATTGGCGAGGACGGCCGCGCCGGCCAGGGCGGCCTCGGCGCTCGGCGGGATCGGGACCCACATGTCCTCGCAGACCTCGACGTGGAGGTCGAGTCCGGGGGTGTCCGTAGCGGTGAAGATCAGGTCGGTGCCGAAGGGGACCTCGGCGCGACCGATCGTGATCGTGCCGCCACGCTGGTCGTCGCCAGCGGCGAAGTGCCGCTTCTCATAGAACTCGCGATAGGTCGGCAGGTAGGCCTTGGGCGCGACCCCGAGGATCTCGCCCCGGTGAATGACGATGGCGCAGTTGAAGATCCGGTTGCCGTGACGCAGCGGCGCGCCGACGACCAGCACGGGAAGGAGGTCGCGGGAGCCCTCGACGACATGGGCGACCGCCGCTGTGGCGGCGTCGAGGAGGGGGTCCTGGAGGAAGAGGTCCTCGAGGGAATAGCCGGTCAGGCAGAGCTCCGGGAAGACCGCGAGCGCGACCGCCTCGTCGTGACACTCGCGGGCCACCGCGAGGACGGCCTCGGCGTTGGCGGCCGGGTCGGCGAGAGCGACCGGGAGGGTGCACGCCGCGACCCGGGCGAAGCCGTGTGCGTATGCCGAGCGGAACTCCATACCGGCGATCCTAGGCTGGGGGTGTGAGCGACGACGCCTTCCAGGATCACTACCCCGAGGACGTGGCGCACTGCTACGGGTGCGGGCGGCTCAACGCGGCCGGCCTGCACGTCCGCAGCGTGTGGGACGGGGAGGAGACGGTGGCGACGCTGACGCCGGACCCGAGATACACGGCGATCCCGGGCTACGTCTACGGCGGGCTGATCGCCTCGCTCATCGACTGTCACGGGACCGGGAGCGCGGCCGGGGCGATGGCGCGGCGCCTGGGCCGGGCCATCGGCGAGGACCCGCCGCTGCGGTTCGTCACCGCGTCGCTGCACGTGGACTATCTCGCGCCGACACCGATGGGCGTGCCGCTGACGGCGCGCGGGGTGATCGAGGAGATCACCGACCGCAAGGTCGTCACCGCGATCGGCGTCACCGCCGACGGCACACTGGTGGCGACCGGCCGCGTCGTGGCGGTGATGATGCCGAGCTCGCTCACCTCGCGCTGACCCTCCCGTCAGCGTGGACGGGGCTCGTATGCCGCGCGCTCCCCGCTCGTGGCCGCCTTCCGGGCGATGGCGGTGTTGCGCGCGAACAGCAGGCGCAGTTGCTCGGCCCGCTCGCGGGCGAAGGTGCGGCGGGCACCCGCATGCCAGGTGTCGTCGAACAGTCGCTTGCTCGCGGCGACCGAGTCGGGCGAGCGGACCAGGATCGCGTCGACCAATTCCCGTGCGGCCGTATGCGGATCGGGCGCGGCGGCGCTCGCCAGGCCGAGGTCGGCCGCCTGCTCGCCGGTGACGACCTCACCGGTCATCGACATCCGCTTGGCGACATCGATCCGGACCAGCTGGGAGAGGGCGTGGACGCCGGACATGTCGGGGACCAGGCCCCACCTGCTCTCCATCACCGACCACTGGGCGTCCGGGGTGGTGAACCGGAAATCGGCCGCGAGGGCGAGCTGGATGCCGGCGCCGAAACAGGTGCCGTGGACGACCGCGATCACCGGCACCGGGATGCGGCGCCAGGCCCAGCACGCCTCCTGGAAGAGGTTGGTCCCGCGGGGCCGGGGCAGGAAGCCCTTGACGAAGCTGCCCTTGGCGTCGGCGAGGACGCTGAGGTCGATGCCGGCGCAGAAGGCCTTGCCGTTGCCGGCGATCACGACCGCCCGGAGGCTGCGATCCGCGGCGAGCCGGTGGGCGGTCCGTTGGAGTTCGTGCATCAACTCCAGGCTCAGGGCGTTGCGCTTCTCCGGCCGGTTGAGCCGGACCTGCGCCACCCCGTCGGTGATCTCGCAGGTCAGGACGGGCGCGGTCGCCGGCTCGGCCCCGTGGGGCGCGGGCTCCGGTGGGGCGACGGTTTCGGCAATGGCGGGCTCGGCGGGCACGGGCTCGATCGTAGGCACGCGCCGACCGCCCGCGCGCCTCGGGTCGCCCGCGTCACAGGACGAGACGACTAGCGATCAACCACCAGGGTTCGTCGGTCGAGAATCGCGCGGATTTCGGCGGGGAGCCGGGCCCGGGCCGACGCGTCCCCGTCGAGTGCATGCGCGAGGTCCATGACCATCCCCGGCTCGCCCCCGATATCGAGTAGCCAACGGCGATTGTCCGAGTCAGCGCCCAACTCCAGGAGGGCACGTGCCAGGAGGGCCTGCCGCTGCGTTGGTTCTACCCGACCAAGCGCCTCCCGCACGAAAGCCATGTCCCGCCGAGCCTCGGCCAGCAAGTCGCGGACGTCACCAGTGGCCCAGCCAAAGTCCGCGCGCAGCGGAGCGTCGCGCAGGAAGCTGCGGGCGAGGAGGTCCGTGCCGCGCCCATCCTTCGACGCGCCAGCCAGCAGGTCCAGTCGCTCCTCCTGCGAGAACCACAGCCGGAGGAACTCGATCAAGACCCGCAGCGGCTCGCCGTCGTTCTCCCGGTATTGCACGTGGTGGCGCAACAGGCCCTCGCGCAGGTCGTACCAGGTCAGCCGTTGGTCGGTTCCGGGCAGCTTGGTCGAGGTCACCCAGGCACCCCGAGTCAACTCCTTCATCGCGGTCGCCGCCTGCCGCTCGCCGATGCCGACGCTGTCGGCCAAGTCCTTCACCGTGCGCATGCCGTCGCCACGGGCGAGCTCGATGACGAGGTGGCGCTCGGTCGGCGCGAGTTCACTCAGGCGGGCCTGGTAGTAGGGCGCCAGTTGCTCGAGCATCGCCTCGACCGTGGGGATGACCGCATCGAGGCCGGTCACGTCGACCGCGTCAGCGAGGATGTGCCACAACCGAGGTGATCCGCCGGCGAGGTGCGCGATCGCGGCCAGGCGGGCCTGACCGGTCCTGGAGGTGACGAACTCGGCGAGTTCCACATCGCCGCCCCGGACGGCTCGGCGCCGCACGAGTTCGGTCCCTTCGGCCAGGGTCAGGTCAGTCAGCCGCTCCTGGTTGAACGACCCGAAAAACGGCTCGTCGCGGTTGCGGATCGCATCCGACAACGCGGGGGTGGACGCCAACAACAGGATATTGCGCTCGGTCTCGACGAAGCCGCGCAGGGCGGCCGCTCCGTTGCGCGTGAGGTCATCGAAGACGCGATCGAGGTTCTCGATGGACAGCACGAGGACCCGGTCTCCCACCAAGTCTTCGACCATCCGTTCCAAGGCGCCGGTATGCCGCAGCCTCCGCGCCTCGGCCGCCTGGCGGATGTCCCCGCCGAGTTCGCGGACGATCTCGCGCAGCAGGTCCTCATAGGACGTCACCATGTGCGCGTCCTCGGGGATCCGGGCGAGGACCAGCCGACCAGCGATCTCGGGGTCGGCGAACGCACGCCGCGTGGCCACGGTGAGCAGGTGGGTCTTCCCGGCGCCCCGCGGACCGATCACCAGCGTGTGCGGGCGGGCGCCGGTTGTCGCCGCCTGGCGCAACCGGCCGACCATGTCGGCGATCTCGCGTTCCCTGGCGACGGTGATGAAGTCGAGGTCGGCATCGGTGAGGACGGTGGGCGTGTAGGCCGGGTGGGCGCTCGTCATACCTGCCGCCGCAGCCGCCAGGCCTCGCGCACCAGGGCACTCGACCACTCATGGCGCACCCGGTGCGGATCTCCGCCACCCGCCCTCAGGTAATGGTCGAGGGTCAGATCCCGCAGCAGCGTGACCATGGTTGCCCGCTCGACCTCGACTCCCGTGTGCCCGAGGTCGGCGACCAGGGCGTCGACGTCCATCGGCGCCGGGGACACGGCATACGCGTCCAAGGCGGCATACGCGAGGTCGGCCTGAGGGCCGTAATAGCCGGGCACGCGGTCGGTGTAGTGCCGCATGTTCCAGGGGTCCTGCTCGTCGGACAGGGCTGCCGCCACTTCGGACGCGACGTCGTGGGAGTGGATGCGACGGCCGTCGCGCCGGCTCGCCATCCGCACCAGGTGATGGACGTAATACGGAATCCCCTCCGCGGCAGCGTAGGTCGCCTGAGCAACGGGCACCTCTCCGTCCTGACAGGTCACGGCGGCGCCGAGCATCAGGCATCGTGCCAGGTAGACACCGTCGCGCTCGGAGATGGGCCCGACCGCGATCGAGGTGACGTCGTTGAACGCGCCGGGTGCCGCGCGGTCGACGTGGTGCAGGCCCATGGACCCCAGGAGGAGCATGGAGACCCGCGTCGGATGTTCCTGGCGGATCCGACGCAGCATCCGGACCAACGCCGCGCCGTCCTCGCGGTTGGCGATGAAGAGTTCGGGGACCTCGTCGATCGCCAGCACCAGGCGGTCGCGGGTGAGCGAAGCCACCGTGCGAATGGCGCCCTCCAGGGTCGCCTCCGCCCGCTCCCGGGCCGCCGCGGACTCGCGGGTCAGGGTGGCTGGGCCCAGTTTGACCTGGACCGACCATTTGTCGAAGTCGCCCAGGGCGCCCCCGTCAAGGCTGCCGCGAATCTGCGTGATGAGTGCACTGACGACGTCGGTCAAGCTCTGGCGTTGGGCGCTGATCGCGACGATTCGCGCTCCGCGCGTCGGAAGCTCCTCGACGATGAGGTTCTTCACCGACGACTTGCCGTAGCGCCGATCCCCGGTCAACGCCACCGATGTGCCCGTGATCAACAGGTCGCACACCTCGGCGACCGTCGCCTCGCGACCGACGATGTTCTTGTTGTCGGGTGGCGTGCCAACGGCGAGCGGCATCGGCACGATGGGGAGTCGCTGCGCAGAGTCGACCATCTGTCAAATATACACATCGAACCTTATGTACATATCGCGATATGTACATCTTGCTCGATGTATTTGGGCGCCCTCGGACAGCGAAGCCCGACAGGCTGAGGGGGCGGAGCGGCATACGCACGGATCGGGGAGAATGCCGACGGACCCGAACGAGCGAAGGACACGATGACGGCACCCACCCACGCCACGCCCGCGGCGCGGAGCGCGCGGACGCTGGCGCACGGCATACGGCAGATGAGCGGGCGCGACCCGGAGGAGAAGGGACGGGCGGCGACGCCGCTGGAACTGCTCTTCGACCTGACCTTCGTCGTCGCGTTCGCCAACGCGGGCAACGAGATGGCGCACATGGTCGCCGGCGGGCACGTGTGGGCGGGGGTCGCCGGATTCTGCTTCGCGATCTTCGGGATCACCTGGGCGTGGATCAACTTCAGCTGGTTCGCCTCGGCCTACGACACCGACGACTGGGCCTACCGGCTGACGACGATGGTGCAGATGATCGGCGTCGTCGTGTTCGCGCTGGGGATGCCGGCGCTGTTCGCGTCGATCGAGCACGGCGAGCACGTGGACAATCGGATCCTCGTCATCGGCTACGTCGTCATGCGGGTCGCCATGCTCACCCAGTGGCTGCGCGCCGCGCGCCAGTGCCCGCAGCGCCGGACCTGCCTGACGTATGCCGCGGCCATCGCCGTCGCGCAGGTCGGCTGGGTCGTGCTCGCCATCGCCAACACCTCGCTGATCGTCTTCGCTGTCTGCGCCGCCGTGCTCGTCGGCATCGAATGCCTCGGACCGCTGCTCGCCGAGAAGAAGGAGGGCGGCACACCGTGGCACGCCCACCACATCGCCGAGCGCTATTCGCTGCTGGCGATCATCGCCCTCGGCGAGGGCGTCGTCGGGAGCGTCGTCAGCCTCGGCGCCGCGGTCACCGCGCAGGGGTGGACGCTGGAGTCGGCGCTGGTCGCGCTGGCGAGCATGGGGCTGACCTTCGCGTTGTGGTGGAACTACTTCGCCGTGGACTTCGCCGGGATCCTGCATGCGCGGCGGGAGCGCAGCTTCGGGTTCGGGTATGGGCACATCCCGATGTTCGGGGCGATCGCGGCCCTCGGGGCCGGGCTCCACATCGTGGCCTATTACCTCGAGGCGCACCACGATCCGGAGGAGTACGCGTGGGTGACCATCGGTGAGACCGGCGCGGTGCTCGCGGTGGCGATCCCGGTGCTGGTGTTCGTCCTGACGCTGTTTGCGCTGTGGTTCTATCTCTTCCGCTCACCGGACCGGCTGCACCCGGTCACCGTCGCCGGGACCTGCCTGGTCATCCTCGCGTCGGTCGGTATGACGCTCGCCCACGTCCCGATCGCGGTCTGCCTGATCTTGTTGTGCCTCGCGCCGGGGTTGGTCGTGGTGTCGTACGAGTTCTATGGGCACCGTCACCAGAGCCGGGCGCTGGCCGAGCAGTCCGCCGGACACCACGGCTGAGTCGGTCAGGCCGAGGCCGCGTGCTCGGCGACCGCCGCCCGCTCCACCTCCATCAGCGAGGCCGAGTGGCGTTCGGCCTCGAAGGCCGCGTGGCCCCCGCGGATCCCGAACAGCCGCTTGCTCCACAACAGATAGGCGACCGCCGCCACGTTGACGGTCAGGGCCAGAATCCGCAGGGTGGTGACCTTCTCGATGATCTCGTAGACCTCCAGGGGCAGGAAGATCGACGTGCCGACGACCGCGACGTACTCACCCCACCGGCGCATCAGCCAGAGCCCGGTCCCCTCGACGAGTTGCAGGAGGCCGTAGCCGAGGACGGCGAGCGCCACCCAGGTGAGGGTCGAGTGCCGGGCTTCGAGGGCGCGCCGGATCAGCACGACCGGGCCGAGGGTGTTCAGGTCGACCCCGAGCTTGTCGGCCAGCGGCCGCAGGGCCGGCAGATAGGAGGCGAAGACGCGCTGCAGGGAGTCCTGGGCACCGTCGAAGCGGTGGATTCCGTACGCCAGGGCCAGCAGGAGCACCCCCCGGATGCCGCGCTCGATCGCCAGCAGCCGCAGGATGAAGGCGTCCCGCAACTGTCGGCCGCGCAACACCAGCGGGGCGTGGTCGGCGGGCCCGGACCCGGTGGGCTCGCCCGCGACATACGTCTCGCAGCGCAGGCAGCGCCAGGCCGGTCCGGCGGCGGTCTCCGCACTGAGCCGGGCCGCCAACTCCGGCTCGGCCGGACGGTAGGTGATGTGCCCGTGGATCCCGCACGAACGCAGGCTCCAGTCGAAGGTCCGCCACGGACGGTTCATGACCCACACCCTAGGCTCACCATCCGGCGGCGAGGTATCAGCGCGGAACCTCCGCGAGGGCCGAGGCGAAAGACGGGGTGAGCGGCAGGCGGGGCAGGAGCATCGCCTGGACCGCGTGGTAGGTGTCGGGTTTGCCCGACCAGGTCCCCGCGGCGGGGGTGTTGTCGGGCGCGAGTTCGGCATACCAGGACCCGCGTTGGAGGTCGAGCAGGTGCGCCTTCGCGTAGTCCCACCACGTCCCGAACAACCCCGCCCAGCGCGCGTCGCCGGTCACGTGCTGCAGCGCCCACGCCGCGCCGAGCGCCTCGGTGACCACCCAGTGCATCCGGGCCCGGGTCACCGGCGTCCCGTCCCAGTCGGTCGTGTAGACGAACCCGTCCGCCCCGTCCGCCGCCCACCCGTCGGCGATCGCCCGGTCGGTCAGGGCGGTGGCCGCGGGCGTCGCCCACTCCCACTCCGGTCCCCCGAGGGTCGCGGCCGTGGCGAGGGTCAACCGGGTCCACTCGAGCGCGTGCCCGATGGTCGCGCCATACGGCCGGAAGGGGTGCGCGGGATCATCCCGGTTGTAGTCCGGCAGCGGCTCCCAGTCGGGCGAGAAGTGCTCGGGGATGCGCCAGCCGTTGCCGCGGGCGAAGCCGTCGATCGTCCGGGTGACGATCCGCCCGGCCCGCTCGTGCCAGCGCTCGTCGCCGGTGACGTCGCCGGCGGCGAGGTAGGCCTCGACGGTGTGCATGTTGGCGTTGATCCCCCGGTAGGCCTCCTCGCGGCGCCAGTCCGCGGTGAAGCTCTCCCGGACCATCCCGGCCGAGTCGTCCCAGAAGTGCCGGTCGCTCACCGCGAGCGCCGCGGACAGGAGGTCGTCCGCGCCCCGCGCCTCGCAGACCTGAGCACTCGACCCGGCGAGGATAACGAACGCGTGCGCGTATGCCGCCTTGGTCGCGTCCGCCGGCCGGCGCCCGTCGGGGGAGATCGCGGCATACCACCCGTCGTGGTCGTGGTCGTGGAAGGTGCGCCCGAGGGCGTCGACACCGTGCTCGACGAGTTCGAGGAACCCGGGCCGGCCCAGGAGGTGGCCGAGCGCGCACACGTGGGTCATCCGGCAGGTGATCCACAGCTGGATGTCGCGCTCCTCGACGGCCCCGGTGTCGTCGAGCCAGCCGAACCCGCCCTTGACCGCGGACGCCCGGGTGAAGTCGAGGAGCCGGTCGGCCTCCGCGGCGAACTCCTGCGCAACCTGATCCGGGCACAGCGGGGTCTCGGTCATGCGAGCGAGCCTGCCACAAACCGGCGCTGCCGTCGGCGGCCTCTGTCATGATGCGCCTTATGGCCAACGGGCGTGTGGGGGACGGCAGGGCGGAGGCGCCGTCCGCGGGTCGTGCGTATCCGCGGAGGGCCTGGTTCGTCGCGGGCATCACGCTGGCCGCCCTCGTCGCGGCGGCGGCGTTCCGGTCCTCGACCGGGGTGCTCATGGAGCCGATCGAGCGGGAGTTCGGCTGGACCCGGGCGACGACCGCGGGCGCGGTCAGCCTCAACCTCGTCCTCTATGGCCTGATCGCGCCCTTCGCCGCGGCCCTGCTCGAGCGGTTCGGGCCGCGGCGCGTGGTGTCGGTGTCGCTGGCGATCGTCGGTCTCGCGTCCGCGGCGACGACGCTGATGACCGCGCCGTGGCAGTTGTGGTTGCTGTGGGGGGTGGTCATCGGCCTGTCGACCGGGTCGATGGCGCTCGTCCTCGGCGCGATCATCGCCAACCGCTGGTTCGTCGAGCGCCGCGGGCTGGTGACCGGGATCTTCTCCGGCGCCAACGCGACCGGCCAGTTGCTCTTCCTTCCCGCGATCGCGGCCACCGCCACGAGCTACGGCTGGCGCTGGGCGGCCGGCATCGTCGCCGGGCTGGCGCTGATCACGATGGCGCTCGTCGCCGTGTTCATCCGGGACCGGCCGCAGGACATCGGCCTCATCCCGTATGGCGCGGTCCCCGGCTCCGCCGATGCCCTCCCGGTCCCGCCGCCGGCCGTCTCGCCGGTCCGGGCGGCCCTGGCGGTGTTCGCCGCGGCCAGCCGGACGTGGACGTTCTGGGCGCTCATGGCGACCTTCTTCGTCTGCGGGTGGTCGACCAATGGCCTGGTCCAGACGCACTTCATTCCGGCCGCGCACGATCACGGGATGCCGGCGACGACGGCGGCGGGGCTGTTGGCGGTGGTCGGCATCTTCGACCTGTTCGGGACGATCGCCTCCGGGTGGCTGACCGACCGGATGGATCCGCGGCTGCTGCTGCTCGGCTACTACGGGCTGCGCGGCCTGTCGCTGTTCACGGTCAACCACTTCCTCGCCCCCGATGTGGTGCCGGGGATGTGGGTGTTCATCGTGTTCTACGGGCTCGACTGGGTCGCCACCGTGCCCCCGACGGTCGCGTTGTGCCGCACGCACTTCGGGCTCACCGACTCGGGCATCGTCTTCGGGTGGACGTATGCCGCGCACATGGTCGGCGCCGGCATCGGCGCCTCGTTCGCCGGCTGGGTCCGCACCGTCGACGGGACCTACCGCACCGCCTGGATGAGCGCCGGCGTGCTCTGCCTGGTCGCGGCCTTCGTCTGCCTGACCATCCCGCGGCGCCCCGCGCGCGACCCCGACGCCCCGACCGCGCCGCAGACGCCCGCCCATCCGGAGGAACTCGACGACGCCGAGGAGATGACCTTCACCTGACCGGCGGGTGATGCGGTTCGCGTCCGGGGGAGATCCTGCATCGTCCAGATTTCTTGCCTGATGACTCGTGTCAAGATGCCAGCTTTGGGTTGGTCGTTGACTCATCGGGTTTTGCCCGTTTCGTGGGTGGGGTGATCTTGGTGCGGTTGAGGTTTGTGGAGTTGGTCTTGCGGCGTGTCTGGACGATCCCGCGGCGGCGGGCGAGTTCGATCAGGTTCGCTTGGATCAGGTCGATGTGGCGGCGGAGTTGCGCGGGGTTGCTGGTCTCGCGGGCGGTGGTCAGGTCGTGCTGGTCGCGGGGGTCGAGGAGGTCGGGGTGGTCGCGCAGGAGCCGGGTCAGTGGGGTGGCGGCCTTGTCGTAGGTCTTGGTCACTTTCGCGCCGTGGCGGGTTTGCTGACCAGTTTCGGTTGGGGGAGGAAGCCGGTACGCGGGCATTCAGCGTGAGTCAACTCGTCTTGTTGCAGTTATGGCCGTAAGTGGGTTGTGGTTGTATCTGTAAGTAGCGCGACATAACCCCATGACGCGCGGATCCAGTGAGGTGAGCCACCGTGGCAACGACGTCAATCCACGAACGCGTGCTCATCGGCAACCGCGAGTCGACTCAGGCGTCGGCCGTGCTCAGTCAACTCGAGCACGACGAGGGCGTCCTCGCGGCCGGACGCGATGACGACTTGAGCCACCTGCCTCCCGAGTTGGGCCGCATCCTTCAGCAGATCATCGCGGCCATGGCCACCGGTCGGACGATCACGATCGGGTCGGTTCCCGAGGAACTGACCACATCGACCGCCGCCGACCTCCTCGGCATCTCGCGTCCCACGCTGATGAAGAAGGTCGCGGCGGGAGAGATCCCTGCGCACAGGGTCGGGACGCATACACGGCTGAGGGCGAGTGACGTCTCCGACTACATCCGCGCCCGCCGCGCCCGGCAGCGAGCGGCGTTCGAGGAACTCTTGGCGGTGGAGGACGACGAGTCCTGACGGCCGCGCTCGGCAGCGAGGCGCCACGCCCTCGAGAGGCGGCGCACTCCGATGCCGAGCGGTGTTCGGCGATATCGCGTCTGAATGGGCCCCGGCCAGCACGTTCTCGTGGACGCCAACGTCTGGTATTCACGGACACTGCGCGACTGGCTCGGGATGCTCACGACGAGGCATCAACCCGCTCGGACATCCTGGCGGAGGTCGTTTACCACCTGCGCCGAAGGCACCCCGAGTGGAGCGGCATGAGAATAACCTCGATCAGAGACAGCCTGTGCGCGACCTTCGAGGGCGGACGCGTGGACGACTTCATGGTGGACGGTTCCTACGCGGGAGCCGACGTCAGGGACCAGCA
>JBDIAJ010000062.1:0-21133 GCA_039812345.1 Nostocoides sp. | reverse complement strand
GCGCGAGGTCGAGGCGGGCGGGCAGGGGCTCCTGCTGGTGTCGCGGCCGCCGGGCCAGGAACCGGAACTCGCCGCGGACTGCGTGGCCCGGGCGCGCGCCCTCGGCGCGAGCCTGCGGGCATCGCGGCTCGAGGTCCTGGAGGCGCGGATCGCGTGGTCCCGAGGCGACCCCGCGGGGGCGCTGGCGGCGGCGGCCGCGGCCGCGGAGGTCGCCCGGACGGACCGGGACCGGCCGGGCCTCGCCGAGGCGCTGGAGGCCTTCGCCCTGGTCGAGCCCGATCGGGCGGCGGACCATCTCGGGCAGGCGGCGGGTCTGTGGGCGGCGGTCGGCGACCCGATCGGAGCCGCGCGGGTGGAGTTGCGGCTCGCCGCGCTCGCCCACGATCCCGGCTCGCTCGGGACCGTCCTGCGGCTCGAACGACGCCTGCGCGACCTCGGGGCGCGCGGCCTGGCGCAGGCGGCCGCCGAGCTCGTCGCGAGCCTGGAGGCCCGGCCGTCGGGGACCACGATCCGCTGCCTCGGCGGATTCCGGGTCTTCACGGCCGGCTCGCCGGTGCCGTTGGCCGCGTGGGGGTCGCGCAAGCCGCGCGATCTGCTCCTGCTCCTCGTCTGCGCGCGCGGCCGGCCCGTCTCACGTGATGTCCTCATCGAGGCGTTGTGGCCCGGCGAACCGGCGCGCGACTGCCTTCCGCGCCTGTCGGTCGCGTTGTCCAACCTCCGGCGCATCCTCGCCTCGCCGGCCACCCCGGAACCCGTCGTCGCCTCGCGGGAGACGGTGTATCTCGACACGGACGCCGTCGTGGTCGACGCCTTCGAGTTCCTCCGCCTCGCCGACGCCGGCCTGCGCGCGCGCACCCGAGACCCACAGCCGGCGCTCGACGCCCTCGGCGGCGCCGAGGCGCTCTATCGCGGGGAGCTCTTCGCCGAGGAGCCGTATGCCGAGCGGGTCGAGCCCCTGCGCGAGGAATTGCGCGAGCGGTATCGCTCGGTGCTGCGGCGGTTGGCCGCGCAGGCCGCCGCGGCCGGCGACCAGGAGGGCGCCGTGCGCCGGCTCCTGCGCCTGCTCGAGATCGACGACCTCGATGAGTCCGCGCACCTCGCGCTGGTGACCGCGTTGCTCGCCGATCGCCGGCACGGCGAGGCGCGCCGCCGCTATGCCCGGTATCTCGCGGCCATGGCCGATCTCGGGGTCCCCGCCGCCCCCTTCCCGGCCCCGGGGTGAGCCGCGCCCGTCCCGCCGCGCGGTGCCCGGGTTCGCTCCGCCGTCAGGTGCGCGGATTCGCCCGATCTCGACCCGTCGTCGGCGGCGGCCGTTAGGATCGGCGAGAAGTCGCCGGGGCGTCGGCCGGGCGGCATACGAAGGAGTGGACATGCTCATCGCCCTGCTTGTCATCGTCGGGATCATCGTGCTGCTCGGGTTGTGGGCGGTCGGGACCTACAACGGCCTGGTCAAACTGCGCAACCTCGTCCAGGAGGCCTGGCGGCAGATCGACGTCGAGCTCAAGCGCCGGCACGACCTCATCGGCAACCTCGTCGAGACGGTCAAGGGCTACGCCGCCCACGAGCGAGGCACGCTCGAGGACGTCATGAAAGCGCGCAGTGCGGCGATGGCCGGCGGGCAGACGCCCGGGCAGCAGGCGGCCTCCGAGGGCATGCTCAGCGCCGCCCTCGGGCGGCTGATCGCGGTCGCCGAGGCTTACCCCGACCTCAAGGCCAACCAGAACTTCCTGGCCCTGCAGAACGAGCTGACCTCCACCGAGGACCGGATCGCCTCGGCGCGCCGCTACTACAACGCCAACGTCCGCGAGCTCAACACCAAGGTCGAGACGGTCCCGAGCAACTTCGTCGCCGGCATGTTCCACGTCGGCCGGGCCGAGTACTTCGAGGTCGAGGGCGTCGAGCGCGATCCGGTCAAGGTCGATTTCGGGCAGAGTTCCTACACCATCCCGCCGCCCACCGGCTACGGCGCCCCGCAGGACGGTCAGGCGCAGCAGATCCCGACGCCGCAGCCGCCGACGCAGCTGCCTCCGAGCCAGTAGCCGGCTTCGGGGGCCGGCGGATGCGGGCCGTGCGGTTCGACGCTGGGGCCCTGCGGGAGGCGTATGCCGCGGCCGGCGCCCATCTTCTCGACCTCGCCGGCGCGCTCGACCTCGGCACGCTCGGCGAGCCGGCGCTCGGGACGTGGTCGCTGCGCGATCTGCTCGGACACGCGGGCCGCTCCTGGGAGACGGTGACGGAGTATGCCGCGGCCGGCGTCGGCCGCGCGATCGAGGTCGAGCACCCCTTCGACTACGCCCGGGCGCTGGCGTTGGTCCACATCGATCCCGGCGCGGTCGACGCCCGGGCGCGGGCGGCGGGGGACGCGCTCGGTGACGACGTCCTCGGGGGGCTGCGCTCGCGCCGGGCCGCCGCGGAGGCGGTGGTCGCGACATACGCCGATGACGCGCCGATGGCGACGCTGGCCGGGGTGATGCGGCTGGGTGACTACCTGCCGTGCCGGGTCTTCGAGTTGGTGGTGCACGGCGAGGACGTCAAGCGGGCGCGCGGCCTCGACCTCCCGGCACCCGACGTCGGCGTCGCCGTGGCGCTCGCCTTCGCGGCCGGGCTCGCCGGGGAGTCCATCGGTGCCGTCCCCGCCCTGCTCGCGCTCGCCGGCCGCGGCCCTCTGCCCGCGGGCTTCTCCGTCCTCTGAGACGGTCACCATCCCGGTCCGCGGGCAGAGACACACCGTATGCCGAGCCTCGCCACGGCGTGTCTCTGCCCGCGGACGGTGCTCACCCCCGCCGGGTCACGCCTCGCCCGGGTCCAGAAGGCTGCGCAGGATCCGCTCCAGGCTCGCCCGGTCCCCGGGTGAGAGGCGGCCGAAGAACGCCTCCGCTCCGGCCCGGCGGGCCGCGGCGTGCCGGTGCGCCGCCTGCGCCCCGGCCTCGGTGACGGAGAGGAGGACCGCGCGACGGTCGTCCGGGTCGGGCATCCGCTGGACGAAGCCGCGTTCCTGCAGCGCGTCGGCGACCTCGGTCGCGGAGCGTGGCGCGATGCGCAGGTGCTCGGCGAGGGTGGACAGCCGCAGCGGGCCGTGCTCCGAGACGATCCGCAACGCCCGCCCCTGGTGCGGGGCGAGGTCGAGCCCCTCGGGTGACGCGGTCCAGTGATGGCGCAGCGCGCGCAGGGTGCGACCCAAGAGCAGGTCGAGGCCGTCGTCGGCGGCAGGCATGCAGGCAGCATACGGCAAAGTTGCGGTGTTGCCACATAATGAGGTAACCTCGCCAACTAGTGAGGAAACCTCACGAATTCCCGATCGAAAGGAGCCCCTCGTGATCGACGACCCGCTCCCCGGAGGTGGCGGCCGCCGCGGCCCCCAGAAGGTCGACCCGCGCGATCGAGCGCAACTCGCGCTCTCGCCCGTCGACACCCGCCGCGTGCTCGCGCTGTTCGCGCCGCACCGCCTCGCCCTGTCCATCGTGCTGGCGATCATCGTCGGCTCGTCCGTCCTCGGCCTCGCTCAGCCCTTCCTGCTCAAGGCCGTCATCGACGATGCGCTGCCACACAGCGACATCCACCTGCTCCTGCTCGCGGTCGGCGGCATGCTCGCCGTCACCGTCGTCACCTCCCTCCTCGGCGTGGCCCAGACCTGGATCTCGACCCGGGTCGGCCAGGAGGTCATGCACCGGCTGCGCAGCGACGTGTTCGCTCACTTGCAGCGGCAGTCGCTGACCTTCTTCACCCGCACCCGCGGCGGCGAGGTCCAGTCGCGGATCATCCAGGACATCGGCGGGATGCAGTCGGTGGTCACCTCGACCGCGACCGGCATCGCGTCGAACCTGACGACCGCGATCGGCACCGCCGTCGCCATGGTCGCCCTGAGCTGGCGGCTGAGCCTGCTCTCCCTGCTCATCCTCCCGCCGGCGATCTGGACGACCCGGCGGGTGGCCCTGCTGCGCCGCGACATCACCGCGGCCCTGCAGTCCCGCCTCGCCGACATGCACGTCCAGGTCGACGAGGGCCTGTCGGTCAGCGGGGTCCTGCTGACCAAGACCCTCGGCGCCGGGCGGCTGGCGAGCGATCGCTTCGAACGCACCTCCGCCGACCTCGTCGGCCTCGAACTGCGCTCCGCCCTCGCCGGCCGCTGGCGGATGGCGACGATGTCGATCATCTTCGCCGCGATCCCGGCCCTGATCTATCTCGCCGCGGGCTTCCCGGCCACGAGCGGCGGGATGACGATCGGCACCCTGGTCGCCTTCACCGCGCTGCAGTCGGCGATCTTCCGCCCGGTCATGGGCCTGCTCAACGTCGGGGTCCAGTGGGTCAGCTCGATGGCCCTGTTCAGCCGGATCTTCGGCTACCTCGACCTCGTCACCGACGTCCCCGCGCCCGCCGAGCCGGTCGCCGTCGACGTCGCCCGGGTGGCCGGCGAGGTGCGCCTGGACCACGTCACCTTCGCGTATGCCGCCGGCTCGCCCCCCGCGGTCGCCGACGTCTCGCTCGTGGTTCCCGCCGGGTCCAGCCTCGCGCTCGTCGGGGACACCGGGTCCGGCAAGTCGACGCTCGGCTCGCTGATCTCCCGGCTGCGCGACCCGCAGTCGGGGGTCGTCTCCGTCGACGGCATCCCACTGACCGAGATCGGCGAGGAGGACCTCGCCGCGATCGTCGGGGTGGTCTCCCAGGAGACCTACCTCGTCCACGACACCATCCGGGCCAACCTCCGGCTCGCCCGGCCGGAGGCGACCGAGGCGCAGCTGTGGGCGGCGCTGGCGGCGGCGCAGGTCGCCGACCTCGTCGCCGGCCTGCCCGACGGCCTCGACACCGTCGTCGGCTCGCGCGGCCACCGCTTCTCCGGCGGGGAGAAGCAGCGGCTCGCGGTCGCCCGGACCATCCTGCGCGACCCTCGCGTGCTCGTCCTCGATGAGGCGACCAGCGCGCTCGACAACACGACCGAGCGGGCCCTCCAGGAGGCTCTCGACCGGCTCAGCCAGGGACGGACGACGATCACGATCGCCCACCGACTCAGCACGATTCGCGACGTCGACCAGATCGCGGTCCTCGACCGCGGACGGATCGTCGAACGCGGGACGCACGCCGAGCTGCTCGCGCGCGGGGGACGCTACGCGCGGCTGGTCGCGGCGGGTGAGCCCTCGGCATACGACCGGGCGGCGTGAGGGGCGGCGCTCAGCCGTGCCAGCGGGCCCAGGCGGCCTGTCGGGAGGTGCCGGAGGCGTCGCCGACGGCGGCCCACGACGTCGACTCGGCCAGCAGCCGGGCCGACCGCCCGAGTGCCTCGCCGACCACGGCGCTCAAGGTGAGCAGCGCATCGAACGCCTCATGGTCGGGCGTGGTGGCGAGTCGCTCGACAGCCTCGAGTGCCGTCGTCCGGTCTCGCGCCACGGCATCCGCGGGGGACTTCGGCACCGGGAACCTCCACCGTGATCGTCTCGTCGGGATCGTCGAACCGGCGCGTCCACGTGCGTCCGGGCCAGTGATACTCGAGGCTACCGGCCCGGGGGCGGTAGGCCGCGGCATACAGGCTCCCGAACCCCGCCGCGAAGTCGGTGGACCGGATCGGTGCCCGGAGGACGGCGTCGACGACGGCGTCCGGCGCGGCGTCGAGGAGCCGGCGCAGCGCGGCGTGGCGCTGCGGGGAGCGGACGCGGGCGGCATACGCCGCGTGCTCGACGACGTCGAGGCGATGGTTGGTGGCGATCCGCTGCGTGGTGACGATCGGGTCCTCGCCCGGCGCGACGAAGACCGTCGCCGCCGCGCCGGACGCGTCGAGGAAGGTCAGGTTGTAGGCCTGCGCCACGGGGATCGTCCGGACTCGAGCGACCGCCTCGCCGACATCGCCGCACTCCTCGAGGAGGGCCCGGAGCACCAGCGGTATGCCGAATCCCGCCCCCGACCCCGGCCGCCCGCCGTAGGTGAGCGACACGGCGAGGCCGTCCTCGTTCATGCCGTCGAGAAGGCCCCAGAGGCAGTCGCTCGTGCCGAGGACGCGCCGTCTGCCCGAGTGGTTGGTCGACGCGACGACGCCCTCGAAGAGCCGCGGGTCGTAGTCGTAGCTGCGCACGAGCACCGGCTCGGGTGAGGTGAGCGCGATCTGGCTGCAGCCCGTGACGAACGGCGTCGGTCGCCACAGGCTCAGCAGACGCCCGGCGTCCTCGGGGGTCACGCCCGTGGCGTCCACGGCGAGGTCGATCAGCCGTTCCCAGGTGGGGACCAGGCGCGGCAGGTGACGGCGCAGCGCGTCGCGGCACTCGGCATACGTCGGTCGGGTGGCCGCCGGACGAGCCCGGAACCACCGCTCGTATGCCGCCCACGTCGCGGCGGCGAGTGCCTGCCACCGCGGCCCCGGGGTCGCCTCGCGGTAGGCGTGCATCCGC
This sequence comes from Nostocoides sp., assembly GCA_039812345.1. GTDB lineage: Bacteria > Actinomycetota > Actinomycetes > Actinomycetales > Dermatophilaceae > Nostocoides_A. The sequence continues at coordinate 14,759 of JBDIAJ010000062.1, read as the reverse complement.
AGGACGAGGGCGGGGGCCGGATGGGTGGGCCGCGGCCACCCGCGTCCGTAGTCGATCCAGGCCCGCCAGTCGGTCGGGTCGGTGGGCGGGGCGGGGTGTGTCGAGGTCGTCATGACGTCAAGTATCACTTGACAGTGACACGTCGTCAACCCTGCCTTGACAGTGTCGGAGCCCGCCACCCGGGTGGGCGCTCGGCCTCAGCGGAAGGCGGGGAGCCCGGTGAGCGTCTGACCGACGACCAGCGTGTGCATCTCCACGGTGCCCTCGTAGGTGAGCACCGACTCCAGGTTGTTCATGTGCCGGATGACCGGGAACTCCAGGGAGATTCCGTTGGCGCCCAGGATGGTTCGCGCAGTTCGGCAGATGTCCAGGGCCTCGCGGACGTTGTTGAGCTTGCCGAGGCTGACCTGCTCCGGCCGCAGCGTGTGCGCGTCCTTGCGGCGCCCGAGATGGTGGGCCAGCAGCAGGCCCTTGGCGTATTCGAGGTACATGTCGGCGAGCTTGGCCTGGGTCAGCTGGAAGCCGGCGATCGGCCGGCCGAACTGCTCGCGCTCGCCGGCATACGTGATGGCCGCCTCGAGCGCCGAGCGGGCCGCACCGAGCGCGCCCCAGACGATGCCGTAGCGCGCCTCGTTGAGGCAGGACAGCGGGCCCTTGAGCCCGCGGACCTCGGGGAAGACGGCGTCGCCGGGCAGGCGGACATCGTCGAAGACGAGTTCGCTGGTCACCGACGCCCGCAGCGACATCTTGTGCTTGATCAGGGGCGCGGAGAAGCCGGGAGAGTCGGTCGGCACCGCGAAGCCGCGGATGCCCTCGTCGGTCTGGGCCCAGACGACGGCGACATCGGCGACCGAGCCATTGGTGATCCACATCTTCGCGCCGTTGAGGATCCAATCGTCCCCGTCGCGGCGGGCGTTGGTGCGCATGCTGCCCGGGTCGGAGCCGTGGTCGGGCTCGGTCAGGCCGAAGCAGCCGATCGCGGTGCCGGCCGCCATGTCCGGCAGCCAACGCTGCTTCTGCTCCTCGCTGCCCCAGCGCCAGATCCCGAACATCGCCAGCGAGCCCTGCACCGACACCAGCGACCGGATCCCCGAGTCACTCGCCTCCAACTCCAGGCACGCGAGGCCGTAGTCGACGGCGGACATGCCCGCGCAGCCATACCCGGTCAGGTGCATGCCCAGTACGCCGAGTTCGCCGAGTTCCTTGGTCAGGCCGCGGACATCATCGATCTCGCCCCGCTCGAACCACTCGGCGACATGGGGGTCGATCCGGCGCTCACACATGGTGCGCACCGAGTCGCGCACGATCCGCTCGTCGGCGGTGAAGAGGTCATCGAGCCCGGCGAGGTCGAGGCGGGTCTGCAGGCTGGGGATGGTGCTCACGCGAGGCTCCTGGTCGGTTGATCGAGGGTGGGTCGAGGGTCTGACGAGGCGAGCCACTCCTCGATGAGGGTGGTGTGCTCGCCGACGCCGGGTGGCGGCGTCGAATCGTCGCGGGCATTGCCGGAGAACAGGATCGGGTTGCGGACCTGCTCCGGGTGGTCCGCGCCGACCGAGAAGGTCGGGGCGAGGCCGAGGTCGCGGGCGCGGGCGAAGGCGGCGCCGAGGTCGTTGACGGGGCCGGCGGCGATGCCGGCGGTGAGGAGGCGTTGCTCCCAGTGCGCGGCGGTGTCGGTGATGAGTCGGTCCTCCAGGGCGGCGACGAGGGCGTCCCGGTTGGCGACTCGGTCGGCGTTGGTCGCGAACCGCGGGTCCCCGGCCAGGTCCGGTATGCCGAGCACCTGGGTCAGGCGCGCGAACTGGCCGTCGTTGCCGCAGGCGACCGCGAGCGGCTTGTCGCCACACCGCAGGGGCTCGTATGGCGCGATGCTCGGGTGCGCGTTCCCCATCGCCCGGGGGGCGACGCCGGTGGTGAGGAAGGCGCCGGCCTGGTTGACGAGCGCGCCGAGCAGGCTGGAGACGAGGTTGACCTCGACTCGGTCGCCGAGGCCGGTCGCCGCGCGCTGCTGGAGTGCCGCGAGGATGCCGATCGTCGCGTCCTTGCCGGTGAGCACGTCGACGAGGGCGACGCCGACCTTCTGCGGGTCGCCGCCGGGTTCACCGGTGATGCTCATCAGGCCGCCGACGGCCTGGGCGACGAAGTCGTAGCCGGGCAGCGATGCCCCTGCGCCGGAACCGAATCCGGTGACCGAGGCATAGACGATGCCGGGATTGACGGCGCGGACATCGGCATACGACAAGCCGAACTTGGCCATCGTCCCGGTCATGAAGTTCTCGACGAGGACGTCGGCGCGACGGGCGAGAGCGCGGGCCTTGGCGAGGTCGGCGGGGTCGGTGAGGTCCCAGGCGACGCTGAGCTTGCCCCGGTTGAGGGCCTCGAAGTAGGAGCTCGAGTGCTCGGTCCACGGCGGGCCCCAGGCCCGGGTGTCGTCGCCGCGGCCCGGCCGCTCGACCTTGACGACCGTGGCGCCGAGGTCGGCGAGGTACATCGTGGCGAGCGGCCCGGCGAGGACGCGGCTGAAGTCGGCGACCAGGACGCCGGTCAGGGGACGGCGCATCGCGCGACCTTCGGCTCACGTGGGACCCGCAGGCGCCCGTCGACGCGACGGACGATGCGCCAGACGTTCTTGTCCTGTAACGGAATCGGCAGTGCCGCGGCCGGCGTGCCCTGATAGGCGATCGGCCGGGTGAAGCGGGCCAGGGCGTCGGCCCCGACCGAGGTGGCGCGCGGGTCGGTCGTCGCCGGCCACGGGCCGCCGTGCTGCTGCGCCCAGACCGTCGCCACGCCGGTCGGCCAGGCGTCGACGGCGACGCGACCGACCTTGGGGGCGAGCCGGGCCACGAGACCGGGGACCTCGTCGTCCTCGGGCCCGCCGGTCATCACGCTGGCGACGAGCGCCCCGGGCAGGGCGGCGATCAGGGCGTCGCGCTGGTGGCGATCGGCATACTCCACGACCAGCACGACCGGGCCGAAACACTCACGCAGGAGCGGGGATTCGGGCGTGAGGAGGCTCGCGTCGGCCTCGAGGACCCAGACGCTCGGGCCGATCGGGGTGGCCGCATCGGAGCGGGCCACGGCATACGCGCCGGTCGCGAGGAGGCCCTGGATGCCCTGGCCGAACGCCTCGTGGATCCCCACCGTGAGCAGAACCCCGGTGGGCGGCGCGGCGTGCAGTTCGGCCCCGAGCCGGGCGGCGAAACCCGATCCGGCGGGCGCGAGGACGAGGCCGGGTTTGGTGCAGAACTGGCCCATGCCCATCGTGAACGACGCGAGGCAGCCCTGGGCGAGTTCGGCGAGCCGGTCCATGGCGGCGCTGGTCAGGACGACGGCGTTGACCGTGCCCATCTCGGCATACACCGGGATGGGGACGGGCCGGGTGGCGGCGAGCCGGTGCAGTGCCATCCCGCCGGCCTCGGAGCCGGTGAAGGCGATCGCCGTGATCTCGGGGGCGAGGACGAGTTGCTCGCCCGCGGCGAGCCCGGTGACGGCGCCCAGGGTCCCCTCCGGGGCACCGATGTCGGCGAGCGCGTCGCGGGCGAGGTCCAGGAGCGCGGCGTGGGTCCGCGGATGGGCCGGGTGGCCCTTGACGACGACCGGGCAGCCGGCGGCGATCGCCGAGCCGGTGTCATTGCCGAGCGTGCCGAAGCCGAAGGGGAAGTTGCTCGCCCCGAAGACGGCGACCGGGCCGAGGGCGGTCTGGATCCGGCGCAGGTCGGGGGTGGTCGCGGTCGCATGGTCGATGGTGGCGCCGAGCCACGACCCATCGAGGCAGACGTCGGCATAGAAGCGCAGTTGGTTCGCGCAGCGCAGCACCTCGCCGTCGAGGCGGGGCAGACCGAGGCCGGTCTCCTCCTGTGCCAGCGCGGCCAGTGAATCGGCCTGGGCGACAACGGCATCCGCGATGGCGTGCAACCATGCGGCGCGCTCGTCCGGGGCGGCGGCGGCCACCGCGGGGGCGGCGCCGGCCGCGGCGGCGACCACGCGGCATACGTCCTGGGGGCTGGACTCGCCCACGGCGGCGGGGGCGTCGATGACGGTGGTCATATCAGAGACCCTTCCACGATGCGGTGAGAACTTCCAGGCCGTCGCGCAGCAGGTCATCGGGCATGACGAGCGGCGGGAGGAGGCGGATGACATTGCCGTAGGTCCCGCACTGGAGGGTCACGACGCCCTGGCGGTGGCAGGCGGCCATGACCGCCGCAGCCGCCGCGGGCGCGGGCTCCTTGGTGCCGGGGACGACGAACTCGACGGCGAGCATCGCGCCGCGTCCGCGCACCTCACCGACCCACGCATTGCCGTATGCCGCGTCCTCCAGCGCCGGGCGGGCGATCGCCTCGATCTGGCGGGCGCGGGCGACGAGGTCGAGTTCCTCGATCGTCTCGAAGACCCCGAGGGAGGCGGCGCAGGCGACGGGATTGCCGGCGAAGGTGCCGCCGAGGCCGCCGGCGGGGACGGCGTCCATGATCTCGGCGCGGCCGGTGACACCGGCGAGGGGCAGGCCACCGGCGAGACCCTTGGCGGTGACGATGAGGTCGGGCACGATGCCGTCGTGTTCGGAGGCGAACATCGCTCCGGTGCGGGCGATTCCGGTCTGGACCTCGTCGGCGATCAGGACGATGCCGTGCTCGCGGGCGAGGCTGGCGACGCCCTGGAGGTAGGCGGCCGGCGGGACGATGAAGCCGCCCTCGCCCTGGATGGGTTCGATGACGATGGCGGCGGTGTTGTGGGCACCGATCTGCTTGACGACGAGGTCTTCGAGGGCGTTCAGGGCCTCCATCGCGCAGTGGTCGGGGCCGGTCGGCCAGCGGAAGGGGTAGGCCAGCGGTGCGCGGTAGATCTCGGGGGCGAAGGGGCCGAAGCCGTCCTTGTAGGGGACATTCTTCGCGGTCATCGTCATGGTCAGCAGGGTGCGGCCGTGGTAGGCGTGCCCGAAGGTGACGACGGCCGGGCGGTGGGTGGCGACCCGGGCGATCTTGACGGCGTTCTCGACGGCCTCGGCGCCGGTGGAGAAGAGCGCGGACTTCTTGGCGTGCCTGCCGGGGGTGTTGGCGTTGAGCCACTCGCCGACCTGGACATAGCCGTCGTATTCGGTGACGAGGAAGCACGTGTGCGTCAGGAGGGCGACCTGCTCGCGGACCCGGCGGACGACCGCCGGCGCACTGGAGCCGACGGTCGTGACGGCGATGCCGGAGGCGAAGTCGATCAGGTGGTTGCCGTCGACGTCGACGAGGATGCCGCCGCCCGCGCGCTCGATGAAGACCGGGAGGGTCGTGCCGAGGCCGGTGGACAGGACGTCTTGACGGTGCTGGTGGCGGGCGAGTGAGGCCGGCCCGGGGACGGCCGTGCGCAGGATGCGCACCTGCTCCGGCCGGTCGGTCTCCACGTATGCCGCGGTCTCCAATTGCGCCGTCATGGCCCCTCCTTGGGTCAGCTGCCCGGGACCCTTGCCTGGCCCGGTTGTTCCCGCCACGGTAGGCCGGGCCCGCCCCGTCGACAGTGGACATCATGGTGAGGCCATGGAGCCTGTATGGACGTTTCGTCCAAATGCTTCGCGATTCCAGAGCTGGCCCGAACTCTCTTCGCCCACGTGAGGGGAGCGCAAAGCCATACCCTCAATTGACCAACCAAGTGGAGGGGACTGCCGCACCGTTAGGGGACACCGAGTCCCGCCGCCGGTGCCGAGTGGGAGCAGGCCGCTCGGGTCACCACGTCTGGACGGGCGGTGCCCTGATCCGCCACCCTGCTGTCAGCAGTGCTGACATGGGCGCGAGGAAGAGGCGGTCTTGGGAATCACCATCGAGCAGTTAGCCGGGGACACCCGGCTCGGGCTGCGGATCGTCGGTGGGCTGACCGGGCGGCGGCGGGACATCACCTGGGCGCACACGAGTGAATTGCTCGACCCGACCGCGTGGCTCGATGGCGGTGAACTGCTGATGACGCTCGGGATCAATCTGCCGGACGACGCGGTCGGCCAGCGGGCGTATGTCGAGCGGCTGGCGCGGTTCGGTGCTGCGGGCGTGGCGTTCGACACCGGAATGGTCCACCCCGCCGTGCCCGAAGCCCTCGCCCAGGCCGGGGACGAGTTCGGGTTGCCGGTGCTCGCGATCCCGGCGGCGACGCCCTTCCTGGCGATCTCGCGCGCTGTCATCTCGGCGATCACCGCGGACCAGGTCGCGCTCGTGGCGCAGATCTCGCGCAACCAGGAGCGACTGGCGAGCGCGGCGATGCTCAAGGGCGCGGCGGGTGTCGTCGAGACGCTCGCCCGGGCGCTTGGCGCGACCGTGGTCACCTTGGACGGGTCACTGGCCGTGGTGGACTCGGCCGGCGCGGGGGCCGGCAAGCTGGCGCAGCGGGCTTCGGCCCTGCTCGAGTCTCGTCGCGGCAAGGGCGCCCGCCAACCGACGATCAGCCATGTCGACGACGACGGCTATTTCACCGCCCAGGTGCTCGGCAAGCCCAAGCAGGCCGGGGGCTTCCTCGTGGTCGGTGGGCGCCGCCAGCTCGACTCGAACCAGCGACTCCTCGTCAGCCACTCGGCGACGCTGTTGTCCATCCTGCTCGATCGGCCGGCGCACCTGCACGAGGCCGAGATGCGCTTGCGGCGCATCCTCTTTCGTTCGCTGCTACGGCCGGGGGCGGACGTCGATCTCGGCCTGCTGCGCTATGTCGGTTTCGCCGCCGAGCAGCATGTCGCCGTCATCGCCGTCGGGGACGCCGGCCCACCGCGGGCCGCCGAGGCCGCGGTGGATGCCGCTCTGTCAGCCCGCGGGACCCCGGCGCTCGTCATGGCCAACTCCAAGGGCCTGGCCGTCCTGGTCGCCGCGACCGAACGGGTCGCGGTTGCCGAGGCGACGCTGGCGGCGCTGCGATCGAGTCTCGGTCGCGTCCCGTCGGCCGGGGTCGGGCGCGGGGTCGACCTCGCGCTCGCGCTCGACAGCTACCGCCAGGCGATCGCGGCGGCCCGGGTCGCCTTCGGCCAGCCCGGGCAGGTCATCGACTTCGCCGAGCTGAGCGTCTTCGACCTCCTGCTCGGCACCCAGTCGCGCGACACTCTGGCCGCGATCGCCGGGTCGGTGCTGCGCCCGCTCGACCCGCTGACGTCCGGCCTGCCCGCCGATCTGCTCCGCACGACCTCGGAGTTTCTCGCCCACGGCGGACACTGGGAGGCGACGGCGAACGCGCTTGGCGTGCATCGGCATACGCTGCGCAACCGGATCGACCGGATCTCCGGCATTCTCGGCCGGGACCTGACCGTCGCGAGCGAGCGCGCCGAGGTCTGGCTCGCCCTCAAGGCCCGCGAGCTGCTCCACCTGACCTCGACCGAGGCCGCCGAGGACGGCTCGGCGCGCCCCTAGCCCGCCTGGCCGCCCCTCGCCCCCCAGCTCCCCACCCCCCAGCCCCCCAACCCGCTGAGGTCTGGTGTTCGGACCGAGGTCGGGGGTTGTGTGGTACGACCTCGGTCCGAACACCAGACCTCAGCGCAGGGTGCCCGGCCAGATGCCCTCCGCCGACTGGCGACTCAGGCCTCAGAGGGCCTTGGAGTTCAGCAGGGTGGGCATGATCACCGGGGCTTCGGTCAGGGGCGTGCTCACATACTGGGACCGGATCCCGGCGACGATCTGCTCGCAGCGCGGGGTCAGCGACTTGGGGTCGTCGGTCTGCATCCGCGAGCGGCCCATCACGATGCCGAGGTCGGCGCCCTTGAACAGGTAGTCGCCGGGCCCGTAGATCCGCATGAAGAAGAACTCGTTCTCGTCCTGGAGACCGTGCCAGTCCAGCGCCGGCCGGCGGTATTCGAAGGACCCGTCCGGCTGAATCGCCCAGGTGCCGGTGCGCGGCGCCGCGGTGAGCGAGGACACCTCGTCCTCGGGCTGCTTCATGATCAGCTGGCTCCACTGGTCGATCGCCGCGAGCTCGGTCCAGCGCGCGTTGATCTCGTCGGTGTCGATCGTGTAGTCGACGTCCATGTACTCGAGCAGGTGGAAGAGATAGAGGGGGAGATCGGCATACGCGCCGGCGGTGACCATGGTGATCGGGGAGGCGCCGGAGATGCGCGGGTTGAGCTCACCGAGATAGACCTCGTCGGTGTCGAGGTCGATCAGCGTGTCGACCTCGAAGAAGCCGGTGTAGCCCTCCAACGCGAGCCGGTCGCCGAGCTTGCGCACCAGCTGCGTGGCGGCGGTCCGCTGCGTCGCCGACATCGTCTCGGGGAAGACGTCATTGCCGCACCAGCCGCCCTTGTAGGGGGTCATCGACTCATAGCCGGTCAGGTCGACCATGAACGGCCCGACGATCGTCCCGTGCCGGGTGATGCACCCCTCGACGGCGAAGGCGGTGTTGCGGATCCGCTTCATGATCTTCGCCTCCTGGCCGATGAGGTCGTCGGCATACTTGTCCCAATCCGCCTGGCTCGCAACGAAGAAGGTCGTCTTGCCCGAGTCGCCATAGGGCAACTGGATGACCAGGTCGCTGCCCAGACCGGCCTCGCCGGCCAGACTCAACAGGTCCCCGTATGACGCGGCGCTGGCGAGGATGTTCGGCACGCTGGGCGCGCCGGCCTCGTTGCCGAGCCGCGTGGTCTCCAGCTTGGAGTCGAGCCGCTTGCGCAGGGCGACGGGCGGCAGGGTCAGCGTGTAACCGAGCTCGCGGCAGATCTCCTCGGTCTCCTCGTCGATGAAGACGGCCATCACCCGGGGTTTGCCGCCGCGCGCTTTCAGCCGCGCCTGCAACTCGGGGTTGCGCAGCAGCCAGTTGGTGATCTCCTCCGAGGAGGTGAAGGTCCCGTCGTACTTCTGCGACGGGGTGATGATCCGCGGATGCTGACCGTCCCAGGGGTCGTAGTAGGTCAGGTAGTTGAAGTTGCGGACCCACCGGTCCAGCCCGAGCAGGTTGAAGGGCGTCGGGCCGACGAAATAGATCGGCTCGTCGTTGGTCCGGTAGAACGACCGGATCTCGGAGATGTTGCGCAGGGGGGCGTGGGTCATCGGTACTCCTTGATAGCTGCCGGGTGAGCGGCGAGGGCGGATCGGGTGAGGGCGCCCGCGAGGGTCTCGAAGAGCGCCAGGGTGTCGAAGAATCGGGCGCCGTCCTGGGCCGTCGGCCAGGACGACAGCTTGACGCCGGTGACGGCGGCACGCTGGTTGACATAGACCATCTGCCCGTGGATGCCGAGGGCGAGGAAGGTCGTGCGGTCGGGGAAGGGCACCCAGACCTGGTTGCGGTAGTGCCCGCCGGGCATCCCCGTCGGGGACGATGTGGCGGCGAACGCCTCGCGCAGATCCTCGGTCCCGAGGAGGGTGTCGATGGTGAACCAGCTCGGGCCGACCTTGCGGCCGGACGGGGAGATCCCGCTGTGCCGCAACATCTCCCCAAAGCGGGCGACGTCGCGCAGGGTGGCGCACAGGCCGCCGTCCGCGATCGCCGTCCCGGCCCGATCCACGCTCACGTATGCCGGGTGCTCACCCCCCATGGGTGACCACACGAGGTCGTGGATCAGGTCCGCGAGTCCGCGGCCGGTCGCCTCCTCGCACACCCACCCGAGGGCGTCGGTCTCGCTCGAGCGGTAGTGGAAGGTGCCGCCGTGCTCGCGTTCGCGGGGGAGGGTGAGCAGGAAGTCGTGGAGTGTGGTCGGGACGTCCTCCCGGGGGGTGCGCCACTGGGTCGCGTGCTCCATGAGATAGACGTCCGCGTCCGGGTCGTGGTAGGTCTCGCTGAACCGGACGCCCGAGCGCATGTCGAGCAGATCGCGCACGGTCGCGCCGGCGAAGCCGCTCTCCCGCAACGCCGGAACGATCTCCTCGACCGGCGTGTCGAGCCGGAACCAGCCCGCGTCGGCGAGGGATGTCGCGATCACGCCGACCACGGTCTTGGTGACCGACATCAGGAGGTGACGGGTGTCGGGTCGCATGGACTCGGCATACGACTCGGCGCGGATGCGCCCGTGGTGGAGGATGGCGAAGCCGTCGGTGAATGTGTCGGCGAGCACCTTCGCGACGCTGGTGTGGCCGACGATTCGGCCGGTCGCGTCATACCGCGGCGTGGTGACCTCGACGAGCGACGGATCGAGCTGGGCCGCAAGCGGTTCCGGGTCCGGCGAGGCCGGGATCGACTGCGTTGCGAGGACCTCGTCGAGGTGGAGGAAGGACCAGCGGTTGTGCGGCGGCTCGGCCCAGTTGTCGAGGCTGACCCCCCGCTGCACCGCCTCCGCGGACAGCGGGTGGGTCATCAGAGCGGCGTTCACGACGCCGGGGTGTCGGCGGCGAGCTCGGGCCGGGCCTTCGCCCGGTAGGGCTTGGTCAGGAAGAAGACCAGGAGCAGGGCCGCCCACGAGATGAGGCCCAGGGTGATCTGCGAGCGGGTGTCCTCGCGGACCGCCATCGAGACGAGGATGACGACCATCGCGATGATCGTCGCGATCGTCAGGTAGGGGAAGGCCCACATCTTGAACTTCAGCTGCCGGCCGGCCGCGTCGTGGCGCCGGCGCAGGACGAATTGCGAGGCCGCGATGAGGATGTAGGCGAAGAGGATGACCGCGCCGGAGGAGTTGATCAGGAAGCTGAACACCTTGTCGGGGGAGAGGTAGGCGGCGATGACGCAGGCGAAGCCGACGACGGTCGACATGAGGATCGCGTAGGTGGGGACGCCGCGCTTGTTGACGAGGACGACCTGGGGCGGGGCCTCGCGGCGCTTGGCGAGGGTGAACAGCATCCGGCTGGCGGTGTAGAGGCCGGAGTTGAGGCAGGACAGGACCGAGGTGAGGACGACGGCGTTCATCAGGTCGGCGGCATGCGGGATGCCGAGCTTCTCGAAGGCGCTGACATACGGGGAGGCGCCGAGTTGGGTGGAGTTCCACGGGAGGATCACGGCGAGCAGGAAGACCGACCCGACGAAGAACAGTGAGATCCGCCAGACGACCGAGCGGGTGGCCTTGGTGACGGCGCGCTCGGGGTCCTCGGACTCGGCGCCGGCGATGGTGGCGATCTCGGCGCCGACCATGGAGAAGACCGCGGTGACCATGCCCGCGAAGATGATGGTGTGCCCGTTGGGGAAGAAGCCGCCGTGCGAGGTCAGGTTGCTGAAGTCGAGTGAGGCGCCCGGCCAGAGGCCGAGAACGAAGAGGGTGACGCTGACGAGGAAGATGAGGATGGTCGCGACCTTGATGCCGGCGAACCAGTACTCGAACTCGCCGAAAGCCTTGACGGAGTAGAGATTTGTGGCGGTCATCAGGAGCATGAGAATCAGCGACATGATCCAGAGGGGGGCGTCGATCCAGTACTGGAGGATCTTGGCGCCGGCGACCGCCTCGAAGCCGACGATGATCACCCAGAAGTACCAGTAGAGCCACGCGACCGAGAAGCCGGCCCACGGGCCGAGCGCCTCACGGGCATACTCGCTGAACGAACCGGTGGTCGGCCGGGCGACGGACATCTCGCCGAGCATCTGCATGACCATGATGATGAGGACGCCGCAGAGGGCGTAGGTGAGGAAGGCGCCGGGGCCGGTCTCGTTGATGACGACGCCGGAGCCCACGAAGAGGCCCGCGCCGATCACCCCGCCGATGGCGATCATTGTCAGGTGCCGTTGCTTGAGCCCTTTGTGGAGGCCTTCGCTCGGTGCTACGTCGGTTGTTACCGCCATCGGTGACCCTTCCTTCCCACTGCGTCGTGGCTTGTCGATGCATGGAAGGGTGCCAGCGAGGTTTGCGGCCGTGCATGGCCGAACCGTCCACAAGTGTGGTTGGGATTGGACGTTCCGTCCTCGCCGTGCGATCCGTCGGGCTTCAGACGGTCATGCCGTATGCCGCGCGCCCCCTCGGCGAGTCACGTCACCTCCACGGTACGCGGTGGTCCCGCCGGTCCTGGTGGGAGGGTTGTCCTCGCCCAAGCCCGCCGGAGCCCGCCGGAGCCCGCCGGAGCCCGCCGGAGCCCGCCGCCGAGTGTGGGGTTCTGCGCCGAGTGTGGGGTTTTCCGCCGAGACCGCGTGGTTGACACCCCACACTCGTACGTTTTCTCCACACTCGACGACGGTGTGAGCGTCAGCGGGTTCGGCTGACGCGGCGGGCCGAGGCGGAGGTCAACCCCCGAAGGGCCAGCCGACGCGCATGGGGGCGGGATCGGCATACCCCGGCTCAAGGTAATGCTCGGTGGAGAAGAAGGTGCGGAAGACCTCCTCCGGCATACCGAGGAAGCCCTCGATGTCGGTCTTCTGGCTGCGGTGGGCCTCCATCGCGGCGCGGCGTTGTGGGAGGAACTGGGACACGTCCACCTGCCAGGTGATGTCGGCCTCGGGCGTGCCGAGCGGGTTGCCGTCGTCCATCGGCCGGTCCGGATCGAACGACTCATCGCCGACGCCCGCGGCTAGCGCCATCTGATACATCCGACGGACGATGTCCCGGTTCATCGTCGACTCCAGGACCCGCGGCCGGCGGGCCGCGAGCCGCGCGGCCTCATGCACCACGTGGTGGACCTTGACGTGATCGGGGTGGCCGTAGCCGCCGTGCCAGTCATAGCCCACCACGATGTCGGCGTCCTCCCGGTCGAGGATCGTCGCCAGCCGCAGCCCGGCGTCGCGGACGTCGGCCTGGTGGAAGGACCCGGCGTGGTCGTTCTGCTCCCAGCCGGTCATCCCCGAGTCCGAATAGCCGAGCCACTCGACCCGGGCCACCCCGAGCGCCGCCGCGGACCGCTCCGCCTCGGCCCGGCGCCGGTCGATCAGCGACTCGCCGGCGGCGAGGTCGTCGGGGACCTCCCCATGCTCCCCGTTGGTCCCGTAGACGACGACGACGCGGCTGCCCTCGGCCGCCGCCCGGGCCATCGAACCCGACGTCTGGGACGCCTCGTCGTCGGGATGAGCGTGGAAGAACACGATGGTCGGCACGGGCGGCACAGTAGTGCCTCGTAGGCTGGAGAGGTGAGCGAGCCGACCCAGGTCACCGAGCACAGCTACTACCACCCCCAGCCGGGCACGGCCTGGGAGGGCGTCGACTCCGCCGCCGACCTCCTCGGCGCGCACGCCCCGCTCGTCACCCTCGCCAACTGGCAGGAGGACCCGCACCACTCGTGGGCCTTCCAGCACATGCGCGAGCTCATGCCGAGTCAGGTCATCGAGGGCACCGACGACCCGCGCCCCCTCCCGGAGTCGTATGCCGATCTGGGCACCATCGCCCTTCCCCAGACTCCGTGGGCCCCCACCGTCGACGCCCTCCTCGAGGCCACCGACACCGACGCCTTCCTCGTCCTCCACCGCGGCGATATCGTCGACGAGCGCTACCTCGGTGGAATGACCCGGCGGCGCCGCCACCTCGTCATGTCGGTGACGAAGTCCGTCGTCTCGGCCGTCGCCGCCAGCCTGAGCGGCACCGGCCTGCTCGACCCGGACGCGCCCGTCGAGACCTATGTGCCCGAGCTCGCGACCAGCGGGTATGCCGGGGCCACCGTCCGCACCGTCCTCGACATGCGCTCGGGTGTGAAGTTCAGCGAGGCCTATCTCGACCCCGATTCCGAGGTCCGGGTCATGGAACGTTCGATGGGCTGGGCCCCGCGCAACCACGGCGACCCGCTCGGGATGTACCCCTACATCCTGACGATGACCCGCGACCGCGCGCACAACGGGACTTTCGACTACCGCTCCATCGAGACCGACGTCCTCGGCTGGATCTGCGAGCGGGCGGCCGGGCGACGGATGTCGGAGTTGATCGCCGATCTCGTATGGCGACCCATCGGCGCCTTCCACGACGCCGAGATCACCGCCGACCCCCTCGGCTGCGCGGTCCACGACGGCGGGATGTCGGCGACACTGCGCGACCTCGGGCGGTTCGGGCTCATGCTGCTCGACCACGGGCGGGTGGGGGAGCGGCAGGTGATCCCGCCCGGGTGGGTGAGCGATGCGGCATACCCTCCGCCGGACGTGCGGGCGGCGTTCGCCGCCTCGGCGAACGAGCCCTACCTGCCGGGCGGGTGGTATCGCAGCCAGTTCTGGTTCGTGCCGGGGGACGCCGGGCCGATCCTGCTGTGCCTGGGCATCCACGGGCAGATGATCTTCGTCGAGTTCGCGACCGGGCTCGTCGGGGTCAAGCTGTCCTCCTGGCCGACGCCGCAGAACGCGGACAAGCTGGTCGCGACGATCAACGCCTTCCGTGCGATCGGCCGTTCACTGCCGGGCTGACGGGTGCGGCCAGTCGGGGCAGACCCGATCAGGCTGGGGCGACACGCGCGGGCCAAGAATCGCGCCGCGTCCCGCATTCTCGCGGCGTGTCAACGACCCCCTCGCAGGTCTCCCAGCAAGTCGCCGGTCGGTGTGCTGATGCGGATTCGGGTCTGCGCGACATAGGCGGTGCGCCTCCTGGCCGGCCGGTCGCAGCGCAAATCGGTCGTGGAGCTCAGTGGGCCGAGGCGGGCGACGGGGACGCCGCGACGGGTCACCGTATAGACCCGGCCCTGCTCCACACCACGAATCGGCTCCGCGATGTCATTGCTCAGTTGGCGCTGGCTGATCGTCATCGATCCATCGTCGCACCCTGGAGGGGCTCGACGAGGACAGGGCTCGACGAGGACAGGGCTCGACGACGGCAGGGTGAGGGCAGGCGAAGGATGAGAGTCCGGGTCAGTCCGGAAGGGGCGGCCCGTGCGAGCGCAACCGGTGCGCGGCGCGGGCCGGATCAACTCTGGAGCGGGGGCTGCTCCGGATGTCCGACTCGGCGGGGACGAGCAGGACGTAGGCATCCATCGGTGTCGCTCCCTCGGGGTGGGCGCGGGACGTGC
>JBDIAJ010000061.1:0-21831 GCA_039812345.1 Nostocoides sp. | reverse complement strand
CTAGTTCTCCGCGCGGTGCCGCCGATCCCCGCTGTGCGCCGGAACCCCGGCGGGGCGCCGCGCGGGTTCCGTCGTGAGGCGTATGTGTCAATAGCGTGATACATTGACTCAATCACTCGTCCGCGACGCGACGAACGGTTTCAGTAATGGACGCGAGCGCCCCGATGGTCACCAGGGCGTTGGCGCAGAGCCGGTTCTGGCGCCGCGTCGGAGTCGTCGTCAGCCTCGTGGCCGGCGTGAAGGTGACCGTCCCGTTCGGCTCCTGGTCGCCGGGCGCAGATCGACCGAACCAGGGGTGGATCACCATCTTCGCCGGCTGGTTCCTGGGCCTGATCGTGGCCGAGTGGCGCGCGGCCGGAAGCGCCCCAGCCGGTGCCCGGCGCGCGGCGGGGCTCGCCTCGCGCCGCGTCCGCGACTTCGTTCCCCGCACCGTCCGGCGCCGGCTCGCCGTCGCCGTCGCGCTCACGGTGGCCATCGGAGGCTGGCTCGCCGTGCGACTCATCGTCGAGGAGACGATCCGCAGGACCACTCTCGGCCTGGCTGCGTGCACCCTCGTCGCGGCGCTGCTCCTCGGCCTGACCGTCCGGCGCGTCCTCACCCGACCGCAGACCGCCGCCGACGATGCCATCCGTCAGGCCGACCACGGGCTTCGGGCGCGCAGCCTGACCCTCCTCGCCGGTGGCGCGACGTCCTGCTCACCTGGCTCGGGGCGGTCATGCTCGCCCTCATCGGCCTGAGCTACCACCCGGGCCCGTTCAGCGGTCCACTCGCCGGCGTCGGCGGCTACGGCGTGCTGCTCGCCCTGCTCGGCGTCATCGCCGGTGCCTACACGGGCACCGAGCCGACTCCATCACCCCCGGTCCTCGCGGGGCCGGACCCCACGCGCGTCTCGCAGGAGCGCTGACGTATGCCGTTCATCGCCCTCCGGCTCGCCATCCTCGTGCGCCCCAGCCGCCGAGGGCGCGCGTGAACATCGACGTCGACCTGGACAATCCGACCCCGCCCTATGAGCAGGTTCGGGCCCAACTGGCGACCCTCATCGGCTCGGGTCGGCTCCCGGCCGGGCACCGATTGCCGTCGATCCGCCAGCTCGCCAACGACCTCGGGCTCGCCCCGGGCACGATCGGTCGGGTCTATCGCGAACTCGAGGCCGAGGGGCTCGTCGCGAGCCGGGTCCGCACCGGCACCGTCGTCCAACCTCGCCGCACCGCCCCGGCCCATGTCACCCGTGAGCAACTCGATGACGCCGCGCTCGGCTACGCGTCCGCCGCCCGCCGCCTCGGTGCCGATCTCGACGCCGCCGTCGCCCGCCTGCGCGCTCAGTGGCCGGCGGTGTCCGAGTCCTGAGTCACCGCGACCCCTGATGTTCCGCCGGGTGGGTCGGTGAAATAGGTTGACGGGAAACACAGGCAGGATGGGGGATGGACGATGACACACGACCAGGCCGTCGGCTGGGCGGCCCACCGCGCCGCCGCGGACGACCTCGCGCGGCAACTGCGCGGCATACCGGCCGATCAACCGGTCCGGCTGGCCAAGCGGACCTCCAACCTCTTCCGTCCTCGCGACGCCACCGGCGTCCCCGGCCTCGACGTCTCCCGCCTCGGCGGCGTCATCGAGATCGACCGCGCCGCCCGGATCGCGCAGGTCCAGGGCATGTGCACCTATGAACGGCTCGTCGAGGCCACCCTCGCCCACGGCCTGATGCCCCGCGTCGTCCCGCAATTGAAGACGATCACCCTCGGCGGGGCGGTGACCGGTCTCGGGATCGAGTCGAGCAGTTTCCGCAACGGCCTGCCGCACGAGTCGGTCACCGAACTCGACATCCTCACCGGCGCCGGCGAGATCGTCACCGCCACACCCGACAACGCGTATGCCGATCTCTTCCGCTCCTTCCCCAACTCCTACGGCTCCCTCGGCTACAGCGTCCGGCTGGCGATCGACCTCGAGCCGGTCTCGGCATACGTCCGGCTCCGGCACGTCCGCGCGCGCTCCCTCGCCGATCTCCTCGCCACCTTGGAGAGCGTCCTCGCGACCCGCGAGCACGACGGCGAGCGGGTCGACTTCGTCGATGGCGTCGTCTTCTCCGCCACCGAGTCCTATCTCGTCCTCGCGGCCTTCACCGACACCGCGCCCTACACCTCCGACTACACCGGCACCGAGATCTACTACCGCTCGATCCAGCGGCGCGAGGTCGACTTCCTCACCATCCGCGACTACCTGTGGCGGTGGGACACCGACTGGTTCTGGTGCTCCCGCGGCCTCCACGTGCAGCGGCCCGCGGTCCGCCGCCTGGTGCCGCGCCGCTATCTGCGCTCCGACACCTACGGCCGGATCATCCGGTTCGAGAACCGCCACGGCTGGTATGCCGCGCTGCAGCAGCGCCGCGGTGGCCTCCCCAAGGAGCGCGTCGTCCAGGACGTCGAGATCCCCATCGAGCGCACCGAGGAGTTCCTCCGGTGGTTCCTCGACACCGTTCCGATCGAACCGATCTGGTTGTGCCCGTTGCGTCTTCGTGACACCGCGCATGGGGTCCAGCCGTGGCCGCTCTATCCCCTCCAGACCGGACGCGACTACGTCAACGTCGGCTTCTGGTCGGCCGTCGACATCGTCCCCGGTGCCGAGGACGGCGACGTCAACCGCGCCATCGAGGCCGAGGTGCACGCGCTCGACGGCCACAAGAGTCTCTATTCCGATGCCTACTACGAGCCGGACGCCTTCTGGGCGCTTTACGGCGGAGAGGACTACGCCCGCGTGAAGAAGCTCCACGACCCCGATGGCCGCCTGCCCGACCTGTATGCCAAGGCGGTGGGCCGGCGATGACGACGATGACGATCGGGGCGCTCACCGATGAGGTCTTCGGAACCGAGGTGCCCTTCCAGTTGCGGGCCTACGACGGCTCGACCGGCGGCAACCGGGACGCCGGTATCGTCCTCGACCTCAAGACCGAACGCGGCCTGCGCTATCTCGTCACCGCACCGGGGGAACTCGGGCTCGCCCGGGCCTACGTCCAAGGTGACCTCGACCTGGTCGGCGTCGACGAGGGCGATCCCTACGACCTCCTCGTCGCGGCCAAGGACCGGCTCGCGGCCAAGGTGCCCGACCCGCGCAAGGTGGCCGACATCGTCCGCAGCCTCGGGCCACGGATGTTCCTGCCGCCCGAGCTGCCGCCGCTGGAGAATCCTCCCGGCTGGCGCCGCCTCGCCGAGGGCCTGCGACACTCGAAGTCCCGCGACGCCCAGGCGATCGCGCATCACTACGACGTGAGCAACCGCTTCTACGAGATGGTGCTCGGCCCGTCGATGGCCTACACCTGCGCCTGCTACCCGGGCCCCGACGCGAGCCTGGAGGAGGCACAGGAGTTCAAGTTCGACCTCGTCTGCCGCAAGCTCGGCCTGCGCCCGGGGATGCGGCTGCTCGACGTCGGCTGTGGCTGGGGCGGCATGGTGCGCCACGCCGTCGCGCACTACGGCGTGCGTGCCATCGGCGTCACGCTGAGTGGGGCGCAGGCGGCATACGGACAGGACTGGATCGTGCGCGAGGGGCTGGCCGACCGGGCCGAAATCCGGCACGGCGACTATCGCGATATCACCGAGTCCGACTTCGACGCGGTCTCCTCGATCGGCCTCACCGAGCACATCGGCCTGCGCAACTACCCGGCATACTTCGCCTTCCTCCACGAGCGCCTCCGGGACGGTGGTCTCCTGCTCAACCACTGCATCACCCGGCCCAACCGCAGCTTCGACCGGATCGCCCGCGGCGGCTTCATCAACCGCTACGTCTTCCCCGACGGCGAGTTGGCCGCCGTCGGCGTCATCGTCAACGAGATGGCCGACCAGGGTTTCGAGGTCCGGCACGCCGAGGACCTGCGCGAGCACTACGCCCGCACCTGCCGCGCCTGGGCCCGCAACCTCTCGGCGAACTGGGACGCGGCCGTCGCCGAGGCCGGCCTGCCGACGGCGCGGGTGTGGGGGCTCTACCTCTCCGGCTCCTCACTCGGCTTCGAGCGCAACGAGATCCAGTTGCACCAGGTCCTCGGACAGAAGGTCGGGTCGAGCGGCGCGGCGGCCTTCCCGCTGCGCCCGGCCTTCCCCTGAGCGGGAATCCTCCGGTCGCCGGGGCGCGGCGTCGGCTACGCTCTGCCGTATGCCGTCCGCCCGCCCCAGCGCGCCCGCTCGCCTCGCGTGGCGATTCCGCCCGCCCTCGGGCGCGCCCGTGCGCTGAGCCGCGCGGCCTTTGCGAAGGCCGGGGCCGAGCGCCCCGCGGCGTCCGAGGGCTGAGGCGCGTTCCTGCCCCTGCCGCCGCCTGACAGACTGTGCGGCGCCCGAGAGACGGTGAAGTGGAAGAGATGTCCGGACCCAACACGAACTATGACCCGGTCGAGGTCGCCGCCCTCGACCCCGCGACGATCGGGGCGGCCACGGCAGCCGCGCTGGCCGCCATCGCGGCCGCCGGCTCCCTCGCCGAACTCAAGGCCCTCAGACCGGCCCACCAGGGCGAGAAGTCGCCCCTCGCGATCGCCAACCGGGAGATCGGGGCGCTGCCGCCCAGCGCCAAGGCCGCCGCCGGCAAGCTCGTCGGGGGCGCCAAGGGGGCCGTCGCCGCGGCGTTCTCGACCCGGCAGAGCGAGCTCGAGGCCGAGCGCGACGCCCGCATCCTCATCGACGAAGCGGTCGATGTGACCCTGCCAACGGGCCGGCGCCCCCTCGGCCGGCGCCACCCCATCGAGTTGATGAGCGAGCGGATCGCCGACCTCTTCGTCGGGATGGGCTGGGAGATCGCCGAGGGCCCCGAGGTCGAGGCCGAATGGTTCAACTTCGACGCCCTCAACTTCGACGCCGACCACCCCGCCCGGCAGATGCAGGACACGTTCTATGTCGCCCCGCGCGACAGCGGCCTCGTCCTGCGCACGCACACCTCGCCGGTCCAGGCGCGTGCTCTCCTCGAGCGCGGGGTGCCGATCGCCATCGCGTGCATCGGCCGGGTGTTCCGCACCGACGACCTCGACGCCACGCACATGCCGGCCTTCCATCAGGTCGAGGGGCTCTGCGTCGACGAGGGCATCACGATGGCCCACCTCAAGGGCACCCTGGACACTCTCGCGGCTCACCTCTTCGGCGACGGGATCACCACGCGGCTGCGGCCGAGCTACTTCCCGTTCACCGAGCCGAGCGCCGAGATGGACCTGCGCTGCTTCGTCTGTCGCGGCGCGGATCCGGCCTGCCGGACCTGCAAGGGAACCGGCTGGATCGAGTGGGGTGGCTGCGGCATGGTCAACCGGAATGTGTTGACCGCCTGCGGGGTCGACCCCGACCGCTATACCGGGTTCGCCTTCGGCATGGGCATCGACCGGGCCCTGATGTTCCGGACCGGAGTCTCGGACATGCGGGACATGATCGAGGGCGACGTCCGTTTCGACGCCCAATTCGGACTGGAGATCTGACATGCGCGTACCCGTCGACTGGCTGCGCGACCACGTCGCCGTGCCCGCGGACGCCTCGGGTGCCGACATCGCGGCCGACCTGGTCAAGGTCGGGCTGGAGGAGGAGGGGCTGCACACCTCCGGTGTGACCGGACCCCTCGTCGTCGGAAGGGTGCTGACCAAGGAGCCCGAGCCGCAGAAGAACGGCAAGACCATTCAGTGGTGCTCCCTCGACGTCGGCGCCGCCAATGGCACCGGCGAACCCCAGTGGGTCGTCTGCGGCGCCCACAACTTCGAGGTCGGCGACCTCGTCGTCGTCATCCTGCCCGGAGGCTCGGTCGCCACGCCGTCCGGCCCGATGGTGGTCACCGCCCGCACGACCTACGGCCACGTCTCCTCCGGCATGATCACCTCCGAGCGGGAGCTGGGGCTCGGCGAGGATCACTCCGGAATCATCGTCCTGACCCGGTATTTCGCCGACCAGCCGGAGGTCCTCGCCACGCTGACACCGGGCCTGGACGCCATCCCGCTGCTCGGGCTGGACCGGGAGACGGTCGAGGTCAACGTCACCCCCGACCGCGGCTACTGCTTCTCGATCCGCGGGATCGCCCGCGAGTACGCGCACGCGACCGGAGCGGCCTACACCGACCCCGTCCTCGCGCTCGCCGAACGGGCCCCGACGGCCAACGCCGACGGGTATGCCGTCCACCTCGCCGACGAGGCCCCGATCCGGGGCCGGGCGGGGTGCGATCGCTATGTCGCCCGGATCGTCCGTGGCGTCGACGTCCACGCGCCGACCCCGCGGTGGATGGCGACCCGTCTCACCGAGGCCGGGATGCGACCGATCTCGCTGCCGGTGGACGTGACCAACTACGTCATGCTGGGGCTCGGGCAGCCGCTGCACGCCTTCGACCTCGCCCGGCTCGACGGCCCCATCGTCGTGCGCCGCGCCCGGCCGGGGGAGCGGATGACGACCCTGGACGACGTCGACCGCGCCCTCGACCCGACCGACCTGCTCATCACCGACAGCGGCGCCGAGCGGGCGTTGGCGATCGCCGGGGTCATGGGTGGCGCCGACACCGAGATCTCGGACACGACGTCCGACGTCCTGGTCGAGGCGGCCCACTTCGACCCGGTGACGATCGCCCGGTCCGCGCGCCGGCACAAGCTGCCGTCCGAGGCCTCGCGACGCTTCGAGCGCGGCGTCGATCCACTGCTCGCACCGGCCGCGGCGCAACTGGCCGTCGACCTCCTCGTCGAGTTCGGGGGCGGCACCGTCGACCCCGGGGTCACCGACGCCGGTGCCGTCACGCTGCCCGCGGCGATCGACCTCGACCTCGGCTTCCCGGCGCGGCTCGTCGGCGTGCCCTATCCCGCCGAGCGGGTGGTCGAGATTCTCACCGAGATCGGCTGCACCGTCGTGCGTGACGGTGATCGGGGCACCGTGACACCGCCATCCTGGCGTCCCGACCTGCGCACCGCCCCCGACCTCGCCGAGGAGGTCGCCCGGATCGACGGCTATGTCTCCATCCCGTCGATCGTCCCGACCCCGCCGGTCGGAGCGGGCCTCACCCACGGGCAGCAGGTCCGCCGTCTCGTCGCGGATCTCCTGGCCGCGCAGGGGTTCAGCGAGGTCTGGAACGCTCCGTTCGTCGGTGACGACCGGCATACCGCGCTCGGGTATGCCGCACCCGCGGCCCGGGCACGCACCGTCGCCCTCCTCAACCCGCTCTCCGACGAGGCCCCGCTGATGCGGATCTCGATCCTCTCGAGCCTGGTCGACTCGCTGCGCCGCAATGTCTCCCGCGGGTTCAAGGACGTCGCCCTGTTCGAGATCGGCCTGGTGGTCGCCCTCGCCGGGCCCCAGCAGGTCGCGCCGACCGAGGAGGTCGGGGTGCACCCGGACGCCGAGGTCCTCGACCGGATCCGCGGCGCCGTGCCGGCGCAACCACGCCACCTCGGCTTCGTCCTCGCCGGCGACCGGGACCGCGCCGGGTCCTGGGGCGGCGGCCGGGCCGCCGATGTCACCGACGCCATCGAGACGGCCTTGGAGGTCACCGAAGCGCTCGGCCTGACCGTCCACACGGTCGCCGACGGCGCCGCGATGCCCTTCCACCCCGGCCGCTGCGCCCGAGTGGACCTCGCCGACGGCACGCTCGTCGGGCACGTCGGGGAACTGCACCCGAAGGTCGTCGCCGCGCTCGGCCTCCCCGCCCGCACGGTCGGCGGCGAACTCGACCTCGACGTCCTCATCGCCGCGAGCGGTGCGCCGGCCCGGGCCGTCACGCTGAGCACCTTCCCGGTCGCCACCAGCGACGTGGCCCTCGTCGTCGACGAGAGCGTCCCGGCCGGGGATGTCGCCGCGGCCCTCCGCTCGGGGGCCGGGGAGATGCTGGAGTCGCTCTCCCTCTTCGACATCTATCGCGGCGACCAGATCGGAGACGGACGCAAGTCGCTCGCCTACCGTCTCGCCGTCCGCGCACCCGACCGGACGCTGACGACGGAGGAGGTCAGCGGCATACGGGATGCTGCGGTGGTCGCGGCGCACGCCGCCACCGGCGCCGTCCAGCGCGTCTGAGCCCACTGCCTTCCACCGCCCAGGAGTTGCCCTTCATGGCTCGGCTGTTCCCCATCTTCGTCGCCCTCGTCCTCCTCTTCATCGCTGTCGTGTTCGTCTCCGTGTTCCTGGCGATCGGCCGTCAGGCGGCGGCCGCGCGGGCGCAGAAGAAGGCCAATCTCGCCGCTCCCGTGACGACGTCCCCGGCGATCGTCACCAGCCGGCGAACGGAGGTCACCGGTGGGGGCGAGTCGCGCGCGGTGACCCACTATTTCGCGACGTTCGAGTTCGCCAACGGGGCCCGGCAGGAGTTCAGCCTCACCGGCGACCAGTACGCCCAACTCGCCGAGCGGGACCGCGGCCTGCTGATCAGCCAGGGGACCTGGTTCCACTCGTTCCAGCGCGACCGGATGATCCAGGACCGCCCCTGATCCGCCCTCCAGACCCCGGTGTGCATGGAGTTGCGAATATATGTATAGTCATGCGTCGTGATCAGAGTCGCGGTCGCCGGAGCGAGCGGATACGCCGGCGGTGAGCTCGTCCGCCTCCTCCTCGCCCACCCCGAGGTCGAGGTCGGTGCGCTCACGGCCGCGAGCAATGCCGGGCAGACGCTCGGCTCGATCCATCCCCACCTGATCCCCCTGGCCGGCCGGATCCTCGAGGACACGACACCGCAGACGCTCGCCGGGCACGCCGCTGTCGTCCTCGCCCTGCCGCACGGACACAGCGCGGCCCTCGCCGACGCCCTCCCCGCGGAGACCGTCGTCATCGACTGCGGCGCCGACTTCCGGCTCGAGCGGGACAGCGACTGGACCCGGTTCTATGACACCCCGCACGCCGGTTCGTGGCCCTATGGCCTCCCCGAACTCCCGTTGGCGGACGACCACGTCCAGCGCGAGGCCCTCCGCGGCGCCACCCGGATCGCCGTTCCCGGGTGCTATCCCACCGGGATCAGCCTCGCTCTCGCCCCCGCCCTGAGGGCCGGGCTCGCCGAGCCGGACGACATCGTCATCGTCGCCGCCTCCGGCACCTCCGGCGCCGGCAAGTCCCTCAAGCCGCTCCTCCTCGGCAGCGAGGTCATGGGCGCGATGTCCCCCTACGGCGTCGGGGGAGGGCATCGGCATACGCCCGAGATCGAGCAGAACCTCGGCCGGGCCGCGGGAACCACGGTCACCGTCTCCTTCACCCCCACACTCGCCCCCATGCCCCGCGGAATCCTCGCGACGAGCACCGCCCGGGTTCGCTCCGGGGTCACCGAGGGTGACCTGCGCGCGGCATACGAGCAGGCGTATGCCGAGGAACCCTTCGTCCACCTCCTCCCGCCGGGCGTGTGGCCACGGACCAGCGACGTCCTCGGCGCCAATGTCGTGACCCTCCAGATCGCCCTCGACACGCGCGTCGGCCGGATCGTCGCCGTCTCCGCGATCGACAATCTCACCAAGGGCACCGCCGGCGCCGCCGTGCAGTGCCTCAACCTCGCTCTCGGGCTTCCGGAGACGATGGGCCTTCCCGTCGCCGGGGTCGCCCCGTGAGCACATCCGGCGCCACCACCCAGGCCAGTACCGAGGACAACGAGGTCCCATGAGCGTCACCTTCCCCAGCGGATTCCGGGCCAGCGGGGTCACCGCCGGACTCAAGGCGAGCGGCCGGTCCGACGTCGCCCTCGTCGTCAACGACGGCCCCCGCCACGAGGCGGCCGCGGTGTTCACGAGCAACCGCATCCAGGCCGCCCCGGTGCTGTGGTCGCGTCAGGCCGTCGCCGACGGTCGCCTCGACGCCGTCGTCCTCAACTCCGGCGGCGCCAACGCCTGCACCGGCCCCGACGGCTTCCTCGACTCCCATCGCACCGCGGAGGAGGTCGCCCGTCTCCTCGACGTCGCCGCCGGCGATGTCGCCGTCTGCTCGACCGGGCTCATCGGCGAGCGGTTGCCGATGGACAAGGTGCTCGCCGGCGTCGCCGACGCCATCGCGCAGCTGTCTCCCCACGGTGGCGACGAGGCCGCCCGGGCGATCATGACCACCGACACCGTCCCCAAGACCGCGCAGTTCCAGGCCAGCGGCTGGCGCGTCGGCGGCATGGCCAAGGGCGCCGGCATGCTCGCCCCCGGCCTGGCCACGATGCTCGTCGTCCTCACCACCGACGCCGTGGTCGAGCCCGCCCACCTCGACGCCGCGCTGCGGGACGCAGTCGCCCACACCTTCGACCGGATCGATTCCGACGGGTGTATGTCGACCAATGACACGGTCATCGCCCTCGCCTCCGGCGCCTCCGGCGTCCCCGTTCCCGACCACGCCCTCGTCCGCGCCCTGTCCGAGGTCTGCGCCGATCTCGCCATCCAGCTGATCACCGACGCCGAGGGCGCCTCCCACGACATCCGGATCGAGGTCGACGGCGCGGCGAGCGAGGCCGACGCGCTCGAGGTCGCCCGGGCGATCGCCCGCAACAACCTCGTCAAGTGCGCCTTCTTCGGCAACGACCCCAACTGGGGACGCATCCTCGCCGCGGTGGGCACGACGCGCGCCGCCTTCGAGCCCGATCGCTTGGACGTCGCCATCAACGGCGTGACCGTATGCCGATCCGGCGGTGTCGGCGACGACCGCGCCCTCGTCGACCTCACGCCGCGCGTGGCGCACGTCGAGGTGAACCTCCACGCCGGCGACCAGAGCGCGGTCATCTGGACCAACGACCTGACCCATGCCTATGTCCACGAGAACTCCGCCTACAGCACCTGAGCCACGATGAACCCGACACCTGAGCCCGATCCGATGAGCCCGACACGATGAGCCCGGCCTCCGCCCTCCGCGCGACCACCGACCCCGCCGACGCCTTCGCGCTCGCCCAGGCCAAGGCCGCCACCCTCGTCGAGGCGCTGCCGTGGATGCAGCGCCTGCGCGACGCCCTCGTCGTCGTCAAGTACGGCGGCAACGCGATGACCGAGCGGGCCCTCCAGGAGGCCTTCGCCGAGGACATCGCCTTCATGCGCCTGGCCGGCTTGCGCGTCGTGGTGGTCCACGGCGGCGGTCCGCAGATCAAGGCGATGCTCGCCCGACTCGGCATGACGAGCGAGTTCAAGGCCGGCCTGCGGGTGACGACGCCCGAGGTCATGGACGTCGTCCGGATGGTGCTCACCGGCCAGGTCGGCCGCGAACTCGTCGGCCTGATCAACCAGCACGGTGCCCTCGCGGTCGGGCTCTCGGGCGAGGACGCCGGCCTGTTCGGCGCCCGCCGCCGCGGCGTCGTCATCGACGGCGTCGAGGAGGACATCGGCCTGGTCGGCGAGGTCGTCCACGTCGACACCTCGGCCGTCGACGACATCATCGCCGCCGGACGGATCCCCGTCGTCTCGACGATCGCCCCCGACCTCGATGCCGACGGCCAGGTCCTCAATGTCAACGCGGACACCGCCGCGGCCGCCCTCGCGGTCGCCCTCGGCGCCGGCAAGCTCGTTGTCCTCACCGACGTCGAGGGCGTGTATGCCGACTGGCCCGACCGCGCCAGCCTCCTGTCCGAGGTCGACCTGTCGGGCGCCCGCGAGATCCTCGCCCGGGTGGATGCGGGAATGATCCCCAAACTCGAGGCGTGCATCGCCGCCGTGGAGGGCGGTGTCCCGCGGGCCCATGTCATCGACGGTCGCCAGCCGCACTCGCTCCTGCTGGAGGTCTTCACCACCGCCGGCATCGGGACGATGATCCTCCCCGACGCCGCCGATCCCACTGTGCCACAAGGAGGTTTTGGGTGACCACCGGAAGCGACCTGCTCGACCGCTACGAAGCCGCGCTGCTCGGCGTCTTCGGCCGCCCCGCCCTGGTCCTCGACCACGGGGACGGCTGCTGGGTCTGGGACGTCGACGGCTTCCGCTACCTCGACCTCGTCGGCGGCATCGCCGTCAACGCGCTCGGACACAACCACCCAGAACTCGTCAGCGCGGTGTCCAAGCAGGTCGCCAGCCAGATCCACATCTCGAACTTCTTCACCAGCCGCGCCCAGATCGACCTCGCCGAGCGGCTCCTCGCCGTGGCCGACGCGCCCGCGGGCTCGCGCGTCTTCTTCGCCAACTCCGGCGCGGAGGCCCTCGAGGGGGCCGTCAAACTCGCCCGCCGCACCGGCCGCCCGGGCATCGTCGCGATGGACGGCGCCTTCCACGGCCGGACCACCGGCGCCCTCGCCCTGACGGCGAAACCGGCCTACCGCGAACCCTTCGAGCCGCTCCTGCCCGGCGTCCGCCGGGTGCCGTATGCCGATCTGCCCGCCCTCGACGCCGCCCTCACCGCCGACGTCGCCGCGCTCGTCCTCGAGCCGATCCAGGGCGAGGCTGGGGTCATCGACCCCGGCCCGGAGTACCTCCGCGCCGTCCGCAACCTGACCACCGACCGCGGCGTCCTCCTGATCGTCGACGAGGTCCAGACCGGCATCGGCCGCACCGGCGACTGGTTCGGCTTCCAGCAGAGCGGCATCCGACCCGACGCGATCACCCTCGCGAAGGGACTCGGCGGCGGGGTGCCGATCGGCGCGCTGGTCACTTTCGGTCCCGACGTCTCGGGGCTGCTCACGGCCGGGATGCACGGCTCGACCTTCGGCGGCAACCCGCTCGCCGCCGCCGCCGCCGTGGCGGTCCTCGACACCCTCGCCCGGGACGATCTGCTCGCCAACGCCCGCGCCGTCGGCGACCATCTCGCCGAGGCCGTCCGCGCCCTCGACCATCCGCTCGTCGGCGAGGTCCGCGGGCGGGGCCTGCTGCGGGCGATCGGACTGACGCGCGATATCGCGCCGGCGACGGCGGCATACGCGCGAGAGGCGGGCTTCCTGATCAACCCGGTGACCCCGAACGCCCTCCGCCTGGCCCCACCACTGATCCTCACCACCGCCGAGGCCGACCTCTTCGTCGCCGCCCTCGGCGACCTCCTCGACCGCGCCGGATCGGAGCCGACATGAGCCTGCGTCACTTCCTCCAGGACGACGACATCACGCCCGCCGAGCAGGCCGAGATCCTCCGTCTCGCCGCGCTCCTGAAGGCCGATCCCTTCGCCGATCGCACCCTCGAGGGTCCCCAGGTCGTCGCCGTCCTCTTCGACAAGCCGACCCTGCGCACCCAGGCGTCGTTCAGCGCGGCGGTCGCCCACCTCGGCGGCTACCCCATGATCATCGACGGCAAGCTCGCCCAGGTGGGGGAGCGGGAGTCGATCGCCGACACCGCGCGGATCCTCGGCCGCCAGGCGGTGGCGATCGTCTGGCGGACCTACGGCCAGAACCGGATCGAGGAGATGGCCGCCTTCGCGGGGGTGCCGGTCGTCAACGCCCTGACCGATGACTATCACCCGTGCCAGATCCTCGCCGACCTGCTGACGATCACCGAACGCAAGGGCGACCTCGCCAGCCTGACCCTGGCCTATGTCGGGGACGGCGCCAACAACATGGCCCACTCCTATCTCCTCGGCGGCGCCCTGGCCGGGATGCACGTGCGGATCGGAACACCGCCCACGCACCTGCCGCGGTCCGACATCCGGGCCCGCGCCGAGGCGATCGCCGCCACCACGGGCGGGTCGATCACCGTCACCGACGATCCGTATGCCGCGGCATACGGCGCCGATGTCGTCATCACCGACACGTGGGTCTCGATGGGGATGGAGGCGGAGAAGGCGCAGCGGCACGGCGTCGGGTCGCCGTTCGAGAAGTTCGCCGTCACCCCGGACCTGATGGCGCACGCCGATCCGGCGGCGATCTTCCTCCACTGCCTGCCCGCGTATCGGGGCTTCGAGGTCAGCGCCGAGGTCATCGACGGGCCGCAGTCGGTCGTGTGGGACGAGGCCGAGAACCGGCTGCACGCCCAGAAGGCGGTGCTGTCGTGGCTGCTCGCCCAGGCGGCGGACGGGGTCGCATGACGACCTCGACGTCGCGCTCGGCGCGCCAGCAGCGGATCGTGGACCTGCTGGGGGAGAACGTCGTCCGCTCGCAACCCGACCTTCTCGAACTCCTCGCCGCCGAGGGGATCGAGGTCACGCAGGCGACGCTCTCGCGGGACCTCGTCGAGCTCGGCGCCGAGAAGGTCCGGGTCGGCAAGAACCTCGCGTATGCCGTGCCCGCCGAGGGTGGTGACCGGACCCCGCGTCCGGCGCCGGACGGGACGGAGATCGGCCGCCGCCTGCAGTCGCGCTGTCAGGAACTTCTCGTGTCGGCGACCCACTCGGCCAATCTCGTCGTCCTGCGCACCCCGCCCGGTGCGGCGAACTTCCTCGCCTCGGCGATCGATCACGGACAGCTGCCCGACGTTCTCGGGAGCATCGCCGGGGACGACACGATCATGCTCATCACGAGCGGGACGCGGGCGAGCCGGGACACCGTCCGGCGGCTGCTCGCGCTCTCCGGGAAGGACCACTGACCGTGCCAACCGATGACGCCGCGCCCGAGACACTCCGCCTGTGGGGCGGCCGGTTCGCCGGCGGTCCCGCCGACGCCCTCGCCGCGCTGTCCAAGTCGACGCACTTCGACTGGAGGCTCGCGGCATACGACATCGCCGGCTCGCGGGCGCACGCTCGGGTGCTGCACACGGCCGGGCTGCTCGACGACGCGAGCTTCGCAGCGATGCTGGCCGGGTTGGAGCGGCTGCGCGCGGACGTCATCTCCGGCGCCTTCGTTGCGGCGAACGCCGACGAGGACGTGCACACCGCACTGGAGCGCGGCCTGATCGAGCGGGCCGGGGCCGACGTCGGCGGGCGGCTGCGTGCGGGCCGTTCCCGCAACGACCAGGTGGCGACCCTCTTTCGACTGTATCTGCGCGATCACGCGCGGATCGTCGCCGCCCAGGTCCTCGACGTCGTCGATGCCCTTGTCGCGCAGGCCGATCGGCATCTGGGCGTGGCCATGCCGGGCCGGACGCACCTGCAGCACGCGCAGCCGGTGCTGCTCTCCCACCACCTGCTCGCGCACGCCTGGGCGCTGCTGCGCGACGTCGACCGGCTGCGCGACTGGGACCGGCGCAGCGCGGTCTCGCCCTACGGCTCCGGTGCGCTGGCCGGCTCCTCGCTCGGTCTCGACCCGGAAGCGGTCGCCGCCGAGCTGGGCTTCGATGCGGCCGTCGAGAACTCGATCGACGGGACGGCCGCGCGGGATTTCGCCGCCGAGTTCGCCTTCGTCGCGGCGATGATCGCCGTCGACATCTCCCGGCACGCCGAGGAGGTGATCCTCTGGGCGACGAAGGAATTCGGCTTCGTCCGCCTCGACGACGCCTACTCGACCGGGTCGAGCATCATGCCGCAGAAGAAGAACCCCGACGTGGCCGAGCTCGCCCGCGGGAAGGCCGGTCGCCTGATCGGCGACCTGGCCGGCCTCATGGCCACCCTGAAGGGCCTGCCGCTCGCCTACAACCGGGACCTGCAGGAGGACAAGGAGCCGGTGTTCGACGCCGTCGACACGCTGGAGGTGTTGTTGCCGGCCTTCGCGGGGATGGTCGCGACCATGGAGTTCGCCACGGCGCGGTTGGAATCGCTCGCCCCGCAGGGATTCTCGCTCGCCACCGATGTCGCCGAATGGCTGGTGCGCCACGGCGTGGCGTTCCGGATCGCCCACGAGGTCGCCGGGGAGTGCGTCCGGGTCTGCGAGGCGCGGGGCATCGAGCTGTGGGATCTGACCGACGCCGACCTGGCGGCGATCGACCCCGCCTTGACCCCCGGCGTGCGGGAGGTGCTGACGGTCGAGGGCTCGCTCGAATCGCGGAACGCCAAGGGCGGCACCGCGCCGGCCCGGGTCGCCGAACAACTCGCCGCCGCCCGCGCCGCCTCTTCCGCCGCCCGCCCCTGGGCCACCGCCACCCCCACCCTCATCGCCACCACGACCACAACCACGACCACGACCTGACCCGAAACCCCGTCGAAAGGCCGGTTCAGCCCCGTCGAATGGCCGGTTCAGCCCCGTCGAAAGGCCGGTTCAGCCCCGTCGAAAGGCCGGTTCAGCCCCGTCGACAGGCCGGTTCAGCCCTGTCGAGATCCCACGCTCCGCGTGGCGAGGCGGTGTGTCCTCAGGTCAGGTCGAGCCGCATCTCGTTCGTCGCGGCGAAACCCAGCGCCTCATACAGCGGGCGCCCGGCGTCGGACGCGTGCAGCGAGACGGTGTCCACACCGGACGCGCGGCATACCTCCAACGCCTCGGCGATCAAGCGCCGGGCGAGCCCGCGGCGACGTTGGGTCGCCTCGACATACAGGTTGAGCACATAGCCGCGTCGAGGCAGTGTCGTATGCATATTCGGCGGCAGGTCCAGCCAGAGCACCCCGACCCCGCCGACCACCGCGCCGTCCGACTCGGCGAGCACGCCGGCATACCGGCCGTCCGCGAGCGCGCCCGCGAGCCACGCCCGCGCCGGGCCGCTCGCCGCGCGCACCACGGCCTCGTCGATCCCCATGTCCCGGAACATCGAATCCCGGTGGTGACCGATCACGTCCACATCGGCGATCGTGGCGCGGCGCAGGGTGATCGGCACCCTCCGACCCTATTGCGCCCGCCGCCTCGCGCAGACTGTCCGGTATGCCGCGCCCGCCCCGCCTGCCGCGCGCGTTCTTCGCGCGCGAGGTGCTCGTGGTCGCGCCCGACCTGCTGGGCTGCACCATCACCCACGCCGGGGTCACCGTCCGGATCACCGAGACCGAGGCGTATGCCGGCTATCTCCACGACCCCGGCTCGCACGCCTTCCGCGGACGCACCCCGCGCACCGAGCCGATGTTCGGGCCGGCCGGCGTCACCTATGTCTACTTCACCTATGGCATGCACTGGATGCTCTGCCTGGTCACCGGGCCGAGCCAACTCGCCCAGGCCGTGCTCATCCGCGCCGGGGAGGTCGTCGACGGACGGGAGGTGGCGGCCGGGCGGCGCCCCGGAATCGCCCCGCGGGACTGGTGTCGCGGCCCGGCCCGGCTCGCCACGACGCTCGCGCTGACCGGCGGCGACACCGGCCGGGACTTCTGCCGACCCCGGCTGCGCTCCGCCACGGCGCCCGAGCCGATCGACCTGATCGTCCGCGCACCGGCCGAACCCGTTGCCCCGCAAGCGATCCGGACCGGCCCACGGGTCGGCGTCAGCGGCCCGGGCGGTGACGGCGAGACCTACCCCTGGCGCTTCTGGCTCGACGGGGAGCCCACCGTCTCCACCTACCGCCCCGGCGTCATCCGCTCGCGCCGTATGCCGCGATCTCGCCCCGCAGCCGCGCCCTGACCTCGGGCGGGGCGAAGCTGACGTCGACCGCGGTCGTCGCCAGCGCGCGCAGGCCGCCCTCGTCGAGGTCGAGCAGACCCGCGGCGATCTCGTACTCCCGGTTCAGGGTCGTCCCGAACATCGGCGGGTCGTCGCTGTTGACCGTGACGACCACCCCGGCATCGCGCAGCGCCCGAATCGGATGATCCTCGATCCGCTCGACGACCCGGGTGGCGAGATTGGACGTCGGCGAGATCTCCAGCGGGATCCGGTGCTGCACAAGGTGATCCACCAGCGTCGGATCCTGCGCCGCGGCGATCCCGTGGCCGATCCGCTCGGCACCCAACTCGCGGATCGCATCCCACACCGTCTGCGGGCCGGTCGACTCCCCGGCGTGCGGGACCGAGTGCAGCCCGGCCGCCCGGGCCCGGTCGAAGTGCGGCTTGAACTGTGGTCGCGGCACCCCGATCTCGGGGCCGCCGAGGCCGAAGCCGACGAGGGCAGCGGGGCCGTGGTCGACGGCATAGGTGATCGTCGCGTCGGCGGACTCGAGCCCGGCCTCGCCGGGGATGTCGTAGATCCAGCGCACGACGATCCCGGTGTCGCGCTCGGCGGCGACCCGGGCGTCCTCGATCGCCTCGGTGTAGGCCTCGATCGGGATCCCCATCCGCACGCTCGTGAACGGTGTCATCGTCAGCTCGGCATACCGAACCCGCTGCGCCGCAAGGCCGTCGATGACCTCGTGGGTGAGCAGGTGGATGTCCGCGGGCGTGCGCAGCAGCGACACGGTGGCGAGGTAGACGTCGATGAAGTGGCCGAAGTCGGTGAACGTGAAGAAGTCGCGCAGCGCCTCCAGGTCCTGCGGCACGCCGGCGTCCGGGTGTCGTCGGGCGAGCGCGGCCACGGTCTCCGGGCGCGCCGACCCGACGTGGTGGACGTGCAACTCGGCCTTGGGCAGGCCGGCGATGAAGTCTCGGTATGCGGTGTGCTCACTCACGGACGCGAGTCTGCCCCACGGCGGGTCATGCCCCCGGAAACTCGCTTGCCGCCGAACCACACCGCCTGTTTCCTGGGCCGCTGACCCGACCCGACCTGTGGCCCCGCACAACCGCGCGACTGACCCTGCGCCCGCCGACACGCGCGGACCTGGAGCAGGTCCTGCGGTGGCGCAACGACCCCGAGGTGGGGCGGTGGCTGCTGACGACGACGGTCGACCCCGCGGCATACGTCCGCTCGTGGCTCGAGGACGAGGACGACCCGCTCGACCACTCCGTCGTCGGGCTGCTCGGCGACCGAGTCGTCGGGACCTGCACCCTCGGCGTGCGTGACGCCATGGGCCAGCCGGGCGCGATCGAGCCCCACCGCGCCGCGCAGGGCAGCATCGGCTTCACCCTCGATCCCGCTCGCCACGAGCAGGGCTATGCCACCGAGCTGGTGCGCGCGATGCTCGACGTGGCCTTCGGTGAGGTCGGCCTGCACCGGGTGACCGGCGGGTGCTTCGCCGACAACATCGGCTCCTGGCGGGTGATGGAGAAGTGCGGGATGCGCCGCGAACAGCACGGCATCCAGGACTCCTGGCACGCCGAGTTCGGCTGGCTCGACGGTTTCACCTACGCGATGCTGCGCACGGACTGGCTGCGGCTCCGCGACGCCTGAGGCGCCACATCGAGCCGGGCCGCCCGCGTCAGCCGAACTCCCGCGCATCCGCCAGCACCGCCGCCACGGTGCGCCGCCCGTGCTCGGCCATCCGCGGAAAGGTCTTGCGGTAGTAGCGGATCCCGGTGAAGGCCGGCAACAGCGCCCAACCGCGCGCCCGCCGCCAGGTGTCGTGGTCGTGACCGATCGCCTCCCGGTATGCCGCGCGCGCCCGCC
This sequence comes from Nostocoides sp., assembly GCA_039812345.1. Lineage (GTDB taxonomy): Bacteria > Actinomycetota > Actinomycetes > Actinomycetales > Dermatophilaceae > Nostocoides_A. The sequence continues at coordinate 2,805 of JBDIAJ010000061.1, read as the reverse complement.
CGGTGAACGTCCACCAGGCCGCCGCGAGGTCGGGCGCCGGATCCGCCCGCCCGGGCGCGAAGTCGATGACCCCGGCGAGGACTCCGTCCTGGACGAGAAGGTTCCCGGGCTGCAGGTCGCCGTGGATCCACACCGGTTCGCCGGTGAAGTCCGGCGCGCTCGCGCAGTCCTCCCACACCGCGGCCGCCTCGGCGAGGTCGAATCCGTCGTCGCTCCCCGCAAGCTTCGCCAACGCCGCGTGCCCATCGGCCAGCCGCGAACGCAACGAGGTGCCGCGGCTGCCCGGCGGGCGCGGCGGCCCGCCCATGGCCGGCGCCCCGTGCAACGACCGGGCGAACCCGGCCACCTGCTCGGCCAGCCGCACGTCGTCGACGCCCAGCCGCGGGGGAGTGGAGCCCTCGATCCACGCCACCACCGACCAGGCCCACGGGTAGTCACCGGCCGGCTCCCCGACGAACACCGGGACGGCCAGCCGAGCCGGGACGTGCGGAGCCAGGCGGGGGAGCCAGACCGACTCGACGGGGATCTGGTCCACGGCCCAGTCGATCTTGGGCAGCCGCACCAACAAGTCCGGGCCGAGTCGGAAGAGGACGTGATCGGTCCCCTCGACCTCCCGAGGCAGGGCCGTGATCGCCAACTCCGCGAACCGCGGACACTGCTCCCGCAGCAGTCGTCGGACCAGGGCCGCGTCCGCCCGGATCTCACCCTCGTGCACGGGCGCCATCCCACCGCGTGGAAAACGCCCGCGGCAACCGACTTTCGCGTGGCAGGCTGGGCGGGCGCGCGGCATACGGCCACAGCGCGTATGCCGATCGCGAGAGGGAGCACGACCGCCGTGAGCACGATCCTGGACGAGTTGCAGTGGCGCGGAGCGGTGGCGCAGTCCACCGACGAGACCGCGCTGCGCGAGGCACTCGCGGCAGGCCCCGTCACGGTGTATTGCGGGTTCGACCCGACGGCGCCGTCGCTGCACTTCGGCAACTTCGTCCAGCTGGTGACGCTACGCCGGTTGCAGCGGGCCGGACACCGGGTGATCTGCCTCGTCGGGGGCTCGACGGGCCTGATCGGCGACCCGAAGCCGACCTCCGAGCGGGTGCTGAAGACCAAGGAGGCGACGGCGGCGAATGTCGCCCGGATCAAGGCCCTGGTCCGCCCCTTCCTCGACTTCGAGGGGACCTGCGAGGTCCTTCCGGCGATCCTCGTCGACAACCTCGACTGGACCGCCCCGATGTCGGCTCTCGACTTCCTCCGGGACGTCGGCAAGCACTTCCGGGTCAACCAGATGATCCGCAAGGAGGCGATCTCCGCGCGGCTGGAGAGCCAGGAGGGCATCTCCTACACCGAGTTCAGCTACCAGCTGCTGCAGGCCCTCGACTTCCTCGAGTTGTACCGCGCGCACGGCTGCACGCTGCAGGTCGGCGGCTCGGACCAGTGGGGCAACCTGACCGCGGGGGTGGATCTGATCCATCGGGTCGAAGGCGTGTCGGTGCACGCCCTGACCTCGCCGCTGCTGACCGACGGCTCGGGGGTGAAATACGGGAAGTCCGAGGGCAATGCGGTCTGGCTCTCGGCCGACATGACCAGCCCGTACGCCTTCTACCAGTACTTCCTCAACGTCGACGACGCGACGGTCGGGTCACTCCTGCGGATCTTCAGCGACCGCGGACGCGAGGAGATCGAGGAGTTGGAGCGGCAGGCGCGGGAGGAACCCTTCCGCCGCGCCGCCCAGAAGGCCCTGGCCGCCGACGTCACCACGCTGGTCCACGGCGCCGGCGCGACCGCGGCGGTGCAGGACGCCTCGGCGGCGTTGTTCGGGAAGGGGGATCTGCGGGCGCTCGACGAGGAAACCCTCCTCGACGCGACGCGGGAGTTGCCCGGCGGCGCGGTCCATTCCGGTATGCCGATCGTCGACGCCCTCGTGAGCGTCGGGCTGGTCGAGTCCCGCAATGCCGCTCGCCGCGCCATCGCCGAGGGCGGTGCCTCGGTCAACGGGGTCAAGGTCACCGACGCGGACGCCGCAGTGCAGGAGGGCGACCTCCTCGCCGGCCGCGTGGTCATCCTGCGCCGCGGCCGCAAGTCGCTCGCTGCCGGGCGTATCGCCTGACCGGAACGTGAGCGAAAGCGAACGCACGTGCGACACGCCCGGGATCCACGCCGATTTGGACGGTGACCAGATCGCCGTCTAATGTTCTCGATGTCAGCCCGCACGGGAGGAACGGACGCCACCGCAGGAGATGATCCTGACGACGCCGGCCGGTCCCGCAGGCAGACTGACTCCCAAGTGAGAGGTTCGCTTCAGGCGGATCGATCCCAAGCGAATCGTCCTCTCGCAGAGGCGATTTGGAGCGGCCCGTAGGGCCTGCTAGAGTTAGACCATCGCGCAGATCCAAGCGCGTCTGGTTCGGCCGCGCGGAGCGCGGGTCACGAATTTGACGCCCAAGCATGGGTGCGGTAAGCTTGAACGGTTGCCCCAAAATCCGATCGACGAGATGTTGTGACGATAGTGGTGCGCGCCCGAACCTTGAGAACTCAACAGCGTGTCAAAAATCGATGCCAATAACCTCGTCCCGAGGCCGGCACGGATGCCCATAGGGCACACCGACTGACGTCTCGGACGATTTCCTTTTTGGTTGACAACGATCATCTAGCAATTGCTAGTTGTTCTTGCTCAGCCAGTGATTCTACCCTTCGGGGTGTTTGATTTCTCGGTTGCCTGCGATCGAGAGCACAACATCAACGGAGAGTTTGATCCTGGCTCAGGACGAACGCTGGCGGCGTGCTTAACACATGCAAGTCGAACGGTGA
>JBDIAJ010000060.1:0-21850 GCA_039812345.1 Nostocoides sp. | reverse complement strand
GAGATCGGCGTCGACCAGTTCGCCGGCTATCTCCAGCACAACAACAAGGAGGAGACGCTGCGGGTCTACGGCGAGCACGTCATCCCGGCCCTGCGCGAGCACACGAGCGCCAAGTCGTGACCCGCCGTGGGCGCCGGCTCCACCCCGCCCTGGGCGGGCTGTTGGGGCTGGCCGCGATCGTGGCGATCTGGGAGGGCTACAAGGCGATCGGGCCCGAGCAGGGCTGGCTCGTCGGCGACACCCGGGTGCTGCCGCGCAGTTCCGATCTCGCGATGCCGCACGTGTGGACGATGATCGCCCGGCTCGGCGACCCGACGGTCGGCGACAGCGGGCCGGCCCTCTGGCAGACGGTGCTCAAGGCCGGCGCGAAGTCGCTCGGCATCGCCGGCGCCGGCTGGCTCATCGGGACCCTGGTCGGGCTGTCCCTGGCGATGCTCATGCAGCGTTTCGTCACCGCGCGGGCGGCGATCCTGCCGTGGGTCGTCCTCAGCCAGACCGTCCCGTTGATCGCGATCGCGCCGCTCGTGCGCCGCTGGGGTTCGCAGCTTCACCTGGGCCCGATCGACTGGGCCGACTGGATGTCGGTGGCCTTCATCGCCGCCTATCTCGCGTTCTTCCCGGTCGCCGTCGGCGCCTTGCGTGGGCTGTCGTCCCCGGATGCGGCGCACGTCGACCTCATGCACGTCAATGCCGCGGGCCGGTGGCAGACGATGCGCTCGCTGCGCATCCCGGCCGCCATCCCCTATCTCCTGCCGGCCCTGCGGCTGGCCGCGGCCAGCGCCGTCATCGGCACCGTCGTCGCCGAGGTCAGCATCGGCCTGCGCGGCGGCATCGGCCGGATGATCATCGAATACGCCCAGGCCGCCTCGGCCGACCCGGCGAAACCCTGGGCGCCGATCGGGGCGGCGGTCGCGATCGGGCTGATCGCGGCCGGGAGCGTCGGGCTGCTGGGGATGGCGTTGCGCAACTACCAGCGAGGAGAGAACTCCGCATGACCACCGGTCCCGCGACCGCCACCAACGCTCCCGGCGCCTCGCCGGGGGTCGCGCCCGCCGTGTCCGCGAGTGAGGCCAGAAAGGTCTTCCCGCCGCGCGGCCGGGGCCGCGGCGAGGTGGTCGCCCTCGACGGGGTCGACCTCGTCGTCGCGCCCGGCGAGTTCGTCTCGCTGATCGGCCCCTCGGGCTGCGGCAAGTCGACCCTGCTGCGGCTCGTCGCCGATCTCGACCCGCCGACCTCCGGGACGATCCAGGTGTTCGGCAAGACCCCGCGCCGGGCCCGCCTGGACCACGACTTCGGCGTCGCCTTCCAGCAGTCCGCGCTGCTGCCCTGGCGCACCGTCGCCAAGAACATCGCGCTCCCGCTCGAACTCGCGGGCCTCGCGTCGGCGACGGCGAAGGCCCGGGTGGCCGAGCTGATCCACATGGTCGGCCTGGAGCAGTTCGCCGACCATCACCCCGACCAGCTCTCCGGCGGGATGCAGCAGCGGGTCGCCATCGCCCGCTCGCTCGCCGAACGCCCGCGGCTGCTGCTCATGGACGAGCCGTTCGGCGCCCTGGACGAGATGACCCGCGAGCGGATGCAGACCGAGCTCGCCCGGATCGCCCACGAGACGGGCGCCGCCGTCGTCCTGGTCACGCACTCGATCCCCGAGGCCGCCTTCCTCTCCGACCGGGTCGTCGTCATGTCGCCGCGGCCGGGGCGGATCATCGACGTCGTCGAGGTCGGCCTCGGCGGTCAGCACGAGCGGACCGAGCACCTGCGCGAGGAGGAGGGCTTCTTCGACGCCGTCCGCCGGATCCGCGAGGCCCTGCACGGCGCGGAGGGGGCCGCCCCGAGGGCGGCGGAACAGCGATGATCGGGCGCGGCATACGGATCGCGCTGCCGCCGGTCCTGCTCGGGCTGGTCGTGACCGGGGCGTGGGAATTGGCGGTCAAGGTGTTCGGCATCAAGCCGTTCGTCCTCCCCTCGCCCAGTGCGATCGCGACCCAGTTCCACAAGCACCTCGGCAATATCGCCAAGGGCGCCCTGGGCACCGGGCGCAACGCCCTCATCGGCATGCTCGTCGGGACGCTGCTCGCGGTGTTCGCCGCCATCCTCTCCAGCCTCGTGCGGCTTGCCGCCGACATGAGCGCGCCGGTCGTCGCGGCCCTCTCGGTGGTCCCGATCGTCGCGCTCGCGCCGGTGCTCTACACGATGTTCGGCGCCGACAAGCAGACCGCCCGGTGGCTGGTGGCGGCGATCGCGGTCTATGTCCCGGTCTATCTCAACAGCCTCAAGGGGCTGCGCCGGGCCAGGCCGATCCACCGCGACCTCTTCCGGGTCAACGCGGCGAGCGGGTGGCAGATCACCCGGCACCTGACCATCCCCGGCGCGCTGCCGTATGTCGCGACCGGCATCAAGATCGCCACCGCCCTGTCCGTCATCACCGCCCTCATCGCCGAGTACTTCGGGGGTCCGGTCGGCGGGCTCGGCAAGGCGATCACCTCCTCGGCGGCGTCGTCGAACTACCCGCTCGCGTGGGCGTACGTCCTCGGCTCCGTTCTCCTGGGGATGGTGGCCTACCTCTGCGGTGCGGCGATCGAGCGCCTCGCCTCGCCACGCGGGGCGGGGTGAGGCGCCACGGCGAGCACTCGGCATACGGCATCGACCTCGACCATCCACGCAAGTCCGCAGTTCCCTAAGGAGATATCCATGTCCCACCCCTCTCGCCGCGGCGCCGCCACCCTCGCCGCGCTCACCCTGACCGGCCTGCTCGCCGCCTGCGGCGGCAGCAGCAACTCCTCGTCGTCGTCATCGACCTCGGCCGCGGGGAGTTCGACGTCCAGCGCCGGGGGGTCCTCCTCCACCTCCGCGCCCGCCACGCTGCAGAAGGTCAAGGTCCAGCTCCAGTGGGTCACCCAGGCCCAGTTCTCCTGCTACTACGCGGCCAAGGACCAGGGGCTCTACGCGAAATACGGCCTCGACGTCGACATCCTCCCGGGGGCCACCGACATCGTCCCGATCGACGTCCTGACCTCCGGTGGCGCCGACTTCGCGATCTCCTGGGTGCCGAAGGTCCTCGGCGCGATCGAGCAGGGGGCCAAGGTCACCGACGTCGCGCAGATCTTCCAGCGGTCGGGGACGACCCAGATCTCGTTCAAGGACAAGAACATCACCAAGCCGGCCGACCTCAAGGGCAAGAAGGTCGGCAGCTGGGGCTATGGCAACGAGTTCGAGCTCTTCGCCGGGATGCAGAAGGCGGGCGTCACCCTCGACGACATCAGCCTCGTCCAGCAGGCCTTCGACATGAACGGCTTCCTCGCCGGCGACATCGACGCGGCGCAGGCGATGACCTACAACGAGTACGCCCAGGTGCTCGAGTCGGTCAACCCCAAGACGGGCAAGCTCTACACCGCCGCCGACCTCAACGTCATCAACTGGAACGACGTCGGCACCGCCATGCTCCAGGACGCGATCTGGGCCGACAGCGACAAGCTCGCCAGCGACGCGCAGTACAAGACCAACACGGTCAACTTCATCGCCGGGACGATCGCCGGGTGCGCCTACGCCCGGGACAACCCCGAGAAGGCCGCCCAGATCGTCACCGCCGCCGGCAGCCAGCTCGGCGAGAGCCACCAGCTGTGGATGACCAACGAGGTCAACAAGCTCATCTGGCCCTCACCCAATGGTGCCGGGATGATCGACCCGGCCCTGTGGAAGCAGACCGTCGACATCGCCAAGGGCACCAAGAACGATACGGGCGCGACCATCATCACCGCGGACCCGCCGGCCACGGCATACTCGAACGACTATGTGACCCAGGCCCTCGCCCTCCTCGAGAAGGACGGCGTGGACACCAAGGGCACCGGCTTCAAGCCGATCGAGGTGACCCTTAAGGAGGGCGGAAAGTGACCGACGGCCCGATGCACGATCCCGAACTGGTCTTCCACTCGTGGTCGGCCCAGGCATCCCTGGCGCCGCTCGAGCTGGTCGGCGGACACGGCTGCCATGTCACGGATGCGGCGGGACGGGAGTATCTCGACTTCTCGAGCATGCTCGTCAACGTCAACATCGGACACCAGCACCCGCGGGTGGTCCAGGCGATCAAGGACCAGGCGGGCGTGCTCGCGACCGTCGCCCCGGCATACGGCTCCCGGGTGCGTGGGGACGCGGCGCGGCTGATCCTCGACCGGGCGCCGGGCGGCTTCACCAAGGTGTTCTTCACCAACGGCGGCGCGGACGCCAACGAGAACGCCGTCCGGATGGCCCGGCTGCAGACCGGCCGCGACAAGGTCCTGTCGACCTATCGCAGCTACCACGGCAACACCGGGGCGGCGATCGTCGCCACCGGCGACTGGCGGCGTATGCCGAACGAGTACGCCCGCGGGCACGTCCACTTCTTCGGGCCCTACCTCTATCGGTCGGAGTTCTGGGCGGGCACGCCGGAGGAGGAGGGCGAGCGGGCGCTGCACCACCTGCGCCGGGTCATCGAGGCCGAGGGACCCCAGACCATCGCCGCGATCCTGCTCGAGACGGTGCCGGGGACGGCGGGCATCCTCCCGCCGCCGCCGGGCTATCTCGCCGGGGTGCGCGAGCTGGCTCGTCAGCACGGCATCCTGCTCATCCTCGACGAGATCATGGCCGGCTTCGGGCGGACCGGGAAGTGGCTGGCGCTGGACAACTACGACGTCGTGCCCGACCTGATCACCTTCGCCAAGGGGGTCAACTCCGGCTACGTCCCGGTCGGCGGGGTCATGATCAGCGAGCCGATCGCCAAGACCTTCGACGAGCGGGTCTTCCCGGGCGGGCTGACCTATTCGGGGCACCCGCTCGCGATGGCGTCGATCGTCGGGGCGCTGACCGCGATGGCCGACGAGGGCATCGTCGACAACGCCGACCGGATCGGGCGCGAGGTGCTCGGACCCGAGCTGGAGGCGCTGGCCGCCGACCTCGACGTCGTCGGCGAGGTCCGCGGGCTGGGGGTGTTCTGGGCGATCGAGTTGGTCGAAGACCGGCAGAGCCGGGCACCGCTCCCGGCCGCGCGGATGGGGGCGATCAAATCGGCCCTGCTCGCCGCGGGGCTGTTGCCCTTCATCCAGGACAACCGGATCCACGTGGTCCCGCCGTGCGTGGTCACCGACGAGGAGGCCCGCACCGGACTCGACCTCATCCGGGGCGTGCTCGCCACCGCCTGAGGGCCGCGCTTTCCCCATCCGCGGGCAGAGACACGCCGGGCGCGCGCCGCGCGCACGGCGTGTCTCTGCCCGCGGACTGGGTATGTCAGTGGGTTTCGGCGTCGCCTGCGTGGCCCGAGCCGTGGAAGCGGCTCAGCACGAGGACGACCAGGGCGCCGACCAGGGCCCCCGCGAGCGCCGAGCCGACGGTGTTGGTCAGCCAGCCGAGGACGCCCCCGAGGGCGCCGGTCGCGTCGTGGACCGCCTCCTCCGCGTGGTGCACCAGTCCGTATGCCGCGTGCCACCCGAGCTTGTCGGCCCCGGTCAGGAGGATGTGCCCGCCCACCCACAGCATCGCCACGATACCGACGGTGGACAGAATGGCGAGGAGGCGCGGCATACCGGCGACGAGGCCGCGGCCGACCGCGCGGGCGCCCGAGGAGGGACGCTCGGCGAGGGCCAGCCCGATGTCGTCCATCTTGACGATGAGCGCGACGACGCCATAGACGAGCACGGTGATGACCACGGCGACGAAGGCGAGGATCAGGGCTCGGGAGATGAAGGGTTCGTGGCTGACCTCGTTGAGGGCGATGACCATGATCTCGGCCGAGAGGATGAAGTCGGTCCGGATCGCCCCGGCGACCATCGTCGCCTCCTGGTCGGCGCTCTCCATCGCGGCGGGGACCTCGTGTTCGCCCTCGTGGCCGCCGCCGACCTTCTCCCAGATCTTCTCGGCGCCCTCGAAGCACAGGTAGGTCCCGCCGAGCATGAGCAACGGCGTGAGCAGCCACGGCACGAACTGGCTGAACAGCAAGGCCGCCGGGAGGATGAACAGGAGCTTGTTGCGCAGCGAACCGATGGCGATCTTCTTGATGATCGGGAGTTCGCGGTCGGCGGTGAAGCCGTGGACATAGCGCGGCGTCACCGCCGTGTCGTCGACGACGACACCGGCCGCCTTGGCGCTGGCCCGCCCCGCCGCGGCACCGACGTCATCGATCGAGGCGGCGGCGACCTTGGCGAGGGCCGCGATGTCGTCCAGCAGGGCGACGAGGCCACCGGCCATGTGTTCGGGCTCCTCAGGGTCGAGCGACGTGGATGGTCAAGGGTAGTCGGCCGTCCGGGTGCGCCGCGCCGCGGCCGCGTCAGCCGTCGAGGAGCACGAGGATCAGCGCGACGACGCCGACGACGATGACCAGCGCCGTCAGGGCGCAGACCTCCTCGGCCGCGCTGCCGACCCCGCGGACGACCTCGTCGCGGCGGCGGTGCCGCAGCCGCGCCAGGCCCAGCGCGGTCGCGACCCCGGCGGCGATCGGCACCGCGCTGAGCACCCCGAAGTGCGGGAGCCACTTCAGGAAGAGCGAGGAGGCCGCGAGGACCGCCAGGAGGGTGCGCCCCCAGGACAGGTCGGTCCGCTCGGCGGCGAGCCCGACGTCACGAGCCGTGACGGCGGCCGCCTCGCGGTCCGCGACCCTCCACCGCCGGGCCATCAGCTCACCCGTGGAGGACGATCGACACGGCCAACCCCGCGGCGGCGATGGTGACCCCTCCGGCGAGCACGAGGGCGATCGGGTTGAGCGGCAGCGGCCGGTTCTGTCGCATCGCCCGCTCCAGCGTGACCCAGCGCCAGCACGAGCCGGCGGCGAGCGACATCCCGAGGCAGATCAGGCCGAGGGCGAGCACCCGCCGGGAGATCAGGCTCAGCGCGTCGCCGGCGAACGCCTCGATGGCGACGCCGCCGGCGAGCATGGTCAAGCTGGTGCGGATCCACGCGAGGAAGGTCCGCTCGTTGGCGAGGCTGTAGCGCGGATCCGGTTCGCTCCCCGGGCCGAGCACGGCCCGCTCGAACCGGCCGAGCCGGCCCTCATCCGGCTCGGACATTGACCAGGTGACCGACGACGCCGGGGATCCAGCCGGACTCGCCGCGCATCCACCGGGACGCGACGAGATTGCCCGGGACCACGACGAAGTCGCCCTCCCGCTCGTCGGCGAGGGCGAGGTCGGTCCCGAACACGTCCGTGACGATCCGCCACCGCAGGTCCGTATGCCGCGCGAGATGCTCCCCGACGCCGATCGCGAACCGCTCGACGATGGCGTCGTGGTCCTCCCGCCGGCGGCGGGAGGCGCCGGACCACTCGGCATACGCCGTGTCGTATGCCGATCCCAGCCCGGCGAGGTCGTCGACGTCCACCCCCGCCTCGGCGAGCGCGGCGAGCCCGGCGGCGATCCGGGCGCGCTCGTGCTCGCCCAGCCCGCGATCACGCGGCCGCAGGGGTCCCATCCCGGACTCGTCGAGCAGCAAGTCGTCGGTCTCGAGCGCGGAGCGCGCCGGTGCCGGCTCGGCACCGGATCCGGCACCCGCGCCGACATCCTTGTCACGGGAGAACCACGCCATGGCCGGAAGCCTAGCGACGCCGGACGCCGTTGACGGCGAGCGACGCAGATCCCGTCAGCCGACGCGGCTGGCCCGGGTGATGAAGGCGGCGAGGTCGGCGCTCTGGCGGATCCGGGACTCCTCGTGGACATACATCATGTGGCCGGCGTCGTAGTAGGCCTTCTCGATGTTGCCGCGCAACTCCTCCGGCAGCCTCAGCAGCGCGAGCACCTGTTCCGCGGCGGCCGGCGGGGTCGCCCCGTCGTAGACCCCGAAGGACACGTGCACCCGCAGGTGCGGGTTCTGCCGCAGGGCCCGTTCGAGCAGCGGGGAGACGTCGATGGGACGGCCCTCGAACTCGGCATACGACCAGGGCTGGACCCGCTCGGAGATCCGCTCGTAGGGCAGGTCGGAGGCGTACGCCAACTCGGCCCGCAGGTAGTGGTTGATCGCCGCGGTGAACGGCCCGTCGACGGCGTCCATCGACGGATCGGCGTCCATCTCCTCGGCGATGGCGCTGCCGGCCGGCCCGGTGAACCGGGAGTCGAGCCGCCCGACGGTCAGCCGCTGGTCGCGCAGCAGTTCGCCGAAGTACCTCCAGTGCTCGATCCGCAGGTCGGCCCGGTCGACGTAGTCCGCCGACAGCCCGGTCAGCCGGGCGAGCGTGGCGACCGCGTCGGCCCGTTCCGCCTCGGTGAGTCGGGCGCCGCGGGCGAGGACCCACGGGTAGTCGCGATCGGCATACGCCTGCGCCTCGGCGACGACCTCGTCGCGGGTGCGGCCCGGGTGCTTCCCATGCAGGTGCGCGGTCGCCGCATAGAAGGGGAGATAGAGCAGATGGGCGCGGTCGTTGCGCTGCTTCTCGAAGTCGATCGAGGCGAGGTCGAGGACGCTCGAGATGAGGACCAGGCCGTTGAGATACATCCCGTGCCGCCGCTGGAGGTGCTCGGTGAGGGCCGCCCCCCGCAGGGTGCCGTAGGACTCGCCGATGACGAACTTCGGCGACAGCCAGCGGCCGTTGCGGCTCGTCCACAGCCGGATGAGTTCGCCGATCGACTCGATGTCCGCCGCGTAGCCGTGGTAGGCGCCGGGCTTCTGGCCGGCGACCGCGCGCGTGTAGCCGGTCGACATCGGGTCGATGAAGACGAGGTCGGTGTGCGCGAGCAGGGTCTCGGGATTGTCGACGAGCCCGCCGGGGGGTGGCGCCGGGCGGCCGGCGTCGCCGGCGATGACCCGGCGCGGCCCGAGCAGCCCGAGGTGCAGCCAGACGCTCGCGCTGCCGGGCCCGCCGTTGAAGACGAACGCGACGGGCCGCTCGCCCGGATCCGCGTCGTCGAGGGTGTAGGCGGTGACGAAGACCTCCGCCTTGGCCACGGGGTCCTCGAACACCCCGTCCCGGAACGTCTCCTCCCGCAGGACGATCCGGCCGGCCGTCGCCGTGTAGGCCAGGATGCCGCCTCCGGCCTCGACGGTATGCCGCGTGCTCACCAGGGAATCCGTCGGCGCCGGGCCGCTCGTGGTGGTCGTCGTCGTGGACGTCGACGTCGCGGTGACGAGGCCCGGGCGGGGGTCCTGCGGCGCGGGATCGGTTGCGGGCGTGTGGGTGTTCACCGGCTCGACCCTAGACGACCATCGGCGGATCGCGCAGCCGAACCCCGTTTCTCGGCCGCGGGCCGGTGGCTACTTGAGGAACTTCGAGGTCCGCCGGTCCGCGAGCGGCTTGCCGCCGGTCTGGCAGGTCGCGCAGTACTGCAATGAGGAGTCGGCGAAGCTCACCTCGCGGACGACGTCACCGCAGATGGGACAGGCCAGACCGGTCCGCCCGTGCACCCGCATGCCGGCCCGCTTGGCGTCCTTGAGGTCCGCGGCCGGCTTCCCGTCCGCGGCCGCCACCGCGGCCGCGAGCGTGTCGCGCAGGGCGGCATACAGGCGGGTGACGGCGGCCTCGTCGAGGGAGGTCGCGAGCGCGAACGGTGACATCGTCGCGACGTGGAGGATCTCGTCGGAGTAGGCGTTGCCGATCCCGGCGATGATGCTCTGGTCGCGCAGGACGCCCTTGATCTGCGCCCGGCGCCCGGCGAGGATCCGGCCGAACCGCTCCCGGGTGAAGTCCGCGGCGAGGGGGTCCGGTCCGAGCGTCGCGATGCCGGGGACCTGCCGCGGGTCGGCGACGACATAGGCCGCGAGCCGCTTCTTGGTCCCCGCCTCGGTCAGGTCGAAGCCACTCCCGTCCGAGAGGCGGACGCGGAGCGCGATCGGGGACTTCCCCGGCCGGATTACCGTGGCGGGGAGCGACTCCGACCAACGCAGCCACCCCGCCCGGGCCAGGTGGAAGACCAGATGCGTTCCGCCGCAGTCGAGGTCGAGGAACTTCCCGTACCGGGAGACGGACTCGACGGGCCCCCCGGTCAGGGCGTCCGGTGGGGGCAGCACGGTCTTGAGGACGGTGAACGAGCCCAACTCGACCCCGACGACGGCCTCGCCGACCGCCCGCGACTCGAGGAAGGCGCGCAACGCCTCGACTTCGGGCAGTTCCGGCATGGGTGGCTCCTTGTCAGTTCTCGACGACCACGTCGCGGGGGACGGGGGAGCCGTCGAGGGCGACGTGCAGCAACCGGGCCAGGCCCCAGCCGTCGGAGGCCCGGCAGACGGGCACCGAGGCCCGCGCCCGCGCCCGTGGACCGAACTCGTCGTTGGCCAGGGGGGTGAAGTGGGAGAGCAACTGCTCGGTCGCCGACAGGCGCCGTATGGCGATCGCGCGCACCTTCTCGGGTCGCTGCTCGGCGAACTCGGCATAGATCGTCGGGTCGTGCTGGCCGTCGTCGCCGATGAGCACCCAGGCGATGCCGGGCAGTTCGCGGGCCAGCCGGTGCAGGCAGGCGCGCTTGTGGTCCTGCCCGCTGCGGAACCATCCGGTGTTCGTCGGACCCCAGTCGGTCATCAGCAGGGGCCCGCTGGGATAGCCCTTGTCCCGGAGGAAGGCGGTCAGCGTCGGGACGGTGTTCCACGCACCCGTCGACACATAGACGACCGGGGCGCCGGGGTGGGCGGCCAGCAGATCACGATAGAGAGTCGCCATACCGGGAACCGCGGATCGGGCGCCCTGGTGCCGGACAAAGGTGTTCCAGGCGGCGATGAGCGGGCGGGGGAGCATCGTCTTGATGACGGTGTCGTCGACATCGCTGACCAGGCCGAAGGTGGTCTCGGGAGCGACGACGAGGACGGGGGCGACGCGCTCGCTCCCGGACGCGAGGCGCAGGTGCGCGTCGTGCCATCCGGCGGCCAGGTCGTGGCCCGCCACGACCACGTCGAGGAGGCCGCTGCGGTCCGTCCTCGCGGTCACCGTCCGGGCCCCGACGGTCACCGTGACCGGCGCATTCATCGCCGGGGTCGTGAAGAAGCTGCGCCACCCGCGCCGGCCACCCAGCGCCCGGCTGCTGCGGATGCCGGCGCCCGACTCCGCGGATCCGTCGTCCGCGCGGGGGCGGGCGAGCACCACCCTGGCCAGCACGCGGATGTGCTCGGTCGAGCCGTAGCCGGGGAAGCAGACGAACCGCGGCTCATACCCGCGCCGGCGCAGGATCGCGGCCTTGACGCCGTTCCACCGATCCTCGAGGACCGCCGCGGCGTGAGGCTTGGCCATGCGTCGACCTTAGCCCGGGGCCGATGCCCGCGGATCTCCGCGGACGCGCGATAATCGCCGCGTCGATCCCTTCCCGGCCAGGAGTCCCCGTCCCCATGTCCGCCTCGTTGCGCGTGAACACGCTGGCGACGCGGTGGGAGGTCGATGTCAGCCGGCTGCCGGAGGACGTGGCGGGCCGACTGCGCACCCTGTGGGCCGCCACCGCCGCGTGGACCCCCGACCGCAGCGAACCGCCCGGTTTCCCCAGGCGGCTGGTCGCCCACACCCTCGACCAGTTGCCCGGCGAGGGGGACGACGAGTGCGTCCTGCTGCCCGCGGACGCCGACTCCGCCCCCTACGCGTTCTCCGGGATGCTGACCCTCAAGGCGATCTCCGCGCAGGCCGGTCGCCTCACCATGTTGCACGCCTCGGCGCTGGCGCTGCCGGAGTCCGGGGCGAGCGTGCTGCTCGTGGCCGCCTCGGGGACCGGCAAGACGACGGCGGCGACCCGGCTCGGCCGGGACCTGGACTATCTGACGGACGAGACGGCGGCGGTCCGCGACGACCTGAGCATCGTCCCCCACCCCAAGCCACTGTCGATCGTCGGTCCGGGCGGGAAGCACGAGCGCTCCCCCGCCGAACTGGGGCTGCGTCCGCATCGCGACGACGCCTGGGTGGGCGCCACCCTGCTTCTGGACCGGGTCGCGGGCGAGTCCGCCCGGCTGGAACCCATGCCGATCCTCGAGGCCGTCATCCAGGCCATCCCGCAGTCCTCCTCGCTCCCGTCCCAGGACGCCCCGTTCGCCCGCCTGCTGGCCGTGTTCGGGGCGGGTCGGGGAGTGCACCGCCTGGTCTACGGCGAGGTCGAGGAGGCCGTCCCGGTGGTCCTCGACCTGCTGCGCTCCGCTCGGCGTGGAGAACGGACCGATCTGGGGGTCGAGTTGCTGCCACCGCCGCCGGATCGCCGCGGCACGCCCTGGTCGGCGCACCCCGGGGCCGAGGCCGACCTCACCGCGGGGACACGCGTGCGCCGAGCGCCCTGGGTCGACGCGGTCGGTTGCGAGGATGAGGTGCTCGTCCTCAACGGGCCCCAGCCGGTACGTCTCCTCGGGATCGGGGCCACGACCTGGCTCGCCGCGTCCGAGCCCACCAGCCTCGCCGATCTCCTCGCGATCGTCGTCGACACACACGGGACGCACCCGGAGGCCGACCGGCTCGTCGGCGAGGCCGTGGCCGCACTCGTCAGTCAGGGAATGCTCACTGTCGAGGCCTGACGCCGGGCGGCCGACCCGCCCTGGTCGGCCGCCTCGATGAGCGCGGTGAACAGCCGCCCGTCGCGGCTCACCTCCGGGTGCCACTGGACGCCGACCCGGAACGGGCGGCCGGGCATCTCCATCGCCTCGAGGGTTCCGTCCGGCGCGTATGCCGAGGCGAGGTACCCGGGGTGGGTCGCCACGGCCTGATGGTGGGAGCTCGGGACGGTCACCGCCTCGCCGAGGATGGTGGCCAGCCGCGTCCCGGGGAGGATCCGGACCGGGTGGTCGGTATAGGTCCCCGGGGCGAACGCGTGGCCGTCGTGTCCGACGACGTCCGGGAGGTGCTGGATCAGGCGGCCTCCGCCGGCGACCGCCATGACCTGCATCCCGCGGCAGATCCCGAGCATCGGCGTTCCCCGGCGCAGCGCGGCCCGCACGAGGGCGATCTCGGTGGCGTCGCGTTCGGGGTGGGGCGGCTGGGTGTGCGGGTCGGGGGCGGCGCCATAGCATCGGGGGTCGACATCGGGCCCGCCGGCGATGACGAGCCCGTCCACGCGGTCGAGGATCGCCTCGGCGAGGTCCGGGTCCGCGTCGGGTCGGGGCGGCACCAGCAGGGCGATGCCACCGGCGGCGCGGACGGACTCGGCATACGCATGCGGGAGAAACGTCGAGGTGATCGCCCGCCAGACACCGCGATCGACGGCCTCGGCATACGCGGAGATGGCGATGACGGGAGGCACAACGGAAATGTAGTGGCTTCCCGGACTCGCCGAGAGGCGCCGCTAGCCTGTACCGGTGAGGCGATCGGTGGCTCGGTGGTGGGCCCTCCTGGCCGCGATCGCCGCCATCCTCGCACTGGCGGCGCCCGCGGGCGCCGCCACGGCGCCGCACCCGGTCGTCCTCGTCGGGACGGGGGGCTTCACGTGGTCGGACATCACCCCGCAGGGGACGCCCACGTTGTGGGGACTGCTGCAGTCGTCGGCGGTCTCGACCGTCACCGTGCGATCGGTCGACACCAACACCTGCCCGGTGGACGCCTGGCTGTCGCTCTCCGCGGGAGAGCGGGCGGCGGCGCCCGGGCCCGGCGACTCCGTCCGGCGCGATGTCGACACGCCCTGTCCGGCGATCCCCGACCCCGTCGACGGTGCCGTGCCCGGCTGGTCCGGCTATGTCGCCGTGGCCGCGCGGGCCCACTTCGGGGCCGTTCTCGGCCTGCTCGGGGATCAGTTGGCGGCGGCCGGCGCCGACGTCCTCGCGATCGGGCCGGGGGCGGCCATCGGCGCGGCCCGGTCGGGCGGGCGAGTCGCGCGCTATCTGAGCGTCGAGGAGGCGCTGGCGCACGACGCCCTCCCCGCGGCCTCGGTCACCCTCGTCGATCTCGGGGCGGTCCGCGACCCGGGCGATGTCGCCGCGGGCGAGGCCGTCCCGCCCGGTACGGTCGCCGAGCAGGTCCATGCCCTCGACGGCCGGCTCGCGCGTCTGCGGGCGGCGCTCCCCGCGAACGCGGTGCTGCTCGTCGCCGGCCTGTCCGACGGCGGGGCCACCGCGCGCCTGCGGCCGGTCCTGGTCAGCGGACCCGGGTTCGCGCCGGGGCTGCTCTATTCGCCGTCGACCCGGCAGCCAAGGCTGATCCAGTCCTCCGACCTGACCGTCACCGTCCTGGCGCTCGCCGGGGCGCGCGTGCCGGCGGAGCAGGGCGGTGGCCGGCTCGTCTCCCATCCCGACGACGAGAGCGCCGATCACCGCTACCGCACCCTGGTGGACCTCGATCTCGCCACGCTCGAGGGCCACGCCCTCGTCCCGCCGTTCTTCAACATCCTCATCCTCGCCCAGGTCGCCATGTATCTCGGGGTGTGGGGGATCTGGAAGGGGCGGATCGGGACCGACCGCACCCGCCGCCGGCTGCTCGGCGTCGTCCGCATCGTCTCGGTGTCCGCCGCCGCGGTCCCGGTCGCCTCCTTCCTCGCCAACCTCCTGCCCTGGTGGCGCAGTTCGATCGTCGCGGCAGCGCTCGTCGGGGCGGTCGCGCTGTTCGTCGCGGCGATCACCCTGGCCGCGATCGGGCCGCCCGCCGGGCGGCACCTGTTGGGGCCGACGGTCGTCGTGTCGTTCGTCACGGTCCTCGTGCTCGCCGGCGACGCGATGACCGGCTCGCGACTGCAACTCTCCTCGATGATGGGGCTGCAACCGGTGGTGGGTGGCCGGTTCTATGGGATGGGGAATGTCACCTTCGCGCTGTTCGTCACCGGCGCCCTCCTCGCCGTCACGGCGATCGCGGACGCGCTCGTCCGGCGTGGCCGACGCCCCGCGGCGGCCATCGTGGTCGCCCTGGGCGGTCTCGGGGCGGCCGTCGTCGACGGGCATCCGTCCTGGGGCGCCGACGGCGGGGGCCCGCCGGCGTTGCTGCCCGGTGTCGCCTATCTCGTCCTCGCCGTCCTCGGCCTGCGGCTCACCTGGCGCCGGATCGTCGTCATCGGCGGCGTCACCGCCGGGCTCTTCCTCCTCGTCGGCTTCCTCGACTCGCTGCGCCCGCCCGACCAGATGTCCCACCTCGGCCGGTTCTTCGACAGTCTCGGCAGCGGGGCCGCGCTGGACACGATCCAGCGGAAGCTGGCGACGAACTGGAACAACCTGATCAGCAGCCCGCTCACGCTGCTCGTCCCGCTGGCGCTGGTCTTCGTCGTCTATGTCCTCATGCGCCCGACCTCCTGGGGGGCCCGCTCCCTCGAACGCAGCTTCGAGCGGGCGCCGCTGCTGCGGCCGGGCCTGATCGCCTGGGTGATCGTCATGATCCTCGGGTTCGCCCTCAACGACTCGGGCGTCGCGATCCCGGCGACCGGTGCGATGATCGCCATCCCGCTGGTCATCGCCGTGGCGACCACCGCCGTGCTCGAGGAGGCCCGATGACGTCGGTGACGGGCGGGGTGAAGGCGAGCGGTCGGCATACGAACTGGTGGCGGTGGGCCGCCGCGGTGGCGATCATCGCCGCCGCCGCCGCCCTGCCGATCCTCCGGTTCCTCGTGTTCTGGCCGCAGGATCAGTGGCAGGTCGACATCGAGGTCTATCGCCAGGCGGGGGTGTCGCTGCTGATCGGCCGGCCGATCTACACCGCGATGACCGAAGCCCCGCAGCTGCTGCCGTTCACCTACCCACCGTTCGCCGCCTTCCTGGCGATTCCGTTGGCTCTCATCCCGTTCCGCGTGGTCGCGTGGCTCTGGACGGTGGGCCAGGTCGCCGCGACGACGGGGATCGTCTGGTATGCCGGATATCGCCTCGTCCATCGACGCGGGCGGGCCGACCCTCTTGTTCTCGCCGGGCTCACCGCGGTTGCCCTGTGGCTGCACCCGGTCGCGGACGGGATCCGCTTCGGGCAGATCAACGCCCTCCTCGTCCTGCTGGTCCTGATGGACCTGCGCCGACCCCGCCCCGGTCTGATGGCCCGGGTGCCCCCGGGGGTCTTCGTCGGGCTCGCCATGTCGATCAAGCTGACGCCCGGAGTCTTCGTCCTCCACTACCTCCTGTGCCGTCGGTGGAAGGAGGCCGGCACGGCGATCGGGACGGCCGCGCTGGTGACGGTGCTCGCCGCGATCGCCCAGCCCGAGTCGACGGCCGTGTTCTGGGGTGGCGCACTGCAGGACCCGGCGCGCCTGGGCCCCAACCGGGGGACCTCGAATCAGTCGATCCGCGGGGTGCTCATGCGCCTCGGGCCCCAGGGGTTCGCCGGCAGCCTGCTGTGGCTCGTGCTCGTCCTCCTGGTCGGGTTCGCCGGGTTCCGGATCGCCCGGCGGGCGTATGCCGTCGGCGACTCCATCACCGAGGTCGGGGCCGTGGGGCTGATGGCCTGCCTGCTGTCCCCGGTCGCCTGGATCCACCACTTCCACTGGATCGTCGTCGTCATCCTCGCCATCCTCGGCGCCGACCCGCTGCGGGAGCGCCGGCGGCTCATCGGGGGCCTGGTCGTCACGGTGTGGTTCCTGTGCCGGCTCCCGTGGTGGGGGATCTCCTGGCTCGCCGACGGCTGGTCCCCGGAGGTCGTCGGGCGTTTCCTCCAGAACGCCGACCTGTTCGGCGCCCTCCTGGCCCTCTGGCTCCTCGGCCGGTCCCTCGGCTGGCCGGCCGATCCCTCATCTCCCGCGACCGCCGCCGACGCGCCGGACGTGCCCGCCGCGGATTCGACTCGCCCGACCTGAACCCCACGCGCCGGAAACGACGACGGGCCCGTCCTCACCGACGTGAGGGCGGGCCCGTCGTTCAGGTCGGCTCACCCGTGGGTGACGCCGCCGGGGGTCACCACCAGCAGGTGTAACCGACCGTCACGCGCACCGTGGAACTCGCGGTGACACCGGCGGTGTCGGCGACGCGGTAGGAGACGGTGGCCGCCTTGCCCACGAACCCGTAGTAGGGGGTGAACAGGATGCGGCCGCTGCTGACCTGGTAGGTACCGCCGTAGACACTCAGCGAGCTGACGGGGTTGCCGTGGTCGTCGAGGAGGGTCAGGGTGGAGGAGACCAGCGGCGTGCTGTAGCTGCCGGGGTAGTCGTTGTAGAGGACGTTGACGCTGATCGGCGTGTTGGGCCGGGTCGTCGCCGAGTCCGGGTTGGCGACCGGCGGGCAGCCGGTGACGGTGACCTGGACGGTGCTGGAGACGGTGGTCCCGAAGCTGTCGGCCACGCGGTAGGTCACGGCCGGAGCGGTGCCCTGGAAGTAGCACGACGGGGTGAAGACGATCTTGCCGTTGGAGACCTTGTAGGTGCCGCCGTTGACCGTGATCGAGCTGACCGCGTTGCCTTTGGCGTCGATGAGCGTGAGCGTCGAGGCGTTGAGCGGGTTGTCGGCCGCGCCACCGGAGTCGTTGGCGAGGACGTCGATGGTGACCGGCGTCTGCTTCGGGGTGGTGGCTGTGTCGGGCCTGGCATACGGCGTGACGCCGCCGACGGTGACCTGGACGGTGGCCGTCGTCTTCTTGCCGAGCGAGTTGGCGACCCGGTAGGTGACCGTGTCGGCCGCGCCGATGAAGCGGGCGTTCGGGGTGAAGACGACCTTGCCGCCGGAGACCGAGTAGGTGCCGCCGTTGACCGCGAGGCTGCTGACCGCCTGGCCGCTGCTGTTGAGCAGCGTGAGGCTGGACGCGTCCAGGGTCAGGCTCGTGGCGCCGGGGTCGTCGTTGGCGAGGACGTCGACGGTGACCGCGGTCTCGTATGGCGTGCTGGCCGTGTCGTTCTGAGCGTGCGGGTACACGCCGGCGACGTTGACCTGAACGGTCGAGGACGCGGTGGCACCGGTCTCGTTGGCGACCCGGTAGGTGACCGACGATGCGGCACCGGAGAAGCCGGCGTCCGGGGTGAAGACGACCTTGCCGCCGGACACGGCATACGTCCCGCCGGTCACGTGCAACGAGGTGACCGCGTCCCCGCTGCTGTTGAGCAGCGTGAGCGTGGAGGCGTCGAGCGTGACGCCGGGGGCGCCCCCCTCGTCGTTGGCCAGCACGTCGACGGTGACCGGGGTCTGGAAGGCGGTGTCAGCGGTGTCCGCGACGGCCGTCGGGGTGACGCCCTGGACCGTGACCGAGACCTTCGCGGTCGCGGTGGCCCCGGTCTCGTTGGCGACCCGGTAGTTGACCGCGGCCGCCTGGCCGGTGAATCCCGCGTCCGGTGTGAAGACGATCTTGCCGCTGACGACGGAGTAGTTGCCGCCGGTGACATTGAGCGAGGTCACGGCATCGCCGTTGCTGTTGATGATCCTCAGCGACGAGGGGTCCAGCGCGATGCCGGGGGCGCCGCTGTCGTCGTTGGCGAGGACGTCGACGGTGACCTGGGTCTTGTAGGCCGTGGTCGCCGAGTCGTCGGCCGCGGTCGGGGTGATGGTGGTGACGCCGACCGAGACATTGGCCGTCGCCGTCTCACCGAGGTCGTTGGCGACGCGGTAGGTGACCGCGTCGGCCTGACCGGTGAAGGTGGCACCCGGTGTGAAGGTGATCTTGCCGTTGTCGACGGTGTAGGTCCCGCCCGTCACGGTGAGGCTGTCGACGGCGTCGCCGGAGCCGTTGACGAGGGTGAGGGTGGCCGGGTCGAGGGAGACGCCCGCCGCACCGCCGCTGTCATTGGCGAGGACGTCGATCGTGACCGGAGTCTTGAACGACGTGGTCGCGCTGTCGTCGGCCGCCGTCGGCTTGACCGTCCGGACGGTCACGTCGAGGGTGGCGCTGGCCGTGTGGCCGGCGGTGTCGGCGACCCGGTAGGTCACCGGTGCGGCCAGGCCCGTGAAGCCGGGGTCGGGGGTGAAGGTGATCTTGCCGCTGTCGACGGTGTAGGTGCCGCCGGTGACGGACAGGGACGTGACCGGGTTGCCGGCGCTGTTGAGCAGCGTCAGGGTGGACGGGTCGAGGGGACGACCGGTGCCGGACGCGGAGTCGTTCGCGAGGACATCGACCGTGATCGGGGTGTTGTAGTCGGTGGTCGCCGTGTCGTCGGCCGCCGTCGGGTTGGAGACGACACCGGTGGCGTTGACCGGGTCGGCGGCGGGGGCCGACGGGCCGAGGGGGCCGTCGAGAATCGCGGTGTAGAGGTTGGTGTAGCTGCCCTCCGGGACCGTGACGTTGAGCTGGATCACGGTGCTCTGGCCGGGGTCGAGCGCGGGGATCGGGGCGACCTGGGCGCCGGTGTTGGAGTCGAGGAGGGTGCCGCCGGTCGCGGCGACCGGGCCGGTGTTGGTGACGATGACCGAGACCGTCTGGGTGCCGGGGTCGAGGGTGACCGGCGTGGTGTTGGCGTCGGAGTCCTGGCCGTCGGCGGTCTGGCCGGTGGGGTTGGCCGGGTTGCTGTCGTCGATGTAGGCGTGGATCGTCGGCTTCGGGCTCTGAGTGCCGCCGCCGCCGGCGCTGCTGTAGTCGTAGCGCGCGCTGGCCTTGCTGGTGAACGTGCCGCCGGTCGCGGGGGTGCGGACCGTTGTGACGTGGAACGGCCCGGTGTACTGGGTCGCGATGGCCTCGTTGGAGAGGAATACGGCGTCACCGGCGGCCGTGTTGCCGGCCAGGGTGAGGGTGAAGCCCATGTCGGCCGCGGCCACCGTGTAGGTGACCGTCACCTGGGTCGGGGTGCAACTGACCACGTCCATGCCCAGTGGGTCGGAACCGGAGTTCGCGGAGTAGGTGGTCAGATGGCTCTTGTCGGGGCCGTAGTAGTAGCGGACACCCTTGTTGGCGGCGCTGGTGAGAATGCTGTCGCAGTTGAAGGTCGCCTTCGACTGGGTGTCGGGGTCGATGCTGAAGGTGGTCGTCTGGACGACGCCGACATCCGTGCTCTTGAACTGCGGGCTGGAGTAGAAGTACAGCAGGTCGGTCTGGGGGGTGGTGTTCTGCTGCGCCAGTGACGTGGACTCGTTGAAGTTCGAGACGGTCGAGTAGTGCAGGGTCAGCTGCCCGCCAACGGCCGTTGTCGTCCCGTTGGTGACGGAGATGTCGCGGGTGGTGTCATTGCCCCAGACCGACTCGCGGGGTGAGAACGTCGTCTTGATCGTGCCGTGGACGTTGTCGTGCGTGTTGACGTAGTCGCTGTAGGTCAGGGTGTAGGTCTGGCCGGTGCCGCTCACGGTGCCGATGACGGCGCCGGAGTCGTCCTTGACGTCGAGACCGCTGACATTGCCGGTCATGTAGGCGGGCACGGTGAAGACGGTGGTGTCGCCCGACGCGGCGCCGGCCGGGACGTCGAAGGACCACTGCAGGGTGATCGTGTCCAGGATGCCGATGGTCGAACCGGTCGGCGGGTTCACCAGGGTCGCCGTCAGGTTGGTGACGTCGATCGTGGTCGCCGCCGCCGCGGGCGCGGCGAAGGCGATCGTGCCGGCGACGAGGGCAGCCGGGGCCGCGATCGAGGTGGGTGTGCCGACGAGTCCGGCGAAGGCCACGACCGCACTGCCACGACGGGACGAGCCGTTGGCACCCACCCCCTGCGACCGGTGCTTTCCGCTCGTGGTCCGCTCGGCCCGGTGCTTACCCTGGCCACTTCGCGCCTCGGACATGCGCTCTTCCTTTCTCCACGTCCGGGTCGAGCCCGGGACGATCGCGGCCCGGCGCCCCGAGACGCCGGCCCCTTCTGAAATTCGGTGGTCGCAACCGAACCCCGGTTCAGTCGCGTGGGCTTCCACTTTGTTACTCACCAGTAGCTCAATGGCTGCCCCCAACATTGTTACACCTCGGTATGCCGCACCGTCAACTACCGGCGAGTCTTGAGAATCGGATAGTCAAGGCTTCTTAAAAACTGTTGTCGCACAGAGGTGTTCAAAAATTGAATGTTCAAGCTCATTGGGTCAGTCTGAGCGAATCACTAAGTTACTCGCGGGTAGTGCTTAATCGAGGGTAACCAAGGTAGGTACCGGACGTGATAGCGCTTACATGACGCGTCGGCGGAATTCTGTTACTACCCGCGGGGACAGGCAGGACGGAGGCATTTCCGGTGGAGGCGCGGCCCCGGACGGGGACGGAGATCGAGTGACCGCGCGCCGGGGTCAGCCGCGAACGATCTCCACGAGGGTCACAGCCGCCAGGAGCAGGCATACGGCCCCTCCGACCCGGCGCACGGCGACCAGGCTGACCCGGCGCAGCAGCGCCCGGCCGAGGGCCGCGCCCAGGGCGGACACGACGGCGAGGGCGGCGAAGGCGCCGATGCCCACGGACAGGGGATCGTCATACCGGACGACGAGGGAGGCGGTGAGCAACTGCGACAGGTCGCCCCACTCGGCGAGGAAGAGGACGAGGAAGGAGGTCGCGACCGCGCGAAGTCCGGTCGCGGGGGCGGCGGACTTCTCGGCGAACTCCGCCTCCGCCTCCGCCTCCTCCTGCGCGGCCCGACTCGCGTGACGCAGGAGGATGATGCCGCCGAGGAGGAACATCACCGCGGCAAGGATCTCCACCGGCCGTCGCGGCAGCTGGGTGAGCACGCCGCCGAGCGCCACGGCGACCGTCGTCTGCACGGCGAACGCCGCGACGACACCGATCCAGACGAGGAGCGGCCGATAACGCGTGGCGAGCACGAGCGTGGCGACGAACGTCTTGTCCGGCAACTCGACCGGGAAGATCAGGCCGAAGACGATGGCCGCGGTCACGATGCTGAAAGTCATTGCCGGGAAGCGTAGCCATCCAGGCGTGGGCCGGATCGGGCCTTCCGCGGGTCGAACACCACCCGACGGCGGCGCCGCGGGGTCCTAGGCTGCGGGCCGTGATGCGCTACGGGTACTTCGGTCCGCAGGGGACCTTCACCGAGATGGCGCTCCTCGACTGGGAGCCGGCTCGGGACGGCGAGCAAGTCCC
This sequence comes from Nostocoides sp., assembly GCA_039812345.1. GTDB lineage: Bacteria > Actinomycetota > Actinomycetes > Actinomycetales > Dermatophilaceae > Nostocoides_A. Next base: position 144 of record JBDIAJ010000060.1, on the reverse strand, counting down.
GTTCGCCTCGGTGGATGCGACCCTTGCCGCGGTGCGCGCCGGCGTTGTCGATGCCGGGATGGTCCCGATCGAGAACTCCGTGGAGGGCGGCGTCACGGCGACCCTCGATGCGCTCGCCGCGGGCGAGCCGCTCATCGTCGTGGG
>JBDIAJ010000059.1:0-21986 GCA_039812345.1 Nostocoides sp. | reverse complement strand
TCGATCCTGTCCGGCAATATCGTCACCAAGACCGGCCGCTACCGGGCCTTCCCCATCGCCGGCGGCGCGGTCATGGTTGCCGGGATGCTGCTGTTGTCGCGCCTGGACGCGGGCAGCGGTTTCTGGCAGGAATCGGTCTCGATGCTGGTCCTCGGCATCGGCATCGGGTTGGCGATGCAGGTGCTGACCATCATCGTCCAGGCCACCGTCGACTACCGCGACCTCGGGGTCGCGACGTCGGGAGTCACGTTCTTCCGGACCCTCGGCCAGTCCTTCGGGTCGGCGGTGTTCGGGACGATCTACGCCAACCTCCTCACCCCCCGCCTCGCGAAGGCGGTCGCCTCCACCGGTATCGACGCCCACGCGGCCCAGACGCCCGCGGGGGTGCACGCGCTGCCGAGCGCGGCCCGGGGGACGGTCGTGGCGGCATACGTCGAGACGATCCAACACATGTTCCTGTATGCCGTCCCGACGGCCGTGATCGCGCTCCTCGCGGCGCTCTTCCTGCGCACCCAGCCGCTGCGCGGGATCGCCTCCGCCGGAGCCAAGGACGTCGGCTCCGGTTTCGGTATGCCGGATCAGCGCGGCTCGCTGGAGCAACTCGAGTGCCGGCTCATGTGGAGCATTCGCCGGATTGCTGAGGACTGGTTCGACCAGATCAGCGCCGACGCCTCGCCCGAGACCAGAAGGCAGTGGGTGGTTCGGGCGGTCGGCGTCGGCCAGGAGCGTGGCCGGGGCCGGCCCGTGCTGCCGAGCGAGATCGCGCGCGCGTTCCGGATCCCGCTGGGGATGTTGCAGCCAGCCCTGGACGACGCCGAATCCGTTGGGCTGGTGCAGTTGTCGGCCACCGGTGCGGCCTTGACGGATCGGGGGCTCGACCTCTATCGCGTCGTGGTCACCCAGACCTTCGCCCAGATCCGGGCCGAGATCGAAGCCGAGCGCGAGCAGCGGCTCAGGCCGGATGATCTGCGGCAACTGCGTCAGGTGGCCCACCGGCTGGTGCTGGCCGGGTCGACGACCTATCAAGCCAGCTAGCGTTGCTCGGCGGCCCGGTCAGAGATCCATGAGGACAGCGAGCGTCTCGCGCACCTCGCCGAGGACGGCCGGACCGACGTTGCCCGTGCGCCGGAGGACGCGCGTCGTGGCCACCGACCGCACATGCTGACACTGGGCGGAGGAACGTGCCGCCAGCCCGTTGCCGTCGTCGGGTTCGATGACGACCTCGGCCCCGCTCGTCCGAATCGTGCGGGTGAGAGGGACGACCTGGACGACATTCGGGCCGCCCTCGAGGATTCGGGCGGCTGTCACGACCAGCCCCGGTCGACGAAGCCCGGCTTCGCTGCCCGACGGCAACCCGAGGTCGAGATCGACCAGATCACCCGGCGTCAGCATCGAGCCAGGCAATCTCGTCATCCGTGAGATCGACGCCCAAGTCCCGCCCCATACCGTCCTGCCGCAGCGCGCGGATCGCATTGCGCACGGTCTCGTCGATGGTCTCGTGTCGCGCGGCCGCCAATCGGACGACGCGCGCGTGCGTCTCCCGACTGATGCGGATCGTCGTCGTCTCGGTCACGTCGCCAGACTACGCCGTGTAGACGGATTCGTCTACATGATGGCGGCACGGGGGGCATGGATGGTGACGGTGGGTCCGCGTTGCGGTGGTGGGCCGGGGGCCGGGAGGCTTCACGTCCGCACACCCGTGCTGCCCACGCTCTGACGCCGGTGCCCGGCGTGATTCACGGCTGCTGATCGTGCACGGGGCCGGGCAGGTCGAGCGGCTCGGGGGTTCCGGCGCGCGGATAGAACAGTTCGGTCAGGCCGGCACCGAGGGCCGCGCCGAGCAGCTGGGCCACGATGAAGCCGGGGACGTCGATCGGGGCGATGCCGGAGAAGCTGTCGGTGATGGCGCGGCCGATGGTGACCGCCGGGTTGGCGAAGGACGTGCTCGAGGTGAAGAAGTAGGCGGCGCCGATCCACGCGGGGACCAGGGCGGGGCCGAGGCGGCCGAGACCGGTCCGGGTGAGGGCCCCGATCAGCGCGAGCAGGCCGGCGGTGGCGACGATCTCCCCGAGCCACTGCCCCAGCCCGGTCCGGTGCTTGGTGGAGAGCGTGACCGCGGGGAGATCGAACATCAGGTGGGCGACAACGGCACCCAGGAGGGCCCCGAGGATCTGCGCGGCGATGTAGAGCCCGGCCTCGGTGCGGCGCACCTCTGCTCGGGCCGTGGCCACCAGCGTGACCGCCGGGTTGAAGTGCGCGCCGGAGATCGGTCCGAGCGACCAGATGAGCACGGCGAGCGCGGCGACGGTGGCCAGCGCATTGATGAGCAGCTGAAGGCCGACGTCCGGGGTCAGCCGGGTGGCCATGATGCCGGAGCCGACGACGGCGGCCACGAGGGTCGCGGTGCCGATGCCTTCGGCGGTGGCCCGGCGCGTGGCCGGGTGCAACGGGGAGTTCATCGCGTCGCGGGTCCTGGGGTGCGGTCGGGTCGCTGGCTCAGCAGCACGTGCTCGCGCCGGGCTCGGGCAGGTCCAGGAAGGACCGCACGCCGGTGAGGGATTCGGGGCGCACGGTCCAGTGCACCCAGCGGCCCCGTTGTTCGCGGGTGACCAGGCCCGCGTCGTGCAGCTTGCGCATGTGGAAGGACAGCGTGGGCTGGGTGATGCCCAGGGCGTCGGGCAGATGGCACGCGCAGGCCGTGCCGGCCTCGGACTGCGCCAGATAACGCAGGAGCCGGATGCGGGTGGGGTCAGCCAACGCTTTGAACACGTCGGCGAGCACGGCGGCCTCGGCGGCCGGCAGCAGTTCGCAGTCCGCGCCGGGGCAACAGACGTCGGCATCCAGGTCGGCCGCGTGGGAGTGCGTCGCCGTCATGGGGCGACTCTAGCCGCTCGTATTGACAAACGTCCATATGACCGTTTGACTTCACTCATAGAGAAGTATCTATACGTGGAGGGTCGATATGTCGAGTTCGGCGCTGCCGAGTCCGGTGATCCGGGTGTTCGAGCCGGCGTTGTGCTGCAACACCGGGGTGTGCGGGCCGGAGCTGGACGAGACCCTCGTCGCGTTCACCGCCGATCTGGACCACCTGCGCGGGCTAGGGGTGGACATCGCCCGCCACAACCTGGCCAATGACCCCGGCGCCTTCGTCACCGACGACACGGTGTCGGCCTTCTTGCGCGTGGCCGGTTCGGCCGGGCTGCCGTTGGTGCTCGTCGACGGTGTCACCGTCGCGACGGGACGCTATCCGGGCCGATCCGAGCTGGCCCGGTATGCCGGTATCGCCGGCGGTGACCAGGCCGTCCCGGCCCATCGTGACCTGGGCCTGTCCGCGGTCACGGCCGCCGCCGGGTGTTGCGGCCGCGATGACGACTCGCCCGCTGACGGGACGGGGTGCTGCTGAGCGATGGCGGCATCGCCGGCTTTCCTTACGGACCCGCCGCGGTTCGTCTTCTTCACGGGCAAGGGCGGGGTGGGCAAGACCTCGCTGGCCTGCGCGAGCGCGGTGGCCTTGGTGCGGGCCGGGCAGCGGGTGCTGTTGGTCTCGACCGACCCGGCCTCGAACGTCGCCCAGGTGTTCGGCCAGGCCATCGGCCCCGAGATCACCCCGATCACGGGGGTCGCGGGGCTGGCCGCGATCGAGATCGACCCGCACGCGGCGGCGGCGGCATACCGGGAGAAGATCATCGCCCCGGTGCGGGACCTGCTGCCGCCCGCCGAGATCGCCTCGATCACCGAGCAACTGTCCGGGTCGTGCACCACCGAGGTGGCGTCGTTCAACGAGTTCACCGACCTGCTCGCCGACGACATCCGCACGTCGGGATTCGACCACGTCGTCTTCGACACCGCCCCGACCGGACACACGATCCGGCTGCTGCAACTGCCCGGCGAGTGGACGAGCTTCCTGGACGCGGGCCAAGGTGACGCCTCGTGCCTGGGTCCGATGGCCGGCCTGGACAGGGCGCGTCGCACGTATGCCGCAGCCCTGGCGCGGCTGGCCGATCCGGCGCTGACCCGGCTGGTGTTGGTGGCGCGCGCTCAGCACTCCGCGTTGACCGAGGCGGCCCGGACCGCCGGCGAGCTCGCCCGCGTCGGGATCAGCCGGCAGCACCTGGTCCTCAACGCCGTCCTGCCCGACCCCGGCCCGACCGGAGACCCGCTCGCGGTCGCCATCCATCAGCGGGAGGCGGCCTGCCTGGCCGACCTGCCCGAGCCGTTGAAACCATTGCCGCGCAGCCTGATCCATCTGCGACCGACGGCAGTCCTCGGCGTGAGCGCCCTGGAGGAGCTGCTCGCCGAGACCGCGACCAGATCGCCCGTACCATCCGCCGTGGAGCCGATGCGCCCATCCCTGCCCGGCGTGGACGTCCTGCTCGACGAGCTCGCCGAGGCCGACCACGGCCTCATCCTGTGCATGGGCAAGGGCGGGGTGGGCAAGTCGACGATCGCGGCCGCGATCGCGGTGGCCTTGGCCGAGCGCGGCAAGCGGGTGCACCTGTCGACCACCGACCCCGCTGCGAACCTCGACGACGTCCTCGCCGGCGCGGCCGACGCGCACCTGGAGGTCTCGCGGATCGACCCGGAGGCGGCGACCACGGCATACCGGGAACGGGTGTTGGCGACCAAGGGCGCCACGCTCGATGCGGCCGGCCTGGCCCGCCTGCGCGAGGACCTGCGCTCTCCCTGCACCGAGGAGGTCGCCGTCTTCGGCGAGTTCTCCCAGCTGGTATCCCGGGCCCGTCGCCAGTTCGTCGTCGTCGACACCGCCCCGACCGGGCACACCCTGCTGCTGCTGGACGCCACCGGGTCCTACCACCGCGACATCGTCCGCAACCTCGGCCACGCCACGGGGGTGACCACGCCGCTGATGCGCCTCCAGGACCCGGGGCTGACCAAGGTCGTCATCGTCACCCTGCCCGAGGCCACCCCCGTGCAGGAAGCCGCCGATCTCCAGGAGGACCTGGCCCGGGCCGGCATCACGACGTGGGCCTGGGTGGTCAACCAGTCGCTGGCGGCCACCGCGACCACCGACCCGCTGCTGGTGGCGCGGGCGAGCGCCGAGGCCCCACATCTGGGCCGCGTCCGCGACCTCGCGGCCCGGGTCGTCGTCGTCCCACTCCTGGCCGCACCGCCCACCGGTGCCACCGGCCTGCACTCGGTCATGCCGCAACCCGTCTGACCAACGACAACGACTCGAGGAGCCTCGACCCGTGGAGATCGACCGCGACACCGTGACCCGACAGCTCATCGACGACCTGTCCTACTCCTACCGCGGGGTCTTCGACACCGACACCATCGAGGCCGCCGTCACGGGGGCCTGGGACCTGCTCGCTCCCCGCTCGACGATCCGCTCGTTCCTGCCGGTCCTGATCGCCCGGCAGGCGCGCGAACAGCTGATGTCCACCGCGCAGGCCCAGGGCAAGGTCGCCAAGAAGGTCCCCGAGCTGCTGTTCGTCTGCGTGCACAACGCCGGCCGCTCACAGATGGCCGCGGCCCTGGCCGAGCATCTGTCCGCGCGGCGGGTGCACGTCCGCTCGGCGGGGTCCGCCCCGACCGGGGAGATCAATCCGGTGGTGATCGAGGCCCTCCAGGAGCGGGGCATCGCGTTGGGGACGGCATACCCGAAGCCCCTCTCGGACAGCGTGGTTCAAGCCGCAGACGTGATCATCACCATGGGCTGCGGGGACGCCTGCCCGATCTTCCCCGGGAAGCGGTATGAGGACTGGGAGGTCGCCGACCCCGCCGAGCAGCCGATCGGGGTCGTCCGGGAGATCCGCGACGACATCCAGGCCCGGGTCACCACGCTGCTGCGCCAGATCCTCGACTGACGGCCCTCGCCTGACCACCTCCCCCATCCGCGTCCACACCTCGTCCCGAAAGGCCTGATCCCTCGTGTCCGACCAGCCCACCGCCCGCCCGTCGGTGCTCTTCGTCTGTGTCCACAACGCCGGCCGCTCCCAGATGGGCGCCGCCTACACCCACCACCTCTCCGGCGGGCAGGTCGAGGTCCGGTCCGCCGGTTCGGCCCCGGCCGAGACGATCAACCCGGCTGTCCGGGAGGCGATGCTGGAAGACGGCATCGACATCTCCGCGGAGAAGCCGAAGATCCTCACCACCGAGGCCGTCGAGGCTTCCGAGGTCGTCATCACCATGGGCTGCGGCGACACCTGCCCGATCTTCCCCGGCAAGCGGTATGAGGACTGGGCCCTCGCGGACCCGGCCGGTCAGGGCGTCGCCGCGGTGCGCCCGATCCGGGAGGAGATCAAGGCCCGCGTCCTGACCCTGCTCGCCGAGTTGAGGGTCGACCCGGCGGACCAGGTCACTCCCGGCTGACCGGCGGGCGGCCGGGCAGGGGCAACCAGGCGAGCACCTTCTCGATCTCGTTGTCCCACAGGTCCCACGTGTGATCGGCGTCCTCGGTCCACGACGTGGTGATCGGTATGCCGCGCGCCCTCGCCGTCGCGACGAACGCCAGGTTGCCGGCATACAGCGGGTCGCGGGTGCCGCATCCGACCCACAGGGCGGGGAGCCCGCCCGGATCGGCGTGGGTGATCAGCTCGAGGGGGTTGTCCGCTCGTGAGGGGCCGTCCGGGCCGAAGATCCGCGCGTTCATCCGCGGATCCTCCGGCCAGGACCACTCCGACAGCTCGCTCAGGTCGAGGACCCCGGAAAGACTCGCGGCGGCGGCGAACCGGTCGGGGTGCCGGAGGGCCAGCTTCATCGCCCCATAACCACCCATGGACAGCCCGGCCACGAAGGTGCCCGTCGGTGCCGCCGACACCCGGAGGAAGCGGTGGACGAGGGCGGGGAGTTCCTCCGCGATGAAGGTCCAGTAAGGCAAGCCGAGGGCTTCGTCGGTGTAGAAGCTGCGCCCCACGGCCGGCATGACGACCGTGAGGCCCAGCTCCGCGGCATACCGCTCGATGGCGGTGCGGCGCAGCCAGATCGTGTCGTCGTCAGAGAGGCCGTGGAGGAGATAGAGGATCGGCGGGGGGTCGTCCGAGGTCACGCCCGTCATGCCGATCTGCGCTTGGGTCGGCTGAGGCAGGATGACGGTCATCGAGCAACTCAGGCCGAGGACGTCGGAGAAGAACTCGATGCGCGCATGGGCCACGGGCCCATCGTGGCAGGGCGGAGCAACCGGACCTGCGTCCGCGGTCCGGCCACGACGTCGGTAGGGACAAGTGTCTGATCTCAACCGAAGCGTGACTCCAGCGATTTTCTTGATAACAATCCAATTCCGAGGCATGCGGAACCGTGGTATTTTTGAGAAATGCTCGTAAACCGGCGGACCGTGGTCATACCCGACGTGGGGTACGGCCCTGAGCCGAATGGGTCGGACGATGTGTCCTTGATGGCAGCATCCCGCGTCCAGATGGTCCTGCCACCTACCTGGACGGTCGAGATGAACACCGAGGTGGCCGGTCTGGACAGCGCGACACGGACTCCTCTTCCAGCCAGGAGAAGCTTCTCGCTCACGCACGGCGGGCAGGTCGTCGCGACCTACCTGGTCGAGGTCAAGCGGACCCTGAGTTCGTCGGGCCTGACCCCAGCGATCGATAAGCTTCTCGCCTACCAGACGGCTGACCTGACCGGCTCCTTGGTGATGTTGATGGCCCGCTATCTCAGTCCACCGCAACGACGGACACTGCTAGGGCGCGGAATCGCGTTCGCCGACGCCACCGGGAACCTCAGTCTGACGTCGATGGAACCTTTGATCCTCATATCGGGTCGCGGCGCGGACGCGGACCCGTGGAGGGGACCCGGTCGGCCGACCACGAGTCTCAAGGGACTCCCTGCGGCCAGACTCGTCAGGGCGCTTGCCGACTTCTGTCCGCCCTACTCGGTGGCCAACCTCGCCACCTTGGCCGGCACATCTCTCGGGGCTGCTTACCGGCTCAGCGACTACCTCGTCGATGAGGGACTGGTGACCCGTGCCGAGCGGGGCCCGATCACGGATGTCGACTGGCCCGAACTCTTGCGGAGGTGGAGTCAGGAAGCGTCGTTTCTCGAAATGCACACGACCCACAGCTATCTCGAGCCGCGCGGCATCGACAACCTGGTCGCCAAACTCGGCCGGCGCGCGACCTCGCACACTTACGCCGTGAGCGGCTCCTTGGCGGCACAGCCATACGCACCGTATGCCGAGGCGCGCCTTGCACTGATCTATGCATCAAATCCGCGAGGGATCGCCGAAGACCTCGACCTGCGTGCTGTGGAGACCGGAGCCAACGTCATCCTGGCAAGCCCGCGATCGCCTGTCGTCTTCGAGCGCACCTCCATGTGGCGAGACGTCACAGTGGTCGCGCCCAGCCAGGCGGCGGCTGACCTGCTCAGCGGCCCCGGACGCAACCCACCGGAAGGGGAGTACCTGATCGATTGGATGAAGGAGAACCCGGATGCCTGGCGCCGCCAACCTGATCGTTGAGGCCCGTTCGGCGCTCCTGGATGCCGCTGTAGCCCTTGCTCCGCACCGAGGGTCAGTGATCCTCATCGGGGCGCAGGCGATTCACCTCCGGACCGGGAGCGCGGCTGTACCCCTTGCCGAGGCGACCAAGGATGCTGATCTGGCATTCATCCGCGGGTACTCAAGGAGAGCCCTCGCGTTGAGGAAGCCATGCGTGCCGCCGGTTTCGTCCTCAATCCGAATACCCGCCAGCCGGGTGCGTGGCTGTCGCCTCGAGCCTGCACTTGTCGACAATTCACCGATGCACGTCGAGTCGCTGGCTGGCGATGGTCGCCGCACCATGATCAACGTTGCCGGTTCCGCGGCTTTGCTCGTCGCGAAGCTGCACAAACTCGGTGAACGCGTCGACACGCCCAACCGCCTCAACGACAAGGACGCGCACGACGTCTACCGACTCCTCGTCGCCACAAGTACGGACGACCTCGCTGCGACGATGCAGATGCTTCAAGATCAGCAGATGACGCGCGAGGTTGTCACTCACGCCATGGGCTATTTGAGGGACTTGTTCTCCACGGCCGACGCCCTCGGCGCCTCGATGGCCGGACGTGCCGAGGCGGGCATCGGCCAGCCGGACACCGTCGCGGCGTCGGTGAGCTACTTGGCGCAGGACCTTCTCGCCGCAATGGCGTGAGTGGGCAACACAGCCAGGACGCGAACTTCAGCCGTCGACGAACTCGCCAAACGCAGCCGGTCGCTCCCCACCGCCGATCACCCACGCCGTGACCAATCCCTGCGCGCGCGATGGCAGGTCGACGCCGCCGCGAGCCACGGGCATCATCAGTGGCGGAGGGCGACGAAGGCCGCGACGAGGAGAGCCGAAAGCAGAAGGGGAAGAACGGCATACGAACGAACGTCATGCGGGAACGTCGTCACGCGGGGCTCCCGACCGGGGCGCGCAGCCCGCGGAAGGCGAGGGTGGCGGCCAGGGAGATCCCCCAGGCGAAGAGCGGCATGGCGAGCGCCGGAACGACCTCGATGTGCCCGAACATCACGCCGTCAGGTAGCAGAGGCCGACGGCGCGACCGAGGCGCCGAGCGGTGGTCGGGGAAGAACTCGATGCGCGCGTGGCCCATTGGGCCCATCGTCGCAGGTGCGATCCCGGCTCGATCAGCCCCCGCGAGGAGGGCCTCGACGCGCGCCCGAAGGGTGGCCGCGTGGGTGGCGACGACGCCCCAGACGAGGTCGTAGTCGACGGCGTCGTAGTCGTGGGCGAGGTGGCGACGCATGCCGATCGCCCGTCGCCAGGCTGGGTCATCGCCTCGCTCGGCCAGAAATGCCTGGGGCAAGCGGCGCACCGCTTCGCCGAGTTTGAGAACGAGCGAATCGGCCGCGAGTTTGGGCACCTCCAGCTCCGGGTCGCTGTCGTACCAGTCCCGGCCCCGGGCCGCCAGGAGTTCGGCGCGGGCACACAGCCGGGCAACATCGCGCAGGCGATCGGTGGTCCCTGGCCCGAAGGTGTCATCGAGGTCGCTCACAGCGGCACGGCCGTGCGGGCGATCTCGTGGTCGGGGCCGATGGAGCGGGAGGTGACGATGTCGACGGGGACGCCGAGGAGCTCCTCCAGGGCGGCGGCACCATCGATCAGGTCGAGGAGGTCGGCATCGTCGGCGAGGTCGACGAGAAGGTCCAGGTCGCTGCCGGGCCCGTCGGTGCCGCGGCCGGCGGAGCCGAAGACGCGCGGTGCCGACATCCGGTGGTCGGCAAGGATGGCCAGCACGTCGTGGCGCCGAGCCCTGACCGCCACACTCGGGCGCGGGCGGAGTGCGGCGCGCAGACGCTCGATCATCTCCGGAGACGGCCGACGTCGCCCGGTCTCGTAGGCCGCGATATTCGGCTGCGCCACCCCGCTGCGAGCGGCCAACTCGGCCTGGCTGCAGCCGGCCGCCTGCCGCATCGCGAGCACCTCGTTCACCACTGGATGACATCGCGTGATATGGCCACCGGGAGGGCGGGCGCGTGGCTCAACGCCGGAAGGTGGCCCCCGCGAACTCGTCAGTGTGGGAGTAGGTCACCATCGCCCCATCATCACCGAGCCCGCCGACACCCCGCTGTTCAATGGCGCAGCCCGTCGAGGTATGCCGTGAGCCCCGGGACGGGGTCGCCGGCGGTCGAGAGGTTGGCGGCTGCCACGACGAGGGTGAGGAGTGCAGCCCCGACCGCCACCGCGGAAAGCATTGTCAGCAGCCGATATTCACGGCGCCCCGCCTGACCGGCCTCGGCCGGGCCGCGCCGTCGCCGCCAGAGCTGCCGGGCCGCCACGAGCAGTGCGGCGGCCAGCAGCGCAGCGAGGATCGCGAGCACCAGGTGGAAGAACGCGAAGTCGGTGAGCACCGCGCCGGCCACTCTCGTGGCGCGCGCCTCGCCGCCACCGGACACCGCGGCCGACAACCGCGCGAGCATCGCGGCATACGACGCGTCGCCGTTCGACCGGGGCAGCAGCGAGACCGCAGACGCCAGCGGCGCCAGCGCCCCCTGGAGGTTCGCGATGACGACGAGGGCGGCGAGAAGGCCGAGTCCACCGGCCGCCACGAGAATGACCACCTGGCCGTATGCCCGCGCGCCCACCACCCAGCGCCGGCTCGCGTCGCGAGCGACGCGCCAGAGCGCCACGCCCGCCGCCGCCGCGAGCGCGGCCTTGAGCACGTGGTAGTCGCGCCAGCCGTCGACGAACTCCCCAAACGGAGCCGGTCGCTCTCCGCCACCGACCACCCACGCCGTGACCAACCCCTGCGCGCGCGATGGCAGGTCGCCGCCGCGAGCCACGGGCAGCACCAGCGGCGGGAGGGCGACGAAGGCCGCGACAAAGAGAGCCGAAAGCAGAAGGGGGAGAACGGCATACGGGAAAGGTGGGCGCGATGTCGACTTCACGCGGGGCTCACGGCCGGGGCGCGCAGCCCGCGGAAAGCGAGGGTGGCGGCCAGAGCGATCTCCCACGCGAAGAGTGGCACGGCGAGCGCGGGGACGACCTCGATCTGGCCGAACATCACCAGCAGATTCATACCCAGCACGAGCGCCGACCCGACGATGCCGAGCGCGGGGACGAAGCGCGGCACCAGGCGCGTGCGCCACAGTAGCGCCGCGAGGACGACGGCATTCGCGGGGTTGACCAGGCCCGGCCCGACCAGGAACGTCCAGTCGTGCAGCAGGTGCAGGCCGGCGGCGACATCGGGCGAGAGACCGGCTGCCGCGGCGGTCGCGGGCCGGGCGACGACCGGCAGCATCGCGACGACCCCGACCAGGATGACCGCGGCCTCCAGGGTTCGCAGGGCGAGATAGCCGAGCGCGCTGCCGACGCCGTGCCGGCGCAGGAGCGGGTAGAGCGCCATCGCGGTCCCCACGACCGTGACGGCGAGGAGGACTTCGAGCAGCGAGCCGAGCAGCACCGACGTGCGGCCGGCCGGCGCGGCGTCGGCGTCGAAGGTCGAACCGCCATACAGCGGGACGGCGGCGACGGACGTGATCCACGTCGTCAGGTAGCAGAGGGCGGCGGCTCGCCCCAGGCGGCGCGCGGTGGTCGGGGTCAGTTCGGACATCGGTTGGCTTTCCTCGTCGATCGCAATCGTGGTGTACGGCGTACACTCATCATGTGATCGAGAGTAGGTGTACGATGTACACCGCGTCAAGCCGAGAGGATCTCCCGTATGCCGCGCACCCCACCCCGTCGGGACCCGCTCAGTCGCGAGGCCGTCCTGCTGGCCGCGGTCGCCTTCGCCGACGAGCAGGGCTTGGGCGCACTGAGCATGCGGCAACTCGCCGAGCGGCTCGGGGTGGTGCCGATGGCGCTCTACAAGCACGTGGCCGACAAGGAGGACCTGATCGACGGGATGGTCGAGGCCCTCCTGGCCGGCCTCCCACGACCGACGGCCAGCCGGCGCAGTGAGTGGCGTGAGGCCGTCGTCGCGAGCATCGCCGCGGTGCGCCGGCTGCATGCGGCGCATCCGTGGCTGCGCCGGGCGCTCGAGACGCGCACCCTGCGCACGCCCGCTGTGCTCGGCCACATGGAGCACCTGAGCAGCCTCTTCCTGGCCGGCGGGTTCAGCGCCGACCTGACCCATCACCTGATGCACCTGCTGGGCAACCGGATCTGGGGATTCAGCCCGGAGCTCTTCAACGAAACCACCGACGACTCGGCCGTCCGGCGCAGCACCGCGGCCGCACCGGACCCAGCCGACTACCCCGGCATCCTTACCATCGCCGCGGACGCCCGCGCGCGCCGGCCGGACGCGGTCGGGTGCGACGAGGACTTCGAGTTCGACTTCGCGCTCGACGTCATCCTCGACGCGGCCGAACGCCTGCGCCGCGCCCGGTGGTCGTCAACGAACTCGAGACCCGATCGGTGATCGCCACCGGGGCTGCTGGTGCGTCTTCTGGCGCGCTTTCGACCTTCTCGGACGCACCCGGCCGCTCACCCGTTAGAAGGACGTACCCGTCCGCCACGCCATCTCCTGAAGGACGAAGGTGTTGCCGTCCGGATCGGCGAAGCTTGCGCTCTGCACGCCGCCGCCGTGGTTTGTGACGTCGCTGACGTCGATGCCGAGCGCGATCAACCCCTCCCGCGCCTCGGCGATGTCCGCGACAACCAGGTGGAGCGCACGGATGGAGCCGGGCGCGCCGTCATACGCGCCCAAGCCGGTGCCGAAGCCGATCGAGCAACTGGACCCGGGCGGGGTCAACTGGACCACGCGCACGCCCGGGGCGGGTTCGACGTCGACGTCGAGGTGGAAGCCCAGGCGGGTGTAGAACGCCGTGGCGCGATCGACATCGCTCACGGGTAGGGGGATGAGTTCGAGCTTCATGTCCATGGGATTCAACCTTCTTGCTGGCGCGGACGTCCGCGGCCATGGGTCTGGGTGGTCAGGCGGTGATGCCGTCGAGCAGCACGGTGGCGACCTGCTCGGCGAACTCACTCGGGTCGACGTCGGGATGCTGGTCCAGATGATCGAGCATCGTGTCGACCATGCCTTGGTACATGACGGCAAGCAGGCCCGGGTCCAGATCGGCGCGGAGGTGCCCGTGCGTCTGGCCATCCCGAAGGAGCGCGGCCTGTCTGGCGTGCAAGCCCTCGTATTCGGTGGTGCCAAGTCCGGCCGACTCGTCTCGGCCGGCGAGGTTGCCGACAATTTGCCGGATGGCGCGTAGCTCGCTCCCGTGGCTGGCCGGCAGTCGCGCAGCGCGTCCGATCGCCCTCCGCAACAGCTCCGGTGTGGGTGCGTCGCGGTCCAGGTCGTCGGCGACTGCCGACTCGACGAGGGTGAGCGCCCGGCGGGCAGCGGCGACCATCAGTTCGTCCAGGTCGGCGTAGTAGTGCCACAGCAGGCCCTTGGACGCTCCGGCCTTGCCGACGATCGCCTCCGCGGTGGCACCGCTGTAGCCGTCGCGCGCGACGACCTCGATTGCTGCCGTCTCCAGTTGTTCGCGTCGGGCCTCGGGGCTGAGCCGCTGCCGTGCGCGACCGGTCATTCCGGCGTCCGGACCGCGCGGTGAATCACCAGTGCCACAACCGCGGCCATGAGCAGGGCGACCACGCCCATCTGGACCTTCATCCACTCCGGCACCCACCCCGGGATCAGGAGTTCGACGATATTGGCGATGACGAGGACTGAGGCGATCAGGCCGACCGCCCGCAGGGCCAAGCGGCTGCCTCCTTGCGCAGCGCGAAGCCGAAGCGGCAGGAACAGGGCGAGGACCGCGACGATGATCGCATGCACCCAGGCATCGCGTGGGGCCAGCGAGGACGCCAGCACGGACAAGACGGCGAGCAGGCCGACGCTGCCGACGGCGATCAGCAGGTAGGCGCGCAACAGCGCACCGACCCAAGTCAGGTCATGAGCTGCAGATGTATTGACCATGTGGTCAACAATATTGACCAAAAGGTCAATATGTCAAGTGGGCCGCCCGGCCGGATCCAGTCGTCCGTCTTGATGACCGCGCGGGCGACCCGAGTCTCACGGCCGGGGTGCGGTCGCATAATCGAGCATGGGGCTCTCGCCAGAAACCCGGTCGGCGCTCGAGTGGGTGCGCGCTGACTTCGACACTCTGCTCGATCGGGTGACGCCCGCCGAACTGCGGCGGCGGACCCACGGCACGCGGTGGACCAACCGGGAGTTGCTCTTCCACATGGAGTTCGGCCAGCGCATCACCCGCGTATTCATCCCGCTGATCGGTGGCTTTCCCGTATGCCGCGTGGTGCCTCGACTGCCTACGCTCGCCTGCTGACCGCCGGCACGCGGCCGTATGAGTGATCAATTACGCAGCTGAATTTGGTGTCACCAGAGTGAGATTCGGCTACGAGGTCTTCCACCGCGACGTCCGGCTCGTGTCCGCGTTCTATGTGGATGTCCTCGGCTTCGCCCTGGAAGATCCCAGCGACGTGAGCCGGGACCATGCCGTCGTGGCCCTAGACGACGTTGCCCGGGTCAATGGGTGGTGACGACGGCGCGGTAGCGCCAGAAGGCCCGCCCGAGCAGGCTCGCCACGATCACCCCGACGATGACGAGGAGTCCGCCGCCGGTGGTCACGGCGGGCGCGCTCCAGATCTCCGCGGCGCCACCGTGGACGACATCGGCGATGCGAGGGCCGCCCGCGACGACGACGATGAAGATGCCCTGGAGGCGTCCGCGGACCTCGTCCGAGGCGGCGGACAGCAGGATGGTCTGGCGGAAGGCCGCGGAGATCATGTCGGCCGCGCCGGCGACCGCGAGGCCGACCAGGCCGAGGGCCAGCCACGGCGTGGCACTGCCCCCGGCGGCGGCCGCGCACCCGCCGAAGCCGGCGATGCCCAGGCCCCAGACGACGATCGCGAGCACGGTCGCGCGACCGTGCCGCTCGACGCGGGAGACCCAACCCGAGAGCACGCCGCCGAGGACGGCGCCCGCGGGGATCGCGGCATACAGCAAGGCGAAGGCGGTGCCGCCGGCGGTCGGGCCGGCGAAGGAGACGTGGGCGATCTCGGGGAAGAGGGCCCGCGGCATACCGAGAACCATGGCGATGATGTCGACGACGAAGGACATGAGCACCACGGGGTGGCCGAGGAGGTAGCGCAGGCCCTCGACGATCGACGCCAGGCCGGGCGCCGAGCGCACGCCCGCGGCGGCCGGAGACGTCGCCGGCGGCAGTGAGGGCAGGCCGAGCACCGCCCACAGGGTCGCGAGCAGGGTGACCGTGTCGATGACGTACAGCCAGGTGTAGCCCGTGACGGGGATGAGCACGCCGGCGACCAGCGGACCGGCGATCGCCCCGGCCTGCATGACCGTCATGTTGAGGGAACTGGCCGCGGGCAGTTGGGCGCTGCCCCCGAGGATCTGCGGGAGGAGCGCGGTGCGGGCCGGCTGGTTGACGGCGAAGAAGGCCTGCTGGACGGCGAACAGGACGAGCAGGACCCAGACGTTGCGGTTGCCCAGGGCGGCCTGGACGGCGAACAGGCCACTGGTGACGATGAGGCCGAGCGTGGTGATCAGGAGCAGCAGCCGCTTGTCGAGGTGGTCGGCGAGGGCGCCGCCGTAGAGCCCGAACGCGATCAGCGGGACCAGCCCGAATAGGCCGGCCAAGCCGACGAACCCCGATGAGCCGGTGTCGGCATAGATCTGCGCCGGGACCGCGACGACGGTCAGTTGGGCGCCGATCACCGTGACGATGTTGGCGATCCACAGCCGTCGGAAGTGCTCGTTGCGCAGGGGCGCGGTGTCGGCGAGCAGACGAGGCATCCCGGCACGTTAACGCGATGTCTGCGCCAGGCGGGCGCGTGGCCGCCTCGCGGAACTACCGTGGAGCCAGTCGGCCCGGTGCGGTGCCGGGCCATCGACTCCGACAGGAGTGCGCCATGGCCAACCACGTGTACGGGATCTCCGAGGTCGTCGGCACCTCTCCCGAGGGCATCGAGGCCGCCGTCGGCAATGCCATCGCTCGGGCCAATGCCACGGTCCGCAACCTGGATTGGTTCGAGGTGACCAGCACGCGCGGCCAGATCGCCGACGGCGCGGTGGCGCACTGGCAGGTCACCCTGCGGATCGGCTTCCGCATGGACGATTGAGTGCTCACTCGACGGGGTTGAGCCAGGTCACGTCCGGGAAGAGCGCGAAGTCGGTGTCGGCGCTGACGACCGGCACACCGTGCTGAATGGCGAGGGCGGCGAGCTGGGCGTCCGGCATGAGGTTGCCGGTCACCCCGTGCGCAGCGATCAGCCGGCGCAGGATCGGCCAGGTCTTCGCGGTCATCTCGGGCACCCAGGCGGCCGGCGCGTCGAGCCAGTCGGTCACCAGGTCGGCCGCAGCCGACCCGGCCAGGGGTGACCTCATGATCCGGGGGTGCGTCGTGATGCGCAGGAAGGCCGCGAGGCTCTGCCACGGCAGACCGATCCGCACGTCGGCGTTGAGGTGCTCCTCGAGGAACGACTTGGCTCGGGCATGGTGAGCCGCATCCTCGTCCACGGCGTAGATGAGGATGTTGGCGTCGAGGATCATGACTCGTCGAGCAGGTCCAGGACCTCGCCGATGTTGCGGACATCGACCCTGGCCCCAAGGTGGGCCGTGCGCTGGTTGAAGCGCTCGACCGGCGCCCGTCTGCTCAGGCCGCGACGGGCCAGCAAGACGACGGCGTCACTCGTCCCGAGTCCCTCCTCCCGGCGCAGCCGGTCCACCTCGGCCTCGATGTCGGGTGTGAGGTTCACGGTCGTCCGCATGGCCTCACCATAGCATCAGTGATGCACCATCCCTGCATCGGTGATAGCCAAGTGGTGGTCTGTTGCTGGGCCGCCATCGCTCCGCCATCGGGGACCACGGGCGATTCCCGCGAGTTGTGACCAACGCTCACCCGCGTTCGTGACCGCCAGGCTGGTTTGCATCAGCGGAGCCCATCACGACCGACGAGCCGGGCTCGTGGCAGACCGCCTCCGGCATCACACGCGAGACTTGGAATAGCACTTGCTATAATTCCCTCGTGACAGCTCCTCTGACAGAGACGGCCAGGCGCGCCGACGAAGTGATGGCCGCTGCGCGCCTGGAGCTCGTGCGTGCCGTACGTCAGGCGTCTCGCGAGGGCCTCACGCAGGCCCAGATCGGTGTGCTGATCGGGCGAAGCCAGCCCGAGGTGTCCCGGTTGCTCCACTTCCACGGCACCACCGCCCTGGCTCACCGGCTCCGCGAGCACAAGACCACGGTCCGACGCATCGTCCGCGAGGCCGGTGGCAGAAACGTACGGGTGTTTGGGTCGGTCGCCACCGGACAGGATCGCCAGGACTCGGACATCGACCTTCTCTTCACCCCCAGTCGGCCGCTCAGCCTGATGGAACTGGGGCGAGTGGAGCGGGAGTTGGCTGGTGTCCTCGGCGTTGCCGTGGACCTCGTGCCCGACACCTCGCTGCGTCCCGACCTGCGCGAGCGGGTCTGGGCAGAGGCTGTGGCGCTGTGAGCCGTCCCGACGAAGAGTTGCTCCGCGAGTCCCTGACTCACTTCGAGCTCGCGCTCGAGTACGGGAGGACCGGTCTCGCCGACGAGATGGCGATCGACGCCGTCTGCCTCAGGCTGTCGTCTGGGATTGAGGTCCTCGCCCGACTCAGGACACGCGTGCGCGGCGACCTTTTCGGCGGGATTGGCCGCTCATGTGGGGCATGCGCAACCGCATCGCCCACGGCTACGTGCTTGTCGATCGAGGAATGGTTCAGCAGACCGTCGAGAATGACCTCCCCGGAATCATCGCCGTCATCCGTGCAGAATTGGACCAACGGTTGAGTGATCCGATCCGGCGCCGCGTCGCCAGTACCCAACTGGCCGATCGCGACCACTTGCCAGAGAGGAGTGACAACTCCGCAGTCGTGGATCGGACACCCAGCGGGGCGCCTCGGCTGATCGGATGAGTTGGGTCAAGTCCGTGCCATATTGATCGTTCGTGATCCAGGCGCGAGTTGCCGCGCGCCGGGCCAGGTCCAGGCAGACCGCACGATCAGAGCGAGCAGGACCAACTCCAGGGCGACGGCCAGCACGTGATACGTCCGCCAGATGTCGCCCACCGCATTGAATGCCGTGAACGGCACATAGAGCGCCGCCACGACGAGGTTGACGAGTCGGCACACGCGCGCCGGCAATGTCGTCGACG
The DNA here is from genome assembly GCA_039812345.1 of Nostocoides sp. GTDB lineage: Bacteria > Actinomycetota > Actinomycetes > Actinomycetales > Dermatophilaceae > Nostocoides_A. The sequence continues at coordinate 3,430 of JBDIAJ010000059.1, read as the reverse complement.
CCACGATCATGACGATGGGCACCGCGAGGATGCTCAGCACCGTCACGGCCCAGGTCTGGGTGATGTCGAAGGTGAAGACCCGCCCATCGAGGATGTCCTCGACGCGGCCGGGCGCATAGAAGCCGAGGATGTCGACATAGGCATAGAGGAAGACGAAGCTCGTCCACGCGGCAGCGAGCGTGGCTCGGACCGAGGTCGGCTGGTCGTCGATGGTGGCGGTGAGGTGTGCAGTCATCAGGAACTCCCGTTTGGTGCGCGGCGATGGGAGTTCCACGATCGCTGGCTGTGCGCGTCACGCACATCGGCCCCGAGGCCGGACATCACCCGTCCCTCTCGGCGATACGTCGCTCATCCTTTCGGCCGCCTCGCTGCCGGTCCGGAGTGACGTATGGCGGTGGGGTCGAGATCAGTGCCCGACCCGGCCGGTGTCGTAGGCCCACATCGCGATCTCGACCCGGTTCCGAGCGCCGATCTTGGTCAACACGCTCGCGACATGGGTCTTGGCCGTCGTCAGGCTGATGAACAGCTCGGCGGCGATCTCGGCATTCGTGCGGCCGATCGCGACCAGTCGCAGCACCTCCTCCTCGCGCGGGGTGAGCGGTGCGATCGGCTGCGTATGCCGTTTCGGCGCCGCCCCCGCGGCCAGGGTCGCCAGGAGTCGCCGTGTCACATTCGGTGCGATCAGGGCATCGCCGTCGGCGGCGGCGTGGACGGCCTGCACCAGGAGTTCGGGCCCGGCATCCTTCAGGAGGAACCCCCGGGCACCGGCGCGCAGCGCGCCGTGGACGTATTCGTCCAGGTCGAAGGTCGTGATCACGACGACGGCCATCGGGTCGGGGACGTCCCGGCCGGCGAGACGTTCGGTGACCGCGATGCCGTCGAGCCCGGGCATACGGATATCGACCAGGCACACGTCAGGGCGCAGCCGCCGCGCCAACTCGAGAGCCGCGATCCCGTCGGCGGCTTGGCCGACCACTTCGATGCCGGGCTGGGCATCGAGGATCATCGACAGACCGGCGCGCACGAGATCCTGGTCATCGGCCACCAGCACCCGCACGGTCACCGGGGCAGCTCCATCGGTAGCTCGGCGTCAACCGCCCACCCGCCCTCGGGCCTCGGCCCGGCGCGCAGGGTCCCGCCGAGCAGATGCACCCGCTCGGTCATACCCAGCAATCCGAAGCCGGGCGTCGCCGCTCGCGACGCGTCGAGGCGGCCGTCGTCGATCACCCGCACCCGCAGCCGGCCAGCGTTCTGCGACACCGTGATCTGCACCCGCGAGGCACTCCGGGCGTGCCGCAGCGCGTTGGTCAGTGCCTCCCGCGCGATCCGATAGGCCGCCGCGTCGACCTGCGACGGAAGCCCGCCCACAGCGCCGGTCACGTCCACCTCGACGATCGGCTCGGGGGTGCGGCGGCGAAGCGACATGAGGTCGGCCACCCCGGGCTGCGGGCCGTATGCCGCCGGCGCGCCATCGCGTAGCACCCGCACCATCGCGCGCATCTCCGCCAGCGTCCGCGCTGCCTCGGCCTCGATGACCGAAAGAGCCTCCACCGCGGCTTCCGGTCGCAGCGCGGCCACCGTCCGCCCGGCCTGCGCCTGCACGGTGATCGCCGAGATGTGGTGGGCGACCGCGTCGTGCAATTCGCGCGCCAACGCGACTCGCTCCTGGCTGCGGGCCTGATCGATCGTCCGGCGCGCGCTCTCGGCGCGAAACCGCAACGCCGCGCCGAGCGCCGCCGTCGCCGCGAGCACCGCGAACCCGCCATACACCTCGGCCGGCTCGTTGTCGTCGGCCGCGACGGCGACGGTCGCCGCGATCCCCACCACCGCCAGCCCGGTCACGATCTGTCGCCCGGAGCCCCACCGGACCAGTGCGTAGGCGAGCACCAGGACGAAGCTCATCGTGGCCAAGCCGACGTTCGGCGTGGCACGCAGCAGGCTCGCCAGCCCCAGCGCCATACCGGCCCCGAAGGCCACCACGACGCAGACCAGGGGATGGGTCCGCCGCCACAGCAGCGCGGGCGCCAGCCCGAGCGCCACGAGCGTCGCGACCGGCCGCCAGGTGACGTCGGCGCGCAGGACCCCTTCGAGCAGGGCCGCCACCATCACCAGGGCGAGGAGCACCCAGTCGCGCCACACCCGCCCGGGTGGATCGGCCACGCCGGGCTCGTCCCACAGCGAGCGCACGGCGGCAGCGAACACGCGCCCAGCGTAGGGAGCAGCGGCACCTCGGGCATCGGCCGAACGGACGAGACGCGCCTCGTGCCGAGGGCGGATGCCGGTCCGGCCTCGAAGCCGATGCGCCGGGATGGCGGTGGCGGTGAGGCTGTCGGTCATGATCAGAGTTGACCACCTCACCAAGAGTTATCGCGGTGTGACCGCCGTCGATGACGTCTCGTTCTGCGCCCGGCCCGGTCGCGTGACGGGCTTCCTCGGCCCCAACGGCGCCGGCAAATCCACCACCATGCGGATCATGGTGCAGGAGTGGGCGCAGCTCGGTTCGACCAGCCTCATCAAGATCGGCATCCCGCTCGTCGTCGGCGTCGCCATGCTGCGCCGCTCCGAAGTCAAATAGCCGGCCACGCACCCGGAGCTCCCGGCGGGGGACGCCGTCGACCACTTGTGATCGCGGCGCTATGACGGCCACCCTCCCCGCTGGTGACGGGGAGGCGGCCGAGGCACACGGCATACGTGTTGATCAAGGAAGGACGAAACCATGACCCCACACACCCAGCTCGCCGAGTCAGCTCGGGCCGACGCCGATCGACCCCGGCGGAGACCGGAGCGGCTCGTCGGGGCGACGGCGATCGCCTTGGCCGCGTCGTTGGCCGCCCAGAACGCGATCGTCGCCATGACCGATCCACCCACCTATGCCGCGCCGCTGGCCGAGGTGCTGGCCTTTCACGCGCAGCACCGCCTCGCCGTCGCGGCGGATGTCGCACTGGAGGCGTTGAACCTGCCGCTCCTGCTGTGCTTTCTCACCGGTCTTCACGGCCTGGCCGGGCGACGTCGGGGTGCGGGCGCCCACGCGTCGCGCCTCGCGGTCGCCGCAGCCGCGACGTTCGCGGCGGTCACCGCGTTGTATGCCGCGGCGTGGATCAGCGTCGTGCTCTTGGCCGCGGATGTCTCGGAGCCGAGCCCGACGCTCGACCTCGCCTGGCGCCTGCACGCCGCCGCCTTCGCCCTCTCACTCCCGGCTCTCGGCACCACGTTCGTGGGCGCAGCGTGGGCAACCCACGCGCGGCGGCTGACGCCGCGCTGGCACCTGTGGCTGGGCTTCGCCGGTGGTGGGCTGATGATGCTCGCCGGCGCGGGCGGCCTGGCGATCGCGGACGGCTCCGCGCTCGTGTTCATCGGTGTCGCCGGCTTTGCCGCATGGTTCGTCTGGCTGCTCGCGACCGGCATCCGTCTGGCGCTCGCTCGACCCGGC
>JBDIAJ010000058.1:0-22087 GCA_039812345.1 Nostocoides sp. | reverse complement strand
GCGTGCAGACACGCCACCTGCCCCGCCCCCGTCAACCCCGCCCCGACCGGCTCGGTCGTGCCACCACTGCTCGCGGTGCCCGGGCCGCTGCCCGGACCGGTGACGTCGAAGGCCGCGGTCGCGTTCTCCGGCACCGCCACCACAGGACCGGCCTGACCCGCGGGCAGGCTCATCCCCATGGCCTCGTGGTCCTCCCGGGACCACCACACGGTCGGGTCGACCTCCTCCGCCGGGTCGGCGAACCACTCACCCGAGGCCAGCACCTCGGTCAGGAACGCCTCATCCTCCCGCCACATGTCCGCCAACTCCGCGGGGGTGAACAGCGACTCCCAATCCCCCGCGCACCCGCAGCAACACTCCCGATCCCCGGCCGGGAGGACCGGCGGGTCGAGAGTGTCGGGCAGGAACGTCGTCATACCCATTATCGTACACCTGTAGCGGGTGTTTGACAAGGTATGCACTAAGTTGATTTCGTTTGCCTGAGTTGGCAAGAGGCATCCGAGGCGTCACGGTTCGACGAAACCAGAGATTCGAGGGCGCCAGCGAGGACGAGATCAGGTCGAGCTCGGGGACGACTTCGCCCGTTGGGCCAGGCTCGCCGCCCAACCCAGCCCGAGCGCGCCCCGTCAGCGGAGCCGGGCCGTCGCGGCCAGAACCTCCGCCTCCAGCTCATAAACCGGCCCGGGGAGGGGCGGATCGGCATACGTCATGCCCGACTTGACCGTCGAATCACATGGTGCCCAAGGGAGTTCGTGCGTCGTGACGAACCTGACCCAGTCGCCGTGCATCGAGTCGGCCAGCGACTGCGGTGGGTTCGGGCCGGTCGACATGACGACCCGTTCGGCGTCGAGATGATCCCAGACGAACGGCAGGTCGGCGCAGTGCGGCACGAGACCGGTGGCGGGATCGGCATACCGATGGTCATAGAGCCACGTCGGCGCCGTCCGCGACCGGGCCCACGCGACCAGCGGCACCCGGAACGCGTGGTCGGTCATCAACTGTCCGAGCAGCGCCGTCGATCCCCCCAGCAACGCCCCGTATGCCGAGAGCCACCGCCCGCCGGCATCGCCCAGCGCCGCGGTGATCACGTCCGCGACGTCGGCCGGCCCGTGCCCCGCGACCAGCGGCTCGAACATCGGTCCGGCCATGGTGAACTCGTTGGCGGTCGAGCCGGCGAGCAGCGGCACCGGCGCCTCGACCCCCAGCCCCGGCGCGTCCTCGACCGGCCACGGGAGGACCTCGCCGTCGACATAGGGCCGGAAGGGGATCGACAGCCCGCCGGTGGCGATCAGGCCGGCGACGACCTCGGCGAGATCAGGCGCCTGCGCGGTCTCGCGCTCGACGATGTCCTGGAGATCGAGCACCCGATCCTCCTCCAGCGCAGCGAGTTCGGCGCGACGGCACGGGAGGCCGGCGAGTTCGGCGAGCCGGCGCCCGGCACGCTCGGCCTCGTCGAGCGGGCAGGCGCGCAACGCCCCAGACTGCGAGATCGCCGCGTGGAACAACCCGCGCGCGAGCGGCGACGCCATCAACTTCCGCACCGACGCGCCCCCGGCCGACTGCCCCGCGACGGTCACCCGGCCGGGGTCACCGCCGAACCCGCGGATGTCGTCCCGCACCCACTCCAACGCCGCGATCTGGTCGCGCAGACCGCGGTTGTGCGGCGCGTCCGCGATCCAGCCGAAGCCGTCGAACCCGAGCCGGTAGGAGATCGACACGACGACCACGCCGTCCCGGTTGAACGTCGACCCGTCGTACCAGGCCCCCGGCGACGACCCCGCCTTGAAGCCGCCGCCGTGGATCCACACGAGCACCGGCAGCCCCGCTCCCGCGTCCCCCGGCGCGGGCGTGAAAACGTTGACATTGAGCGTCTCCTCCCCCGGCACACACGGCTCCGGGATCGCCGTCACCTCGGCGAACGGCCGCCGCTGTGGCGTCGGACCCGGCGTCGTGCACGCCCGCACGCCGGCCCAGCCCGGGTGCGGCCGTGGCGAACGGAACCTGTTCTCGCGGACGGGGGCCGCGGCATACGGTATGCCGTAGAACGCCGCCGACGCACCCCTCCAGAACCCCTGCACGCGCCCCGCGCGCGTGTCCACGACGGGGGTGTCGGGAGTGGGGACGGTCATGTCGGGCTCCTGACGCGGACGCGGTCGTATGCCGATCCCCACGCTATCCCGCGCCCCCCACAGCTCAGCCGACGAGGTGCTCGACCGCGAGCTGGTTGAGCCGGACGAAGCCGTAGTCGCGCTCGGCCGCCTTCTGGGCGTCGAAGCCGTCGTCGGTGGCGAGGAGGTCCGCGACCGACTCGCCCGGATCGAGGGTCGGCTCCTTGAGCGTGCCGACGCCCGAGTAGTCGAGCGCCTCGGTCACCCGCGGGTCGGCGCGGAAGGCCCGCGCCTTCTCGGCGAGCAGGAGATAGGTCTGCATGCACGCCTTGGCCGACTCCCACACCCCCTCGAGATGCTCCGTGCGCGAGGGCTTGTAGTCGAAGTGCTTCGGCCCGGTGTAGCGGGGGGCGTCGGGGTTGCCGGCGAATCCGTTCTCCAACAGGTCGACCGTGAAGAACGCCGACAGCAGGTCGCCGTGGCCGAAGACGAGATCCTGGTCGTACTTCAGCCCCCGCTGCCCGTTGAGGTCGATGTGGAAGAGCTTGCCGCTCCACAGCGCCTGGGCGAGCTGGTGGGTGTAGTTGAGGTTGGCCATCTGCTCGTGCCCGACCTCGGGGTTGAGGCCGACGATGTCGCCGTGGTCGAGTTCGGCGATGAGCGCGAGGGCGTGGCCGACCGTCGGGAGGAAGATGTCGCCGCGCGGCTCGTTGGGCTTTGGCTCCAGCGCGATCCGTATCGAGTAGCCCTGGGACTTGATGTAGCCCGCAACGGTGTCGAGGCCCTCCTTGTAGCGGTCGAACGCGGCATACAGATCCTTGGACCCGTCGTATTCCGCGCCCTCGCGACCGCCCCACATGACGAACGTCTCCGCGCCGAGCCGGGCGCCGAGGTCGACCATCCGGAGGATCTTGCGCAGCCCGAACCGGCGCACCGCGCGGTCGTTGCTGGTCAGGCCGCCGTCCTTGAAGACCGGGTGGGAGAAGGTGTTGGTCGTGACCATCTCGATGGTCAGCCCGGCGTCGTCGGTGGCGCGCCGGAACCGCTCGACGATCCGGTCGCGCTCGGCCTCGGTCGCCTCGAACGGGAAGACGTCGTTGTCGTGGAAGGTGACTCCCCAGGCGCCGAGTTCGGCGAGGCGCTCGGCATACGCCCAGGGGTCGAGGGCCGGGCGCGTGGCGACCCCGAACGGGTCGGCGCCCGTCCACCCCACCGTCCACAGCCCGAACGAGAACCTGTCCGACTTCTCCGGTGTGCGCATGGTGCTCCTCGGCGGCGGCGTTGCGATCGTTGACTCTCGATGACTGTATGGCGAGTCTCGCCTTCCCGCCCGCGCGAATCAGGGTCGCGCCAGCCGAGACTCGACGCCGGTGCTCGCACAGGACGTGCAAATCTCACGTCTGCTGTTGGATTTGCACGATGGTCCGGCGTCCTGGTTCGAGGCGCGCTACCGACCGTGAGTGCGGGTTCCACCGGGCGTGTGCCGATCTGGTGGTGGAGCGGCGCTACGTCATCGACTCCGCCCGAGACGACGATCGCCGGAACGCGCGTCAGGTCACCCCGGTCGCCACCTGGAGAACCGTGACATCGGTCCCGGCGAGAGCCGTCGCCATCCGGACGTCAGTCGTCACCAACGGCCACCCGAGCGTGTCGGCGAGGGCGGCATACGCGGCGTCATCGGCGGTCAGGTTGTGTCGCCACCGCCAGATCGCCGGGAGCAGGGCACGCTCATCCCAGAGCACCAGCGGGGCTGCGGCAAGGTCGGCGAGGGCCGCCTCGCCTCGGTGGGCGTCGAGGTGGCCACCGAGCACCCACCCCCGAATCACCGAGGCGACCTCGGTCACCAGGAGATACGGCGCATGGACCTCGCTCGCCTGGACCAGGATCGCCGCCACGCGCTCACCGGGGCCGGTGCCGAGGAGGAACTCGGCGAAGGCCGAGGCATCGACGACCACCGGGCGGCGATCAGTCACTCCGGTCGTTCCGCTCGAAGAACGTCGGCCGCGGGAGGGAGGGACCGCGCATTGCGTTGCGCCGCGCGGGCGGCGACATCCGCCACAGTGGGCCGCTCGGCCAGGCGAGTGACCTCGGCCAGGAGGTACTCACTCAGCGACTGTCCCGCTGCCGCGGCCCGCGCCTTGAGGGTGCGACTCACGCTGGGCGGCACATCGCGAATCTGCATGGTTGACATGCGTTCAGCATAGGCAGCCCACACGCGAGGAGCGCGTGGCGTGGGGACGACGCAGCGGGAGGAACGGCATACGGCGTCTGGGAGGGTGTGGAGGTCATGACGCGCGGACGGGAGGCGGTGGGCGCGGGCGGGCTCGAGGCCTTCCTCGCGGCCAACGGGCGCGCGCTGCTGAGGCTCGCGTACGTGCTCACCGGCACCCGCGCGGACGCCGAGGACCTCCTGCAGGACACCCTCGTCGACCTCCACCGCAACTGGGGGCGGGTGGCGGCGAGCCAGACGCCCTACGCCTACGCGCGGCGGGCGCTGGTGAATCGGCATACGAGCAACCGGCGGAAGAAGTCGGCGAGCGAGCGGCCGATCGCACCGCAGGCCGTGCCCGACCCGGGCCGGCCGGACGAGACCGGGCGCGTCGACAGCGATCTCGCCCTGTGGCAGCGGCTCGCGACCCTGCCGCCGCGAATGCGGCAGGTCCTGGTGCTGCGGTTCTATGAGGACCTCGACGACCGGGCCATCGCCGACCTCCTCGGCATCAGGGCCGCATCGGTGCGCTCCACCGCCGCCCGCGCCCTCGCCATCCTCCGAGAGGACGACCAGCCATGAGCGACATCGAGACGCGCCTCACCACGCTGCTGCGGGAGCGGTCCGACGGGATCGACTTCGACCCGGCCGAGTGGCGCGCGCGGGTGGAAGACGCGCGGGGGCGGCGCGGCATCCGTCCGTATGCCGTGGCCCTCGCCGCGCTCGCCGCCGCCGCCTCCGTGGTCGGTGCGGTCGTGTGGGGCTGGCACGACGGCCAGCGGGTCGCGCCCCCGGCGACGACTTCGCCGGTCACGCAGGCGACCCGCCCCACCCTGGCGGGGACCTGGCGAGCGATCAGTGTCGACGGCCTGGACGTCGACCCGCACGAGATTCTCTCCATCGCGTTCGCCGACTCCGGCTGGTGGCGCGCCCAGGCGGGCTGCGTCGTCGTTGGCTCCCGCTTCACCTGGAACCCGGCGGACGGGATGTTCGCGGCCGCCGACTGGTCCCCCAAGGCGGGAACGATGCCACCGAAGAACCTCGCCGACTGCTACCAGCCGGCCATCCTCGCGGTCGTGCGCCCGGGCACGCATCTCGTGCCGGCCGGGAACGAGATCGTCGCCCGGGACGCGCAGGGGCGCGAGTTCGCGCGACTCGTGCGGATCGACGGCGAGCCGACGTATGCCGCACCCGCCCTCCCGGCGGACGCCACCTGGCGCGTGTCCGGCGTCGCCAACCCGACGGCCGCCTCGCGGCCCTGGGTCGACCTTGGCGTGTCGCTGGCCCCGTGGCTGCGGGTGTCGACGCGGGTGCAGGGGTCGGGATTCGACCTGACCCTCGTGCGACCCGCCGGAAGTGGCCCCGAATGCCGGCTCGCCCGCGTGAGCGGAACCATCGACGCGAGCGGGGCGCTCGCGGCCGTCCGGACCGACGACGTCCCGCAGACGACAGGCGGAGGGGCGTGCACGGCATACGGCCTGGAGCGGCGGAGCATCGCCGCGGTCCTGACGACACGCTTCGTGGCGGGCGACCGGGGCGGGGTGTACCTGCTCGGGGATCGCGGCACCGTGGCGATGCAGTTGGGGAGCGAGGACGGCTCCGGAACAGCCGCGCCGGCGGTGGTCCTCGATCCCGCCGAGGTGGGCGGGGCGTGGTGGCCGACGGACCCGACCGGGGCGGGCCTGACGGTGTTCCTGGGCCGCGATGTGCACGATGACCTCGCCATCTCCGTCACCGACGGGGCGTGTGGAACGAGCCGGACGCTCACCCTCGACACGGCCGGCGAGGTGACCCGCAACACCGCGACCACCCCTCGACCGACGTGCACGGTGGGGGCCGGGATCGCCCGGCTCGATTCGCTGCTCTCGCGGGCGTCGCGACTGCTGGTCTTCGGGGGACGGCTGACCATCGAGACTCCGCGGGGAGCCGTCGACCTGGACGACGCACCGCCGACGCCGGCGGCGACACCGGCCGGCGACATCGCCCTGCTCTCCCGGTATGCCGCACCCGCCGACCTGCTCGGACGCTGGCGTCTGGACTGGGTCCGGACCGCGCCGACCAGGCGGTCCTGGCCTGGGGATCCGGGCATCACGTTCGCCCAGACGGGCCACGCAATGGTGCGGGTGACCTTCCTCCTCTGCAACTCGGCGAGGACCGACGTCGCGCTGACGGCAGACGCGCAGGTGTTGGGGATGACGAACAGCATGACGACCGCGGTGCTCTGCCAGGGGGACCGCGGGAATGCGGAGGGGGCCGTCTGGGAGGCGCCGGCGTTCGGGTTCGACACGCAGGGCCGGCTGGTCGTGGTCTCCCGGAGCGGGGTGCCGTTGATCGCGTTCACCCGGGTGAGCTGACCTCGGCCGGAAGGCACGGGCAACCGGTTGTCGGAGTGAGCCGTCATACTTGACGACGGCCCGGCACCCGGGCCGGCTCGTCGTCCGACCGGAAAGCTCATGACCGATACGCCTCGCGCCACCCGCCCGCCGAAGCCGCCCAAGAAGAAGCGTCGCTGGCTGCGGCGGACCCTGTGGACCTTCCTCACGCTCTTCCTGCTGGGGGTCGCCGGGCTCGTCATCGCCTATGTCGCGACGCCGATCCCCAAGGCCAACGAGCGGGCGCTGCAGCAGAACTCGATCATCTACTACAGCGACGGGCACACCGTCCTCGACCGGTTTTCGACCGTCAACCGGCAGACCGTCCCGCTCAGCCGGGTCCCCGAGCAGGTCCAGAAGGCCTTCCTCGCCGCGGAGGACCGCACCTTCTACACCAACAGCGGGATCTCCCCCAAGGGGATCGCCCGCTCGATCTGGGTCGGGCTCAAGGGCGGGGCCACGCAGGGCGGGTCCACGATCACACAGCAGTACGTCAAGAACTACTACCTCACCCAAGAGCGGACCCTAACCCGCAAGTTCCGGGAGATCCTCATCTCGATCAAGATCGACAAGGAGGTCCCCAAGGATCAGATCCTCGAGGACTACCTCAACACGATCTACTTCGGGCGGGGCGCCGACGGCATCCAGACGGCCGCGCAGGCCTACTTCGGCAAGGGCGTCCAGGACCTCGACGTCGCCCAGGGCGCGCTGCTCGCCGCGGTCATCCGCGGGCCGTCCTACTATGACCCGCAGCTCGGGCCGGAGCAGAAGACGCTGGCCGAGGGCCGGTGGAACTACGTCCTCGACGGGATGGTCTCCGAGGGCTGGCTGACCCAGGCCGCGCGGTCCAAGCTCACCTTCCCCGAGACCCGGCCGCTGTCCAAGAGCACCGGCCTGACCGGGCCCAACGGATTCGTCAGCGAGGCGGTCCGCGAGGAGTTGAAGACGACCCTCAAACTCACCGACACCGATCTCGCCCTCGGCGGGCTGCGGATCGTCACGACGATCGACAAGCAGGCCCAGGACGCGGCCATCACCGCGATCCAGAACGGTATGCCGACCGGCCCCGGCGCCGACACCCTCCACGTGGGCCTCGCCGCCGTCGTCCCGGGGGACGGGGCCATCCGGGCGATGTACGGCGGCCCCACGTACGGCTCCGGTGACCTCGGCTACTTCAACACGGCGACCGACGCCGGGATGCAGGCCGGGTCGACGTTCAAGGTGTGGACGATGATCGCGGCGCTGGAGCGCGGCATACCCCTGTCGACGACCTTCAACGCGAACTCCCCGATCTTCCTCCCGCAGTTCGCTTCGGCCGAGCCCGGCGCGAGCGCGGCGGCGCAGGCGGGTGAGGTCCAGAACTTCGGCAACCACCAGTACGGCGTCGTCGACATGGCGACGGCGACGGCGCTGTCGGCCAACACCTACTACGCCCAGCTCAACGTCGAGGTCGGCCCGGAGTCGACCAAGGAGATGGCCGGCAAGGCCGGGCTCCGCGCGGCGGGCGCCCAGAAGACCCTCGGCACCAACTACGCCAATGTCTTCGGGACCGACCTCGTCGACGTCCTCGACCAGGCCGCCGCCTACGCGACGATCGGCGCGCAGGGCAAGTACGCCGCGCCCTATCTCATCGCCAGCGTCAAGGGCACCGGGACTTTCGACATCAACTACCGGGCCAAGCCGCGGGTCAAGCAGGTCTTCGACCAGAACGTCGCCCGCGACGCGATCCAGGCGATGCACCGGGTCACCCAGCCCGGCGGGACCGGCGCCGCGGCGGCGGCCCTCGGACGCCCCGCGGCCGGCAAGACCGGGACGACGACCAACAACTACTCGGCGTGGTTCGACGGGTTCACCCCCGGCCAGCTCGCCGCGGCCGTCGGGATGTATCGCGGTGACGCCTCGCTCAAGCCCGAGAACCAGATGACCAATGTCGGCGGGTATGCCGAGATCACCGGCGGCACCGTCCCGGTCTCGATCTGGACGGCGTTCATGCAGGGCGCGCTGCAGGGTCAGCCGATCGAACCCCTTCCGCCGGCCGGCAATGTCAGCGGCGGGACGCCGTCGATCGCCACGACGGTGCCGTCGATGTCGAGCACGAGTTCGTCGAGCAGTTCGAGTTCGTCGAGCAGCTCGTCGTCCTCATCGAGCAGCAGCACCAGCAGCTCGTCGGGTTCGTCGAGCACCAGCGGTCCGGGGACGATCAGCTCGAGCACGTCGACGCCGCCGCCGACCAGCACGACGACACCGACCGACACGACGACGACGCCGCCGTCCACGGACACCACGACGTCACCGCCCGCGCAGAGCACGACGACGCCGCCGACCGAGACGACGACACCACCGACCGACACGACGAGCCCGCCGGCGCGGGCCACGGCATACGCGACCGCGGAACAGACCCGCTGACATGCCCCTCGACGTCCTGCCTCCCGTCGCGAGCGAGCCCATCGGCGGCCCCCTCGGGACGTATGCCGATCCCGTCGGCCGCTGGCGGCGGGTCGTCGCGCGGATCGTGCCGCTCGTGTGGATCCCGATGGTCCTCTCGATCCTCCAGAAGGAGCGGTGCGTCCGGTTCGGGTGGGGCGGGCAGGACCAGTTCTGGCGGGAGTGCTTCTCCGACCTGCCGGCGCAGTACTCCCTCGGCAACCTCGCCAGCGGCATCACCGGCTACCTCGACGGCCGCGCCCGCCTCGAGCAACCGGTCGTCTCCGGCGCCGTGATGAGCCTCCTCGGCGGCATCGTGCCGGGCAACATCAGCCCGACCGACCAGTCGCGCACCTACGTTCTCTACTGGGCGATCCTCATCACGGTGCTGCTCGCGGCCACCGTGTGGTGCACCGCCCACCTCGTCCCGGGGAACGTCCAGGCGGCGACCCAGGTCGCCCTCTCCCCGGTGATCGTCACCGCGGCCCTGCTCTCCTCGGACATGCTCGCCGTCGCGCTCGTCGCCGCGGCGATGCTCGCGTGGGCGCGGGGTCGGCATACGGTCACGGGGGTGTTGCTCGGGATCGGGACGATGACCCGGGGGTATGTCGCCCTGGTCGCCGTCGCGCTCCTCATCGCGGCCGTGCGGACCGACGCGCTCGCCCAGGCGCGGCGGGCGGCGGTCACCGCGCTCGCGACCGCCGGCGCGATCGGCGCCGTGTTCCTCGTCGTCCAACGACCGGCGCTGACGGCGGTGTATTCGGGGTGGTGGCACGCGAAGGCGGGCTACGGCTCGCCGTGGCTCCTGCCGCGCACGATCGCCTGCGACGTGCCGGCGTGCACGACCCAGCAGACCGAGTCGGGCTTCATGCGGTGGATCTTCCACCTCGGCGGGGTCGAGCTGCCGGTGTGGTCGGTCACGACCCTCGCCATCCTCGGGATCGTCCTCGCGGTGGTCCTCGGCCGGATCTTCGCCCGCGAGGCGTATGCCGCGCCCACCTGGGCGCAGGTCGCGTTCGTCGTCGTCGCGCTGGCGATGATGACCGGCAAGGCGGTCCCGGTCCAGGCGTCGCTGTGGCTGCTGCCGCTCGCCGCGGCCAGCGGGGTCCGATGGCGGGACATGCTGATCTGGGCGGGGACGGAGATCGCCTACTACATCGCGATCTGGCTCTACATCGGGGCGCTGACCCGACCCGACCGGGCGCTGCCGGGGCCGTGGTACGCGCTCTTCCTCGTCATCCGGCTCGGCGGCATCAGCTGGCTCGTCTCGCGGGTCTGGCAGGCCGCGCGTTATCCCTCCACCCGCGGCCGGCACGAGGCCGCCGGAGCGGACGACGTCGTGCCGTCACCGCCCGCAGGCAGGAGCGTCGGAGCAGCCGACTTGCCCTGAACCGGCCTCTCGACCGAGGGGACCCGGCGTGTTGCATTGATATCATCGCGTCATGACGGCCATCACCATCCGCAGACTCCCCGAGGACGCCAAGCGCCGACTTCGGCTGCGCGCGGCAGCCAACGGGACGTCGATGGAGGCGGAGGCCCGGGCCATCCTTCTCGCCGGTCTGGACGCGCCGACCAGCGCGGATCTGTCGTGGATCGAGCAACTCATCGAGCTCGGCCGCCAAGCCGGTGGGGTCGAGTTGCCGCAGCCACCTGACCATCCGGCGGCGGTCGCCGACTTCCGCGACCGGTGATCATCCTCGATACCAACGTCATCTCCGAGGCGATGCGCGGGGACAACGCCGATGCCCATGTGCTCGCGTGGCTGCGCGCCCTTCCGGTTCCGCCAGTGACCACCGTGATCAACCGGGCGGAGATCCTCGCCGGAGTGGCGCTGCTCCCGCCGGGCCGCCGGACACGTGATCTCGCCGAGCGAGCTGGGCTAGCCCTCTCCGCCCTCGGCGTCTGCCTCCCGCTCACCGACCCGTGCACATCCGCGTATGCCGACATCGTGGCCACCCGCACCCGCCTCGGTCGACCGATCGGTGGGATGGATGCGCTCATCGCCGCCATCGCCCGCACCGCAGGTGCCACCCTTGCGACCCGTGACACCTCCGGCTTCGACGGTATCGGCGTCGACCTCGTCAACCCCTGGATCGCGCCGCAGGATCGCGCTATCCCTCCACCCGCGGCCGGCACGGGCCGACCTCGCGGCTGATGGGTCGATGGGTGGCCTGGTATGGTCACCCATATGAAGACGACTGTCGACCTCCCGGACGCGCTGTTCGGCGAGTTGAAGTCACGGGCCGAGGTCGACGGCGTCGCGATGCGCGTCATCCTGCTCGAGGCATTGCAGCGCGAGCTCGAGCGCCGCGACCAACCGAGGCCGACCCCGTCGTTCTCCTTCCCGATATCGACGGCGGCTGGTTGGTTGAACGGTGACATCGCGCTCGCCGACGCCGTCGAGGCGAGTTACCCGTGATCGCCCTGGACACGAACGTGCTCGTGCATGCCTTTCGGGCGGACAGCCCCCACCACGCAGCAGCGTCGGGTGCCGTGAACGCCCTCGTCAACAGCGGTGAACGTGTCGGCGTCCCGTGGCCCTGCGTGCACGAGTTCCTGGCCGTGGTGACCAACCCACGCGCCTTCGTCCAGCCATCCTCGTCCGCTGAGGCCCTCACGTCGATGAACGCGCTGCTGAGCCAGGAGTCTGTCTCGGCCCTCGGTGAGAGCCGCCGACACCTCGCTACCCTGGGCGGCCTGCTCGCGGCCAGTCGTGCGGTTGGACCCAAAGTGCATGACGCCCGCATCGCCGCGATCTGCCTCGACCATGGGGTCGACGAGTTGTGGACTGCGGACCGAGACTTCAGCTACTTCCCCGCGCTGACGACCCGCAATCCGCTCGTGTCAACCTGATCGCCGAAGGAGCCGACCATGACAGACCCAGCCTCAGCCGACGGACCCAGCTCGGTCCCGCAGTTCACCGTCCACCAGAGCGCCTACGTCCTCCTCGACAGCGAGGGGCGGACGTGGCTCGCGTTCGGCCCGGCGAACGATGGGGGGATCGGGGTCATGCAGCCGTTGCGGCCCGGCGACACGGTGACGCCGATCGCGTATGCCGCGGACACCGCCCGCTTCACCGTCACCGGCCCACAGGGCGGTGGCGCGGTGACGGCCTATCTCGTGCCCGAGGGGATGCGCCCGGCCGGGTTCGCGCCGGTGCCGAGCCCCCAGCGGGAGCACCTGCTCCCGGGGCAGGACTCGGGCATCGGCGTCATGCAGCCGCTCCCACCGACGCACTAACCGGGATCCGACGGCGGCTCGGACGCGCGCCGCGACCGGGCGGCCGTTTCGGCGGCGGTCGACACCTCGGCGGCCTCGCCGAGCCGGCGGGCCAGTCGCGCCGCCTCCCGGGCATACGCGCCCTCGTCGTCGGGGGTGACATCGGCGAGGACGAGGAGTGCCTGGAGCACCCCGACGCGGTAGCCGTGGCGCCGGGAGAGATCGAGCGCCTCGCGCGCGGCCGCCTCGGCGGCCGCCTCGTCACCGGCGGCGCGGGCGACATCGGCGTTGTGCTGCAAGGCGATTCGGAGCCCGGCTTCGTCGCCCTCCAGGCGGTAGGCCGCGACCGCCCGATCCGAGAGCCGTTGCGCGTCGTGGATCCGACCGAGGCGTTCGAGGATGTTGCCGAGCAGGTCGGTCGTGCCGGCGACGCCCCACGAGTGGCCGAGCCCCTCGAACTCGTCGAGCGCGTCCTCGGCGTCGGCCATCGCCTCCTCGAGCCGTCCGGAGCCGACGAGCGCGGAGGCGCGACAGCGGCGCGACCAGGCGACCGCCCACGGGTCTGCCGCCTCGGCGAACTCCCGGATCGACGCCGACGCGGCGTCGGCGGCCCCGGCGAAGTCACCGAGTTCGCCGAGCGCCCGGGCGCGGACGCCGTGGGCGAGACCCGCGGTCTGCGGGGTGCCGGCGGCCGCGGCGAGGACGGCGTCGGCGTGGGCGAGCGCCTCGGCGTAGTCGTCGCCGACCCAGCACAGGTACCCCAGCCCCGCGCGCGCGGTGAGGGCGTCGCCGTCGGAGCCGGGGGACGTCGCCACCGCCCGGGCGAGGAGGTCGCGGCCGCGGGCCACCCGGCCGGTGCGATACCAGTACCACCACAGCACCGCCCCCAGCGCCACCGCCGGCTCGCCGCCCGCCTCCATCGCGGCGCCGAGGTTGGCGTCGTCCTCGCTGAGGGCCGAGCAGGCGGCCCCCTCGTCGTCGGTGTGGAATCCGGCGGCGCGCTCGCGGGCGAGGGTGACCATCGCCGCCGCGTGCCGGCTCCGCAGGGCGGCCTCCTCGCCGGACGCGCGGAGGCGAGTCTCGGCATACGCGGCGATGCTCTGGTGCATGACCAGGCGTGACCCCCATTCCGTATGCCGATGCACGAGAAGCGATTTGTCGACCAGTCCGGAGACCACCTGGTGGAAGAGGCCCGCGTCGTCCGGTCCGCACACCGCGCGCGCGGCGGCGAGAGTGGCGCCGCCGCGGAACACGGCATACCGGGCGAAGAACGCCTGCTCGTCGGAGGTGAGGAGGGCGTGGCTCCACTCGACGGTCGCGCGCAGGGAGCGGTGGCGGGCCGCGGCGGACCGGTCGCCGCCCTGGAGGACGGCGAACCGGTCGTCGAGGCCGCGGGCGAGTTCGCCGAGGGTCATCGTCCGGAGGCGGGCGGCGGCGAGGGTGAGCGCGAGCGGCATGCCGTCGAGGCGCCGGGCGATGTCGCCGGCGTGGGCGAGCGCGTCGGAATCGACGACGAGCCCGGGAGCCGCGGAGCGGGCCCGGTCGAGGAGGAGGGCCTCGGCCGGATCCGTCGGCAGTGGGTGGAGCGCGACCGGGCGTTCGTGCGGCAGGCGCAGAGTCTCCTGGGTCGTCGCCAACAGGCGGATGCCGTCGTCCCCGGCCAGGTCGCTCGCGCATCGGGCGACCTCGTCGACGACGCGTTCGCACGAATCGAGGACGACGAGGCTCGACTCGCCGCGGCGGGCCTCCCGGACCTGGTCGAGCAGGGGGAGGTCGGGTCGCCATACGGCGCCGAAGGACTCGACGATCCGGGGGGCGACGTCGCTCGCGGCCACATCGGCGAGGTCGATCCACCGGACGTCGGTGGCGACACCGGCAGGCAGGTCGGCGCAGACGGCGGCGGCGAGCGCGGACTTGCCGACACCGCCGGCCCCGGTGATGGTGACCAGGCGGCCGCCGTCGGCGAGCAGCCGACGCAGGCCGGCCAGGTCGCCGTCGCGGCCGATGAGGGTGCCGTGCAGGGGGATTCGGGACGGGGGGCGTCGCGTCCGGGGCGCGGCGGTGGTCGGGGTCAGGGCCGGATCCTGGCGGAGGATGGCCCGCTCGAGGTCACGAAGCGCCGGGCCGGGGTCGACTCCGAGATCGTCGGCGAGGAGGTCGCGGACCGCGCGGTAGCCCGCGAGCGCCCCCGCCTGATCCCCCGCGGCGTAGCGGGCGGCGAGGTGGGCGTGGTGGAGGTCCTCGGCATACGGATGGAGGGGGGTGAGGGTGGCGGCGAGGGCGACCGCCCGGCCCGCCTCCCCGGCGGCGGTGAGGGCGCGGATGAACGCGACCCGGGCGGCGAGGACGGTGTCGTCGAGGCGCTGGGCGTGGCCGGCGAAGTAGTCGACGCCGCGCAGATCGGCGAGCGGGTCACCGCCGACAAGGGCGAGGGCGGCGTCGAGGTCGCGGGCCGCCTCGGCGGGATCGGTGTGCTCGCGCGCGGCGGCGACGAGCCGGGTGAATGTCTGGAGGTCGGTCGCCGGGTCGGGGAGGGTGAGGGCGTAGCCGGTGGTTCCGTGGGTGCGCAGGCCGCCGGGCGGCAGGAGTCGGCGCAGGTGGGAGACGTGGGCCTGGAGGGTGTTGGCCGCCGACGGCGGCGGGGCCTGCCCCCAGACCGCGGCCACGAGGTGGTCGGTGGTGACGAGCTGGCCGGCGTTGAGCGCGAGGGCGGCGAGGACGGACTTGCGCCGTATGCCGACGACGCGCGGCTGGTCTCGAAGGCCTTGGGCGACGAGGCCGGTGGCGACGAGGTCGACGGCGCCGAAGAGGCGGACCTGCACGGGGCCGCTCCTCTCCGGGTGTCGCGCCGGCGTGGCCGGCCTTGGGGTGGGCCCACCTCATCCCGGTCGGCCTGGGGTGGGCCGGGCGGGCCGCTCTGAGTGGAGTCTAGGGAGCCCGTGCCGGGATGCGGGGGGGCGATCGGCATACGCTCGGCGCCGTGCGGATCACGGTGCGAGCCAAGCCGGGCGCGTCGCGGACGCGCGTCGGCGGACGGTATGCCGACTCCACCCTCGTCGTCGCCGTCACCGCACGCGCGGTGGACGGGGCGGCGACCGAGGCGGTGCGGGTCGCGGTGGCGGAGGTGTTCGGCATCCGGGTGGCGGCGGTGCGGCTCGTCTCGGGCGCGACCGCCCGGACCAAGGTGCTCGACATCGACGTCCCCGACGAGGGCGCCGCCGCGGCCCGCCTCGCCGACCTCCTCGGCCCGCCCCCGCCCCCGCCCCAACCCCGCTGAGGTCTGGTGTTCGGACCGAGGTCGGGGGTTTGAACCCCCGACCTCGGTCCGAACACCAGACCTCAGCAGGATGTGTGCCCCGGGAGTCGCGTCACGAGAGCCGGACGAGCATCTTCCCCACGTTGCCACCGGCGAGCAGGTCGAGGAAGGCCTGCGGGGCCGCGGCGAGGCCGTCGCGCCAGGTCTCGTCATACCGCAGCCGACCGTCGGCGACCCACGGCCCGACCTCGGCGAGGAACTGCGGGCGCAGCCCGGAATAGGTGTTGACGATGAACCCCCGCAGGGTCAGGCACTTCCCGATGGCGACAGTGAGATTCCGTGGGGCGCAGGGGGCTTCGGTGGCGTTGTAGGCGGAGATCGCGCCGCACAGGGCGATCCGCCCGTTGACGTTCATCCGCCCGATGGCCGCCTCCAGGTGCTCGCCGCCGACGTTATCGAAGTAGACGTCGATCCCGTCGGGCGCCGCCTCGCGCAGCCGGTCGGCCACCCGCCCGTCGTGGTAGTCGAACGCCGCGTCGAAGCCCAGCTCGAGCACGCGGGCGACCTTCTCCGGCGAGCCGGCGCTCCCGACCACCCGGGAGGCCCCCTTGAGCCGGGCGATCTGCCCGACGAGCGACCCGACCGCGCCGGCCGCACCCGAGACGAACACCGCGTCCCCCTCCCGGAACTCCGTCGCCGCGACCAGGCCCGCGTATGCCGTCAACCCCGGCATCCCGAGCACGCCGAGGTAGGCGCCGGCCGGGGCGAGCGCGGTGTCGACCGGGGCGGCGGATCGGCCGTCCACCACGGCATACTCCCGCCAGCCGAGGCCGTGCAGGACCGACGCTCCGACCGTATGCCGATCGCTCGCCGACGCGATCACCTCACCGACCGCGCCCCCATCGAGGGGCTGGTCGATCTGGAAGGGGGGGACATAGGACTTGACGTCGTTCATCCGCCCGCGCATGTAGGGGTCGACCGACATGACGGTGTTGCGGACGAGGACCTGGCCGTCGGCGAGCGACGGGATCGGTGCGCTCTCGAGCCGGAAGTCGGCGAGCGTCGGCACCCCGTGCGGGCGGGCGGCGAGGACGATCTGGGCGGTCGTGGTCGGGAGCGTCGTGTCGGTCATGGTGGATGCCTACCACGCCCGGCGCGCGGCGAGGAACCGCAGGCACAACTCCCCCTGCCACAGCTGGTGCAGCCGAAGCGCCGGGGTGCAGCCGGGCGGATGAGGTTGGTCCCAGTTCGCCAGCATGTAGGCACCGAGCACCGCCACCGCGCAGTCGAGGTCCCCGGGATCGGCGCCGGCCAGCAACGGCGAGTCGTCGTATGCCGTCAGGTCCACCCCGTCCCCGGCCATCTGCGGCCACATGCAGACGAAGTCGAACCACGGGGGCGCCGCCCGCACCCAGTTCCAGTCGACGACGATCGCCCGGCCGTCCGGGGTCAGGATGAGGTTGTCGGGCCGGACATCGTTGTGGGACAGGGCCGTCCCCGCGAGCGCCGAGCCGGCCCGGGCCACCAGCGCCTCCGCCTCGAGCAGCCGTTCGCGGGCGACCGGCGCCAGCCCGCTCGGCCATGGCCGGGACCCGTCCCCGAGCCCGGCATAGACCCCGTCGATCCCCCACTCGTCCGCCATGTCCGCGACCAGGGAGATCAGCCCCAGCCGGTCGATCCGCTCCGGGGCGAGCTCGACGACCTCGACGCACGCGTCATGGACCGCTCGCACGTCGGCGTCCGTCCACGGCGTCCCGGGCTGCCGCCCGTCGATCACCTCCAGAACGAGGACGGCCCACGCACCGTCCGGCGCCGCGACCTCCGCCGTCCCGACGAGCCGCGGCACACACGACAACGGGTCGACGATCGCGAGCACCTCGGCCTCCCGCCGCAGGGCCACGACCACGTGCGGCATCGACGGCCCGGCCGCCTTGGCGAACACCCGCCGCCCGCCGGCGAGATGGACCACCCCCGCGAACGACCCGGTGAACCCCGACCCGACCGGCGGGTCCGCGCCGATGACATCGCCACCCGCGCAGGCGGCCACCGCCGTGCGCACGGAACCCGGCAACTCGGCCCACGCGGGCCGCGCCGAGGTGCGACGGTAGTCGGGGGGAAGGATCGGCATACGGGCAAGTCAAGGAGGCGCACCCGATCGGACGCAACCGGTTATCCACAGGCACGGACGCACCGATTCGGTCGTATGCCGCCCCCTCGGCTACCCTGGACAGGTTGCCCGCGGCGGGTCCGCGGCATCCGCATCAACCCTCCTGTCACGGAAGGACCGTGACCGCTTTCAGACCAGAGGAGGCGGGTTCTCCAGCATGCGTCAGTACGAACTCATGGTGATCGTCGACCCCGAAGTCGACGACCGTCAGGTCGGCCCCACGATGGACAAGTTCCTCGGCGTCGTCAAGACCGCCGGTGGCAGCGTGGACAAGGTCGACGTCTGGGGGCGGCGCCGCCTGGCGTACCCCATCAAGAAGAAGGACGAGGGCAGCTATGTCGTCGTCAACTTCACCGCCGAGTCGGCGACGGCCAAGGAGCTGGACCGTCAGCTCGGCCTGTCCGAACTCGTCATGCGCACCAAGCTGCTGCGCGCCGACGCCTGACGAACGAGGAGCGACATGGCCGGCGAGACCACCATCACGATCATCGGCAACCTGACCGGTGACCCGGAGCTGCGCTTCACCCCCTCGGGTGCGGCCGTCGCCAACTTCACCGTCGCCTCGACGCCGCGCACCTTCGACCGGCAGAGCAACGACTGGAAGGACGGCGACACGCTGTTCATGCGGTGTTCCGTATGGCGCGAGGTCGCCGAGAACGTCGCCGAGACGTTGCACAAGGGCAACCGCGTGCTCGTCACCGGCCGTCTGCGGTCCCGGTCCTACGAGACCAAGGAGGGCGAGAAACGCACGGTCATCGAACTCGACGTCGACGAGATCGGTCCCTCGCTGCGCTACGCCACGGCCCAGATCACCCGCACCCAGCGCGGGGGCGGCAACTTCGGCGGTGGCGGCGGCGGCGGCCAGGAGGACCCGTGGGCGGGTCCGTCGGGCAACTCCGGCGGCCAGGGCGGCCAGGGTGGGTGGGGCGCGCCCCCGTCCAACCAGGGCAACCAGGGCTCGCCGGGCGGCTGGGGCGCTCCCCCTCAGCACACCAACCAGGGCGGCGGCAATCAGGGCAACCAGGGCTCACAGGGCGGCTGGGGCAGTGCCCCGTCGTACGACGAACCCCCGTTCTGATGTCTTGGTTCGCTCCTCATCGACTCGTGGGATCTGCTCGCTCCGCGTCGCACCTCCCACTCCCCGATCGTCGCGAAATCGCCCGGTCACCAAAACCTCGTCGAGAGGTCAAATAAACCTCGTCGAGAGGTCAAATAAGCCTCGTCGAGAGGTCAAATAAAGAGCATCGAGACGTCATCCGGTCCGCCGCGACATCTCGGACCTCGATCAGCTGAGTAATCCCCATCCCGAGCCAGCAAGCTCGGGCTCTTCACCCAAGAAGGAGAGCACCACGATGGCCAAGCCCGTTGTGCGTCGGCCCAAGAAGAAGGCCAACCCCCTGAAGTCCGCGAAGATCGAGAACATCGACTACAAGGACGCGCAGTTGCTGCGCAAGTTCATCTCCGACCGCGGCAAGATCCGCGCCCGCCGGGTCACCGGCGTCTCCGTCCAGGAGCAGCGCCTGATCGCCAACGCCGTCAAGAACGCCCGCGAGATGGCGCTGCTGCCCTACAGCAGCTCCTCCCGCTGACGCCCCAAGGAGAGACATCCGATGAAGGTCATCCTCACCCACGAGGTCACCGGCCTCGGCGCCGCCGGTGACGTCTGCGACGTCAAGCCCGGGTATGCCCGCAACTTCCTCTTCCACCGCGGCCTCGCCACGGCGTGGACCAGCGGCGGGCAGAAGCAGGTCGACGCGATCGCCGCCGGCCGCGCCGCGCGCGCGGTCAAGTCCCTCGACGAGGCGAAGTCGATCAAGGGCAACCTCGAGTCCTCGACGGTCACCGTCAAGGCGCACGCCGGCAAGGAGGGCCGCCTCTTCGGGGCCGTCTCCACCGCGGACATCGCCGCCGCGGTCAAGGCCGCCGGCGGCCCGTCGCTCGACAAGCGCAAGATCGAGGTCCCCACCCCGATCAAGACTGTCGGCACGCACAAGGCGCTCGTCCGGCTGCACCCCGAGGTCCAGGCCAGCCTGACCCTCGACGTCATCGCCGGCTGACCATAGAAGACGTTCGGCGTCAGCGCGTTCTGAGGGCTGGTGTCCATCCGGACACCAGCCCTCAGTGCTGTTCCGAGAGCCGCTCGGGAGGGGCGGGGCGGCATACTGTCCGGTCGTGCGGATGTTCGTCGCGGTGGTGCCACCGCCCCAGGTGCGTGAGGATCTCGACGACTTCCTCGCCTCGCGGCGCGACGCGGGCGGCGGGCTGCGGTGGAGCGACCCCGACCAGTTCCACGTCACCCTCGCCTTCCTCGCCGACGTCCCCGACCGCGCCCTCGACCGCCTGACCGACGCGCTCGGCGAGGCGGCCGGACGGAGGGCGGTGTTCGGCATACGGCTCTCGGGCGGTGGGGCCTTCCCCAGTCCGTATGCCGCGCGCGTCCTCTTCGCCGACGTCGCCGACGAGGCCGGTCACCTGCCGCCGCTCGCCCGCGCGGTGCGCGCCGCCGCCAACCACGCCGGGGCGGCGCCGGACGGCGGTCGCTTCCGCGGGCATCTCACCCTCGCCCGCAGCCGGCAACCGGTCGAGGCCACGCGGTGGCTGCGGATCCTCGACACGTACGAGGGCCCGGGGTGGGTCGTCGAGGACGTCGAGCTGATCGCCTCCCACCTCGGGGAGTGGCGGGAGCGGCGCCCGAGGTACGAGACGGTCGCGCGTCTCCCGCTCCGCCCGGCGGACGGCTCGGCGAGAATCACCCCATGACCCGCCATGTCGCCGTCGCTGCCACCGGACCGGTCGCGGTCGACGCCGGACTGACCGTCGTCCGCCAGGGCGGCAACGCCGTCGACGCCGCGATCGCCGCGATGTGCGTCGCGATGACGACCGAGCCCGGGGTGGTCAGCCCGATGGGCGGCGCGTTCGTGACGATCTGGCCGCCCGGCGGCGAGCCGGTGACGATCGACGGCAATGTCGAGATGCCCGGTCGCGGGGTCGCGGACGAGCGATTCGGGCAGGGCCTCGAGGAGATCCACCTCGAGTACGGCGGGGGGATCACGATCTTCGCGGGCTTCGGGTCGGTGGCCCTGCCCGGGGCGCTCTCCGCCCTGGGGCTCGCCCACGAACGCTACGGCGCCGGAGCCTGGGCGGCCGCGCTCGAGCCGGCGGAGAAGGCGGCGCGCCAGGGGTTCCGGCTCGGCGCGGCGGCGGCAAGCTATCTCGCGCTGACGACCGACAGCCTCTTCGGGTGGGACGCCGAGACCCACGCCGCCCTCACCCGGGCCGACGGCACGCACCTGCACGCCGGCGACCTCATCGTCGACGGCCCGCTGGCCGACTCCTGGCGACTGATCGCCGACCGCGGGGCAAGCGAGGCCTACACCGGTGAGATCGGGCGGGCCCTCGCCCGGGCGAGTGCCGCGGGTGGGGGGCTGATCTCGGAGACGGACCTGTCGGCATACGCGCCGGTGGTGCGCACGCCGCTGCGCCTCGACCTCGGTCCGTGGGACATCGCGACCAACCCGCCGCCGAGCGTGGGCGGGCCGATGCTCGCCGTCATGCTCGGCGAACTCGTCCGTCGCGGCAGCCTGGCCTGGCGGGATGTCATCGAGGTCCAGCGGCAGGTCCTGACCTACCGCAGCGAGGTGCACGACTTCTCCGCGGACCTCGAGGAGGACGGCTACCGGCTGCTGGAGGACGTGCGCGCGGTCGGGGTCGCGGGCCTGACGACGTCCTCCGAGACCGCGCACGTGTCCGCCGTCGACAGCGACGGGCTCGCCTGCGCGATCACGGCGTCGAGCGGATATTCCTCGGGCGCAACGGTTCCCGGGACGGGCCTGGTGCTCAACAACTGCCTCGGTGAGCCGGAGCTCAATCGCCTCGGTCTCCACGCGCTGCCGCCCGGGACGCGGCTCGCCTCCAACATGGCCCCGTCGGTGGCGCGCCACCGCAGCGGTGACGTCCTGGCCATCGGCTCGCCCGGCGCCGACCGGATCACGACCGCGCTCATGCAGGTGCTCTCGCGACACTGCCTGCTCGGTATGCCGCTCGGCGAGGCCATCTCCGCCCCGCGCGTCCACGTGCGGGTCGTCAAGGGTGAGCCGACGCGCGTCGAGCACGAGCCGGACCGGGCGGTCGTCGAGGCGCTGGCCGACCTCGGCCTGCCCGGGAACGAACACGCGAAGCACGCGATGTTCTTCGGCGGCGTCGGCGGCGCCTCCCGCAGCGCCACCGGCGTCCTCAGTGCCGCCGGCGACCCCCGCCGCGAGGCCGCCACCGGCGTCGCCTGATCTCGCCCACCCTCGTCGAGAGATCAGATAAGCCCCGTCGACAGATCAA
>JBDIAJ010000057.1:0-22803 GCA_039812345.1 Nostocoides sp. | reverse complement strand
TTGAGGACGGCAGTGGTGCCCACGGGGGTCACGGCCGCCGGCTTGTAGAGCAGGCCGACCTTGATCGCGTCGGCGCCCAGGGCGTCGACCTGTCCGGCGCGGGCGTCGACGTCGACATAAGCGTAGGTGCCGGCCCCCAGGGCGTCGTTGAGGTGACCGACGAGGTCGGCGAGGGCGCTGGACGCGCCGTAGCCGTCGTTCTCGATCTCGTTGACGCCGATGATGTCCGGGTTCATCGCCGTGGTCGCGGCGACCGTCTTGGGCCACTGGCGGTCGAACTCGGCCTGGTTGTCCGCGCCGCGGCAGTCCATCGGCGGGCCGGTGATGCCGCCGGTGCAGGCGCCGACACCGAAGGTGTTGAAGTAGTTGAGCAGGTTCATGCCGACGACGCGCAGCGAGCCGCCGACATTCGGGGCGCTCGTCGGGCGCGGGTTGGCCGGGACGAAGTCGGGGGCGCCGCCGCCGAGGGCACCGATCGGCCGCACGCGGTAGGCGTTCGGGCTGGCGCTGTTGCCGCCCCAGGTGTAGGTCAGCACGCCGCGCAGCCCGGTGATCGTGTCGCCCCCGCGGAGGGTGTTGCTCGCCGAGAGCGGGTTGCCGCCACGGCCGAACTGGATCGGGTCGGGGTTTTGCGCCTGGCTGTCGTCGTCGAGCAGGATGCGGCGCAGGTCGTTCGCCGCCTGGAGGGCGGTGGCGGCAGCGCCGGGGGCGACGGCGTTCGTCGGCTGCTGGAGTCGGCCGCCCTGGGACAGGGTGATCTGGCCGAAGCGGCCGAGGAGGTAGTGCTCGGTCACGGTCAGTTCCTGCGGGAAGCTGACGAGCATCCCCTCATACCGTTCGAGGTCGTCGGCGGCCGTCAGCGGCAGGGTCACGGCGGTCACCGGCACGGTGCCGGAGCCGCCGCATACGGCCACTCCGGTCGTCGAGGAGATCTGGGTCTGTCCCTGGTTCTCTCCGGCGCCGCCGGTGACCTGGACGACGTCCCCGACCGAGACCCGGTCGGCGTTGTCGCCCTCGAAGACGAAGATGCCGTCGGAGGTCGCCGGGTCGCCGTCGCCGGAGTCCTGGAGGTAGAAGCCGCGCAGCTTGGGCGAGGCGCCCTCGTAGTCCCCGACGACGACACCCTGAACGGTGACCTGGCCGGTGATCCCGGTCGAGCCCGACGTTTGGACCGAGCCGATGCTCTGGTCCGGCGCGGCGCACGGCTCCGACGGCGTGACGGTCAGCGCGATCGTCCCCGTCCCGGAACGGGATTGGTCATCGGTGACGGTGAAGGGCAGCGACGTCGCGCCGGCGGTCGTCGCGGCGGCGACGGCGGCGGTCGCCGTGAACACCCCGTCGCCGGCGGTGACGTCGGGGGCGACCCCGTCGTCGGCGAGGGCGGTCGTCGCGGATCCGCCGATCGCCGTCAGGTTGGCAAACACGGCGAGCCCGGTGCTGGCCGGGTTGGTGCCGGGGCTGGTGGTCACGGTGAGGGTGGTGGAGCCGCCCTGTATCACCGAGGCCGGGTCGGCCGCGCCGGTCCCGGAGGGGTCGGTCGAGCCGCCGCCGGGGGTGCCCCGCGGGGTGATGGTGAGGTCGTCGACGGCGAGGCCGTCGTCGGAGCCGGGGACATCGGTGCTCGCCCACCGCAGGACGATCGTCCCGCCCGCCGGAATGGACAGCCCGGTCACGGCCCCGGTGACCGCCGTGCGGTTGGCCGCGGCGTTGCCGTCGAGGGCGGCGGCCGTTCCGCTGGTGACCGTGGACGTGGCATCGAGGGCCGGGGCGGCGAGCCAGGTGCCCGTGGTGAGGCCGGTTGCGTCGGTGCTGTATCCGAAGCTCAGCCGGTCGGTCCGGGCGGTGGTGGCCCCGCCGAGCCGCCATTGTTCGGCGGTGAACGCCAGGTCGAGCGACGTGATCGTGCCACCGGTGTCGTTGCGCAGGACGACTCCGATGGTCGGCGAGTTGCTGCTGCTGTTGAGCGCGCCGAAGGCCCGGTCGCTCGCGCCGGCGGCGCCGAAGGAATAGGTGTCGCCACTGGTCGCTGAGCCGGTGCCGGCGGTGTACGTCGTGTTGGCGTTGGTGCCGGCCTCGGCGAACGTCCACCCCGTCGGAGTGTCCGTGGCCTCCGTCCCGGTTCCGGTCGCCACGAGGGTGTCGAAGTCCTGGGCGTATGCCGATCCGAGCGCCGTGAGCGCGGCCGGTGGCGCGGCCGCCGCGTGCGAGGGATTCGCGAACGCGACGGCCCCGACCCCCGCGGTGGCCGCGGCGGTGAGGGCGCCGAGTGCACGTCGAACGGGACGGAAACGGCATACGGACATCGGCGAACTCCCCTGTCGACCGGGCGGTGCCTTCACCCAACACGCGGTCCGCGGACCATGTCAACGGCTCTGGCCTGCGCATATGGGCGAATTCTCGATGACCGGCTGGGGAACCGCCGAAGGCCGAAGCGACCAGATCGGGCGCCCGGCGGTCGGCATACGACAGGTTCGCGGCGTCGGAGGCCCCGCGTCGCGCCGGACGGCTTCCGGCGCGATGGGGACGATGGCGGGGCGGGAACGCTACCTCTGGTGGGCGGCGCGCCAGGCGGCGGCGATCTCGAGCAGGCGGTCGCTGGCCTCGGTCTCGCCGATCGTCGCGCGGGCGCCGTCGGCGCCATAGGGACGAACCGTGAGGGCCTGCTCCGCGCATGCGGTCGCGAACGCGGGCGTGTCATCGCCGAGGGGGAACCAGACGAAGTTCGCCTGGCTCGGCGGCAGATCCCAGCCCTGCGCGGCGAGCGCCTCCTCGACCCGCTCGCGCTCCGCGACGAGGTCCTTGACCCGCACCTCCAGTTCGTCGTATGCCGCGAGCGAGGCGACCGCAGCCGCCTGCGCGAGGCTGTTCACCCCGAACGGCACCGCGGTCACCCGGAGCGCGTCGGCGATCGGCGGATGGGCCACGGCATACCCGACCCGCAGGCCGGCCAGGCCGTAGGCCTTGGAGAAGGTCCGCAGGACAACGACATTGGGGTGGTCGCGCAGAATCGCGAGGGCGTCGGGGGCGTCGGGATCGGTGACGAACTCGACATAGGCCTCGTCGATGACGACGAGGACGGTCGGGGGCACGGTCGCGAGGAAGTCACGCAGCGCATCGGCGTGCACGCACGTCCCGGTCGGGTTGTTGGGCGTGCAGACGAGCACGACCCGGGTCCGGTCGGTGATCGCGGCGGCCATGGCGGGCAGGTCGTGGCGCGCGTCCGCGGTCAGCGGCACGGTCACCGCGGTGGCTCCGGCGAGCGTGGCGACGATCGGGTAGGCCTCGAAGCTGCGCCAGGCGAAGACGACCTCGTCCCCCGCGTCGCACATCGCCTGGACGATCTGCCCGAGCACCCCGACACTGCCGGTGCCGGTGGCGATCCAGTCGGGATCGACGCCGAGGTGGCGCCCGATCGCCGCCCGCAGGTCGGTGTTGGCCATGTCGGGGTAGCGGTTGATCGCCCCCGCCGCCTCGCCGAGGACGGCGAGCACACTCGGCAGCGGCGGGAAGGGATTCTCGTTGGAGGAGATCTTGTATGCCGTCAGACCCCCCGCGGGCACCGCCGGCTTCCCGGGCTGGTAGCGCGGAACGGCGTCGACGACGGCGCGCGGGCGGGGTGCGGTGGTCATCGGCCGGGTGTCACTTCTTGTCGCCGTCGGGAAGGACGAAGCTGAGCACCATCGAGACGAGGGTGATGACCAGCGCCGCCATCACGGCGTTCCAGAAGAAGTGGTCGATCGTGAAATCGAGGCCGAGCCCGTGGCAGATCCACTCGGTGATCTGGAGCATGAACGCATTGACGATGAAGGTGAACAGCCCGAGCGTGAGGACGATCGCCGGGAAGGCGAAGAAGGTCGCGATCGGCTTGACGAGGGCGTTGACGACCCCGAAGACGGCGGCGACGAGGACGATCGTCAGCAGTCGGGTCGACAGCTTGTCGGCGGTCTCGCCCAGGCGCACCCCCTGGACGACGAGGGCGGCGACCCACAGCGCCACCGCGTTGACCCCGACCTTGATGAGCATGTTCTGCATGGCCCCATAGTGTCAGTTCGCCCCGACAACCTACCGTGGCGCGGCGTCGAGCAATGGATTCGTAACCCACCCGTGCTGGGCACCGAAACGTGCGGCGGCTACGCTCCGCAGAATGCGGCATACGGATGTCGCGCTGTTCACTCCCGGTTCTTGGAGGATTCCCGTGCTTCGCCGTCGCTCTGCCCTCGCCCTCGCGGGCGTGTTGACCACCTCGTTCGCCCTGGCCGCCTGCGGCTCGAACTCGCTGTCCACGGACAGTTCGTCCTCCACGTCCGCCGCGGCCGGATCCTCGACATCGTCCATGGCGGCCTCGACCTCGGCCACCACCGTCGACCCCGCCCTCGCGGCGGCGATCCCGGACAGCATCAAGACGGCCGGCAAGATCACCATCGGCACCGACGCGACCTACAAGCCCAACGAGTACCTCGACAACGACGGCAAGACCGTCATCGGGATGGACGTCGACCTCTTCGACGCGGTCGCCGCCAAGTTCGGCCTGAAGACCGAGTGGATCCCCTCCGGCTTCGACGCGATCATCCTCGGCGTGAACTCCCAGAAGTACGACATGGGCATCTCCTCCTTCACGATCAACAAGGACCGCGAGGGCCAGGCGACGATGGTCAGCTACTTCGCGGCCGGCACCCAGTGGGTGACCCAGAAGGGCAACCCCACGGGGGTCGACCCGGAGAACGCCTGCGGTCTCAACATCGCCGTCCAGAAGGGCACCGTCCAGGTCGACGACATCAACGCCCGCAGCAAGAAGTGCACCGACGCCGGCAAGAAGGCGATCAACGTGCTCGTCGACGCCGACCAGGGCAAGGTGACCACGATGGTCGTCTCGGGCAAGGCCGACGCCATGCTGGTCGACCTGCCGCCGGCCCTGGCCGCCGTCGCGGACACCCAGGGCCAGCTCGAGACCCTCGGGGCCCAGTACGACTCCGCGCCCTACGGATACGTCCTGCCCAAGGCGGGCTCGGACAAGTTCGCCGCGGCGATCGTCGACGCTCTGAAGGCGCTCAAGGCCGACGGCACCTATGACCAGATTCTCGCGAAGTGGAAGACCCAGGAC
Organism: Nostocoides sp.; assembly: GCA_039812345.1. Lineage (GTDB taxonomy): Bacteria > Actinomycetota > Actinomycetes > Actinomycetales > Dermatophilaceae > Nostocoides_A. The sequence goes on along the minus strand of JBDIAJ010000057.1, from coordinate 17,702 downwards.
GGAGCGATCGACAACTTCGCCGTCAACCCGCCGGTGAACTCGTGACCGCACAACTCCAGGACCGGCCGGGCGCGATCCACGCCCGGCCGGTTCGGCATCCGGGCCGCTGGCTCGCGGTCGCCGTCATCGTCGTCGTCATCGCGATGATGATCAGTTCGCTGGTGACCAATCCCAGGTGGGACTTCCCCTTCGCCTTCCAGATCATGCAGCAGAAGCCGGTCATCGCCGGCCTGTGGAAGGGGACGATCTTCGGCACCATCGGGTCGATGATCCTCGGCATCGGCCTCGGGATCCTGCTGGCGGTCATGCGGCTGTCTGACAACCCGGTGTTGCGGGCCGTGGCCTTCGGCTATACGTGGTTCTTCCGGGCCATGCCCCGCTATGTGCTGCTCGCCATCCTCGGCAGCGGCGTCGGCTTCCTGTATTCGCGGTTCGACATCGGGCTGCCGTTCGGGCAGCAGATCGCCCACCTCCTCGGGATGTCGAACGACCTGACCTTCACCTCGTTCTCGTGGAACGCGATCTCCAACAGCATCTGGGTCGGTGTGCTCGGTCTCGGGCTCTCGGAGGCGGCCTATATGGCGGAGATCGCCCGCGCCGGCATCCTCTCGGTGGACCGGGGCCAGGCCGAGGCCGCCCAGGCGCTCGGGATGTCGCCGGGCCAGACGATGCTTCGGATCGTGCTCCCCCAGGCGATGCGGGTCATCGTGCCCCCGACCGGGAACGAGACGATCGCCATGGTCAAGGACACCTCGCTGCTCGCCGCCATCCCGGTGATCGGCGAGCTGTACTACCAGGCCTACCAGTTCGGTTCGCGGTCGTTCAAGATCATGCCGGGCTTCGTCGCGGCGACGCTCTGGTACCTCATCGTCTGCTCGATCCTCATGGTCGGGCAGAGCTATCTCGAGCGCTACTTCGGACGCGGCTTCGGCACCGGTCCGACGCGGCGCGACCGCAAGGTCAAGGACCTTCTCTCCCGGGCGGGTGACCACTGATGGCCGGCTCAGAGCCACTCGTCCACGCGGTCAACGTCACCAAGGCCTTCCACGGCAACCCGGTGCTCAACGGCATCGACATGGACGTCCGTCGCGGCGAGGTGGTCTGCTTCCTCGGCCCCTCGGGCTCCGGGAAGACGACCTTCCTGCGCTGCATCAACCAGTTGGAGACCATCGACGGCGGTCGCATCTGGGTCGACGGCGAGCTCATGGGGTATGCCGATCGCGGTGGCCGCCTGCAGCGCCTCCACGACAAGGAGATCGCCCGGCAGCGGCGGGAGATCGGCATGGTCTTCCAGCGGTTCAACCTCTTCCCGCACAAGACGGCGCTCGAGAATGTCACCGAGGCGCCGATCCAGGTCCGCGGCGAGGACAAGGCGGCGGCGACCAAGAACGCGAGGGACCTGCTCGCGCGAGTTGGGCTCGCGGACAAGCCCTCGGCATACCCGGCGCAGTTGTCCGGCGGCCAGCAGCAGCGGGTGGCGATCGCGCGGGCGCTGGCGATGAAACCGAAGCTCATGCTGTTCGACGAGCCGACGTCCGCGCTCGACCCGGAGCTGGTCGGCGAGGTGCTCACGGTCATGCGCGAACTGGCGCGGGACGGGATGACGATGATCGTCGTGACCCATGAGATGGGCTTCGCCCGCGACGTCGCCGACCGGGTGGTCTTCATGGACGGGGGCGTCGTCGTCGAGCAGGGTGACCCGAAACAGGTCATCAACAACCCGCGGCACGAGCGGACCCGGACCTTCCTGCGCCGGATGCGCGCCGAGCACGAGCAGGCGGCTGCGGCGGTGAACGACGCCCTCCCGTGACGGGTGAGTCGCAGCCGGCTGGCTAGGGGACGTCGAGCTCGAGTTCGGGCCCGACGTCGGCGGTGGGTTCGCCGAGCTTGACGGCAACGACGCCGATGAGGATGAGCGCGCCTCCGACGAGCTGGATGAGGCGCGGCAGCTCGCCGAGCAACAGCCAGGCGAAGACCACCGCGGCGACGACCTCGATCAACGCGACGAACGAGGCGAGCCGCGAACCGAGGATCCGGGTCGCGGCGATGCCGAGGACATAGGCCATCGCCGCGGTGACGAGACCGAGCGCGAGCAGCGGCGCCCACCAGGGGAAGCGGTGTCCGGCGTATGCCGTGTCCGCCGTCGCCGCGGCACCCGGCAGCACGCCCGTGGCCACCAGGGTGCCGAGGATGGTGGCGCCCACGACCAGGCCTCCGGCCGCGAGGGCCAGGGGCGGCAGTCCGTTGTCGGTGTCCGCGGAGATGATGAAGTACGACGCGGCACCGACCATGGCGCCCAGGCCCCAGAGGGCACCGACCAGGCTGACGGTGGCGCCGCCGGAAAGGAGGTCGAGGACGAGCACCAGTCCCAGCGCGGCGATGGCCGCGCCGATGAGGGTGACCAGCCCGGGCCGTTGCCCGTGCCTGATCCACAGCCAGCCGACGACGGCGGCAGGGGCGGTGTACTCGATGAGCAGCGCCGGACCGACGGCCATGTGGTCGACAGCGGAGAAGTAGCAGAACTGCGCCCCGGCGACGGCGAGCACGCCATACAGGAGGACCGTGCGCCAGGCGCGCCGCAGCAGGGACCAGTCGCCGCGGAGGGCGCGAATCCCGAAGGGCAGGAGGATGATCGCCGCCACGGTCATGCGGACCGTGACCACTCCGGCCGGGTTCCAGCCGGAGTCGAGCAGTCCGCGTGCCAGGGGTCCGGAGAGCGCGAACGCCACGGCCGATCCAACGGCGAGGAGAAGGCCCATCGCGGTCCCGCGGGCCGGACCCCCTGCTTCCGGCACCGCGGATGGCAGCCCGACCGAGTCATGGGTCATTGCCGCCATGACCGATGACACTAGAGCCACGTGCGGTAATGTGTCAACATGGTCTTCGCCAATGACACGGACGCGGCGCTCGGTGCCGCCGTCGAGCTGGCGAACTCCGCGCTCGATCCCGACACCCTGACGTCGGTGACCGCCCTGACCGAGTTGTTCGATCGGTACGGCTACACGGGCCGGCACGATGGCGACGCGGACGAGCTGACGCAGGTGCGCGGCATACGGACACAGCTGCGCGACCTGCTGCTCAGCGATGCCGAGTCGGCCGTCGCGCAGGTCAACACTCTCCTGCGGACGTATGCCGCGATACCCCGCGTCGTGCGCCACGACCCGGTCGACTGGCACTTCCACGCCGCCGACGACGACGCCCCGCTCGCCCACCGGATGTTGGTCGAGACGGCGATGGCGATGGTCGACGTCATCCGCGCGGGGGAACTGTCCCGGCTGTCGGTCTGTGCGGACGACACATGCGAGGGCGTTGTGCTGGACCTGTCCCGCAATCGGTCCCGCCGCTACTGCTCCACCGCGTGTGGCAACCGGAACGCCGTCGCCGCCTACCGGGCCCGCCGGGTGGCGACGCCGCCCCGAACGCAGATCATGGAGTGATATTGCGGCTATAGCCGCGATATCACTCCACGATCATGACGCCGGGTGCCGTGGTGGTCAGCGCTGGTCGGGATCCCAGTGCTCGAACCCGGCGGCCCGGGCCGTCTCGACGTCGACGAACCAGACCTCGGCCCGGGTGCGCTTGTACCAGGGGCTCTCGGGGGTGTGGAAGAGCATGGAGTCTTCGTTGCCCTTGACCTCCCAGCCCTCCGGACCCTTGCCGCGTGGGCCGGGGTCGGCGGATCCGGGACCGTATTTGCCGGGTGGCGGTGCCGTGGCGGCGAGGGCCGCGGGTGCGGCGGCCTTGGCGCGCGAGTCCCAGCGGGTGAAGCCGGCAGCCTCGGCGGCCGACTCGGTCTCGAACCAGACCTCCGCCTTGGTCCGCTTGTAGGACGGGCTCGCCGGGGTGTGGAAGAGCATCGAGTCCTCGTTGCCCTTGACCTCCCAGCCCTCCGGGCCCGACCCGTCGGCCTCGGGGTCGGCCGACCCGGCGCCGTACTTGCCCGGCGCGGGCGCGGGAGGTGCGGGCGGCGCGGCTGCGGGCGCGGGAGGTGCGGCCACCGGGGCGGGCACACTCGCCTTGGACTTGGCGTCCCAGCGGGTGAAGCCGGCAGCCTCGGCGGCAGCCTCGGTCTCGAACCAGACCTCCGCCTTGGTCCGCTTGTAGGACGGGCTCGCCGGGGTGTGGAAGAGCATCGAGTCCTCGTTGCCCTTGACCTCCCAGCCCTCCGGGCCCGACCCGTCGGCCTCGGGGTCGGCCGACCCGGCGCCGTACTTGCCGGGCGGGGGCGCGGGAAGTGCGGCCACCGGGGCGGGCACGCTCGCCTTGGACTTGGCGTCCCAGCGGGTGAAGCCGGCGGCCTCGGCGGCGGACTCGGTCTCGAACCAGACCTCCGCCTTGGTCCGCTTGTAGGACGGACTCGCCGGGGTGTGGAAGAGCATCGAGTCCTCGTTGCCCTTGACCTCCCAGCCTTCCGGACCCGACCCGTCGGCCTCGGGCTCGGCGGATCCGGCGTAGCGTCCGGGCCGAATTGCCGCCACGGCGGCACCTGCGGTCACGACGCCCGCGGTAGCAGCCGTGACGGCGGCTTCACTGGCGTCGGAGCCAGTTGAGTCCGCGGCGGCTGCGGGGGCGTCGGCGACACCGGTGGCCACGAGGCCCGCGGCACCAACGGCGACCGCGGTCGCGTCGGGGGCGGCCTCGGCGGTTGCGGGGGCGCCACCGGCTTCGTCGAGATCGAAGTCCAGCATCTCCTCCGTGTGGGACGCCCCGTCGTCGGCGACGGCGGCGGAACCAGTGGTCGCCGATGCCTCCTCGGTCGGAGCGGCCGAGGGCTCGGCAGCGACCTCGTCGACTGCTAGGGGTGCGGCCAGGGCCGCGCCCACGACATCGTCTCCGGGCGCGGCGTCGGTCTCGGCGACCTCTCCGGCGAGTTCCTCGGCCGTGTCGAGTGCGGGCCCATCGGCGACTGCACCGGCCGTGGTCAGCGACTCCTCGGCCACCTCGGCCTCAGCGGGTGCCACCTCGGCCTCGGCAACCGACTCCTCAGTCACCTCAGCCTCTGCGAGTGCCACCTCGGGCTCGGCAACCGACTCCTCGGCTACCTCGGCCTCCGTCGGCGCCACGGGGGGCTCGCCTGGTGGCTCCGCGTCGGCTGCCGTTTCGGCCGAGTCCGCAGCCGCCTCGGCGGGCGCCACCGCGTCCAAGGTTGATGACGGGTCGTCAAGGTCAAGAACACCTCCGGCGAGCGCGAGGCCGACCGGCGCCGCGACCGCCGCGACGGGGAGGGCGGCGGACGACCCCGAGGCGAGAGGTTCCGCGACGACCTCGGGCGCCGGCCCGTCGTCAGGCTCTGCGACGGCGACGACGGTCGCGTCGGCGGACGCCGACTCCGGTTCGTCGGCGACGACCTCGGGCTCGACAACGGTCTCCGCGTCGGCGACCTCAGCCACACCAGCCAACGCCGCCTCCGGCTCGTCGGCAACAACCTCGGGCTCGACAACGGTCACCGCGTCAGCGACCTCGGCCACATCGACCGACGCCGCCTCTGGCGCCTCTGCGGGCGCGACCTCGGGCTCGTCGACGGCAACCTCGGGCGTGGCCACGGCCGTCGCGTCGCCGGCGTCCAGGTCGAGGACCGCGTCCGGGTCGTCGAGGTCGAGCAGGCCCGCCGTTGCGGCCGTCGCCGACACCGCGGCCACCGCGGGCGCGACGGCCGACGTTGCGGCCGTGGCGTCGCTGACGGGGGCGCCCGCTGACGGCGCTTCGGGCAGGTCGACCGCGGGCAGCTCCGGCTCGTCGGCGACCGCATCGAGGTCGAGAAGGTCGTCATCCGTCGTGCCCGGCGCGGCGACTGGCGGCGCCACCGGCGTGGTGGCCAGCCCGAGATCGTCCGCAGGAGCGTCGAGGTCGATCTCCGCACCGGGGACGTCGAGATCGACTGAAGCGGCGGGCGCCAGATCGCCGGCCGGAGCGTCGATGGTGTCGAGGTCCAGACCACCACCGGCATCGAGGTCGAGTCCATCGGTGGCGTCGAGGTCGAGGCCAGCGGGCTCGGGCAGGTCGACTGCGCCGACCCCGAGATCCGCGCGCGGCAGGGTCTCGGCGTCCAGATCGACCGCGGTGGCGTCCAGGTCGAGTCCGGCCGCCGGGGCGTCCAGGTCGAGTCCGGCGCCCGGCGTCTCCAAGACGACCCCGGGGGCATCCAGGTCCACGCCGGCGGGGGCATCGAGATCGACACCACCCGCGTCGAGGTCGACGGCGGGGGCGGACGGCAGAACCGTCTCGACCGCTGCCGGAGCGTCGAGATCCACGCCGCCGTCCAGGTCGAGCCCGGCCGGCACCGTCTCCGGCAGATCGAGGTCGTCGACATCGCCGTCCAGATCGAGCAGATCGTCGTCGGTCGTGGCCGAGGACAGGCCAGCCATGACCGGCGCCGCGACCGCGGGCTCCGCCACGCGGGGGAGCGTCACGGGCGCGACGTCGAGCTCGGGGTCAGGGGTGCGAGGCGCGGTGATGTCGACCTCGGGGGACCGGACCTCCGCAGCGGTCGCGGCGACGGCCGCGCCGGTGAGCCCGGCAGCGGCCGCGACACCCGCGGCCGGCAGGCTCGAGGGCGCAGCGGCCGGCGCCGACTCGTCGTCATAGACCTCGTCGTACTCGTCGTCGTACTCGTCCGCACCCTCGAGCTCGTCGGACGGGGTGCGTTCGACGATGCGGACTTCGCGGGTCGCCCGCCGCACGATGTAGATCCAGGTCAGCACGGCGCCCAGCAGGAACGCCAGCAGGAACAACCACCACTTCATCAGCGGTCTCCGATCGCTCGGGTCTCGGGGACGTCCGCAAACGCCTCGTTGTCATTGGTCGCCGGGATCATCGCCCGCGCCGCCAGCCAGGCGGCCAGCGCGCCCAGGGCGAACGCGACGATGTACCACAGCCACGCGATGATGAATCCGGTCATCGTTTCCTCACTTCACCACGGTGATCTCGACGCGACGGTTCGCCTTGTAATAAGGCCCGTCATTCTTCTGGACCGGATCGGCGTCGCCTTTGCCGGCGACCGTCATCGTTGTCTTGTCCACACCGGCTTTGGCGAGATAGTCGGCGACCGCCTGTGCACGCTGCTCGCTGAGCTTCAGATTGTCGGCGGCGACGCCGCTGGAGTCGGTGTATCCAGTCACCGCCAGCTTGACCCCGGAGCAGCCTTTGATCAGCTTGGCCACGGTGTCGAGTACCGCCGTCGAGCCTCCTGCGAGCGAGGAACTTCCCGTGGCGAAGGTGATCTTGGTCCCCGCGAGGGCCACCCTGATCTCGTCACCGAGCACGCCACACGTGGCCGTCGCGTCGCTGCCGACCACCAGGTCGATCACCGGGTTCGCGCCGGTCGGCCAGGCCTTGGTGATGGCGTCGGCCGCGGCCGACTTGACGTTGTCGTCCTTGGCCTTCCCGACCACCATCAGGGACTTCAGGTCATAGCCCAGAGCGAAGTCACCGACGGCCGAGAGCGCCTTCACCGACCCGGCGAGGGCGTTCGCATCGGGTCCGGCCGCGCCCGGCGAGACGGTCACGCCATCGCCGTTGACGGTCGTGTCAGGAAGGGCGGCCTTGACGGCATCGACCAGAGCGATCTTCGCCGCGTCGTCGGGCACCTCGGCCGACAGGCTGACGGCACTCCCGGTCCGGCTCACCGCGAACGGCGCACTGGCCAGCTTCACGCTCGACGTGGCACCGGAGGACGATGTGGTTCCCGCGCTCGTGCTGCCGGTGCCGGAACTGGACGAGCCCGATGTCGTCGTCGACGACGAGGAGGTGGACGTCGTCGCCTTCTTCCCCGCGTCATCGCCGCCGCCGCCGAATGCCGAACCCATGAGCGCGAGGATCGCCGGCACCAGGAAGAGGGCCAGCCACCACCACCCGCCGATCGGCTGTCGATAGCGCCGCGTCTCCTCGACCCAGCGCGTGGTCACGACCTCGTCGGCGTCATAGGCGCCACCCGCCTCCGCCGACTGCCAGCGGCTCGGGCTCCCAGTGCCGCCGGGCTCACCGCCGTTGCTCATCCTCAACTCCCGTCCGGGCACCATCGCTGGACGCACCGCGCGCCCTCAGGCACAACATACGTGTCGGGACCGACAAAGGTCGGGAGGCAGGACAGTGGCGCTGGCAACTTCCCCCAGGCGGTGACCCGGCTCAGTCCCGCCCGGCCACGACGGCCGCAACGACCGCCGCGAGGAGCGCCCCGACGACCCCGCAGAACACCGCCATGAAGCCGTAGGTCGTGCGGTCGCTGTAGCCCGCCGGATTTGCCGTCGCATGCGCGATGACGACACCGATCAGGATGCCGAGCACCGCCCCCGTGCCGATGAACCGGCCGAACCGCGGGCGCAGGCGGCGGCGCGAGGGTGCAGGCATACGGGTCATCGGTTCCCCTTCGGGCTGTCGGTGATGCGGTCTAGGGTGTCATCCCAGCACGGCCGACCATCGATCGTCCCAGGGGGAGATATGTCATCACACCGTCGCACCGTCCGCGTCGCGGCCACCGCCGCGGTCCTCAGCCTCACCGTCGCCACCGCCGCGTATGCCGCGGGCCCCGGCGCCGCCGGCATCGGCGACCCCTACTACCCCACCTACGGCAACGGCGGCTACGACGTCTCCCACTACGCCATCGACGTCACCTACGTCCCGTCCAGCACGACCGTCCAGGGCCGCGCGACGATCACCGCCACCGCGACCCAGGACCTGACCAGCTTCAACCTCGACCTGCTCCTGACCGCCTCCAAGGTCACGGTCAACGGCAAGGCCGCGACCTTCCGCAAGAGCGACCCCCACGAGCTCGTCGTCACCCCGGCCTCGATCCTGCGCAAGGGCACGAAGATGACGGTCGAGGTCGTCTACGCCGGCCAGCCGCGGGGCATCTCCTATGCCGGGGTCAGCTCGCCGTGGAACGGCTCCGGGACCGAGACCCTGGCCCTCGGCGAGCCGGAGATCGCCGCGTGGTGGTATCCGAGCAACGACCACCCGCGCGACAAAGCCACCTTCGACCTCACCTATCGCGTGCCCAAGGGACTCGAGGCGATCGGCAACGGGACCCTGGTGAGCAAGACCACCGTCGGCACGCAGGACGTCTGGAAGTGGCGGGTGCCCCAGCCCATGGCGACCTACCTCGCCTACATGGCGATCGGGCAGTACTCCCTCTACCGCGGGACGAGCGCCGGTCGGCCCTATGTCATCGCCATCAACCAGAAGGGCGACCAGAGCCTCGCGGCGGTCGCCAAGGCCGACATCATGAAGACTCCCCAGATCATCAACTGGGAGGTGACGCAGTTCGGCCCCTACCCGTTCGACCGGGTCGGCGGCGTCGTCCCGTCGATGGACTTCGGCTACGCCCTCGAGACGCAGACCGGCCCGGTCTACACCCAGGGCTTCTGGAGTGCCGGGTCCAATATGTCCGTGGTGGTCCACGAGAACGCGCACCAGTGGTTCGGTGACTCGGTCAGCGTCCACAACTGGAAGGACATCTGGCTCAACGAGGGCTTCGCGTCCTATGCCGAGATGCTGTATGCCGAGCACACCGGCCAGGGCACGACCAACCAGTTGCTCAAGCAGATGTACAACGAATATCCGGCGTCCGACACCTACTTCTGGGGCGTTCGGCTCACCGACCCGGGCAAGCACAACGAGTTCAACGGAGCCGAATACGAACGCGGCGCGATGGCCCTCGCCGCCCTGCGCAACCGCGTCGGCGCCGCCACCATGACCAACATCCTCAAGACGTGGGCAGCCCAGCGCAAGGGCGGCAACGGCGCCGTCACCGACTTCGAGGCCCTGGCCGCCCGGATCTCGGGGCAGAACCTCGGCGGTTTCTTCCAGCACTGGCTGGTCGACCGCAAGAAGCCCGCGGCGACGGCGGAGAACGGGCTCGCCGGACTCGGCCGGGCATCCCGCACCGCGGCCGCGGCGGTCGACCAGATCCAGGCCAACGCGCGGATGTTCGCCGCGCGCGGTGACGGCCGCTGACCGGGGAGGGTTCGTGACCGCCCTGCCGGCCAGTCGTGTTCCCGATCCGATGGACGCCCCGCCCGTGCGGTGGGGCATCCTCGGCTCGGGTTGGATCGCGCAGGCGTTCGTCGACGCCCTGCGCAGCGGAACGCGTCAGGTCGTCGCGGCGGTCGGCAGCCGTGACCCGAGCCGGGCGGCCACCTTCGCCGGGGACAACGGCATACCGCTGAGCGGGACGTATGCCGATCTGGTCGCCGCCGACGTCGACGTCGACGTCGTCTATGTCGCCAGCCCGCATTCCGAGCACCGCGAGCACGCCCTCCTCGCCCTCGAAGCAGGCAAGCCAATCCTCGTCGAGAAGGCGTTCACCCGCAACGCCGTCGAGGCGCGCGAGGTCGTCGAGGCCGCCCGGGCACGGAACCTGTTCTGCATGGAGGCGATGTGGTCGCGTTTCCTCCCGCACTACGACATCGTCCGACAATTGATCGAAGACGGCACGCTCGGGGAGATCCACACCGTGACCGCCGACCACGGCCAGCGGCTCTATCCCGACGGCCCGCGACGGCTCGCCGACCCCGCGCTGGCCGGCGGCGCCCTCCTCGACCTCGGGATCTATCCGATCTCGTTCGCGCACCTGGTCTTGGGTGACCCCGGCCCGCCGACCGCGGTGGGCACTCTGACCGACCAGGGTGTCGACGCCCAGGTCAGCATCCTCGCCCGGACCCCGGCCGGCGCCCACGCCGTCCTCAATGCGACGATGACCGCCCGCACGCCGACGGTCGCCGTCGTCGACGGCGACCGGGCTCGCGTGGAACTCGCCGGCCCCTTCTACGGCCCGACATCCGGCCGGCTCGTCGCGCCGGACGAGCGAGTTCTCGGCGCCTGGGAACCGGCCGACTCCGACCACCGAGGGCTGCGTTACGAGGCCGCCGAGGTCGCCCGCCGGATCGTCGCGGGTGAGACCGGATCTCCGCTCATGCCGCCCGCCGAGACGGTCCGCATCATGGAGTTCATGGACGCCGTGCGCGCCCAGATCGGGGTCGTGTTCCCTGGGGAGGGCTGACCGCTTCGGCGGAAGCGCCCGTCACTCCAGGAGGTCGTCCACCTGGGCGATATAGGCGTCCTCGGCCTCCTCCGGCGTCATGCCGGCCAGTCCCTGCCACGCGTCATACTTCGCCCGGCCGACCAGGTCGAACATCCCCGGACGCTTGCCCTGGACGTCACCGGTCGTCGCCTGCTTGTAGAGCGCGTAGAGCTTGAGCTTGACCTCGTTGCCGGGGTCGGTCGTCAGCGTCTTGACCGCGGCGAGGGCATCCTCGAATTCCTGGCTGGGCATGAGTCCTCCTTGGGGGGCGTGCGCCCAACCTACCGGTCGGTCATGTCGAGGGGGAGGACGGCGCTCAGGTCCGCGCGGATCCCGCTCGGTCGGACCGTGCCGGCGACGACCGCCTCAGCCCACGCGAGGCGGCCCACCGCGAGCGAGAGCCAGGTCGCCGCATCCGTCTCCACGGTGTTGGGGGGTGTCCCGCGCCGATGAACCGGCCCGGCGAGGCACTGGATCGCGCCAAACGGCGGCACCCGCACCTCGACGCTGCGGCCCGGGTGTCGGGTCGCGAGTTCCTCGAGGGTGAACCGGACCGCGTCGCCGACCACGTCGGGCGGCGACCCGTCCCCGGCGGCCCCCCACGCGGCGAGCGCGGCGCGACCGGCGGCGACGGGAACACGGCGACGGGGCGGCATACGGACAGGACCTCCGGACGGCGAGCGGGACTCCAGGGCAGGGTATGCCTCCCGCCTCGCCCGGCGACACACAGGAAGTCCCCAGGAAAGTCACGGACCGACCGTTGGCCGCACACAGGAAACGCATAGAGATCGGCGGGAGTCTCGTTGTCGAGCGGCCCGGAGCCCCGTGACCGAGCCAAGACCAGAGGACCAACCCACCATGAACGCTCTGACCAAGACCCGCCAACTGGCCGCCGCGACGATCGTCGCCGCGACCCTCGCCACCGGCGCCGTCGCCGTCCACCTCGCCGACGCCACCGCCGCCACGACCACCGTGGCCGCGGCGGCGACCACCGGCACGACGTCGGGGACGACCAGCGGCACGACGACCTCGTCGACCACCTCCTCCTCCAGCACCGACAACTCCTTCTCCGCGGTCTCGACCGTGTCGAGCAACAGCGGCAACGCCCAGACGACGACCTCGGGCTCCTGATCACCCCCGACCCCAGTTCCGACCCGACGGACTCCCGCAAGGACGACCGATGCCCCCGACCGCCGCTCCGACTGCCGCCCCGACCGCGGCCCGATTCGCCGCCATCGGCACGACGAACCGGATTCTCGTCACCGACCCCGCGGCCCTGATCGACGCGACCGCCCTCGCCAAGGACCACCTCGCCCGACTCGACGCGGCGGTCTCCCGGTTCCGGGACGACTCCGAGGTCAGTGCCCTCGCCCGCCGGGCCGCGTTCGGCCCCGCGTGGTGTTTCGGCTCGGCGACCTTCGCCGACTACCTCCGGGACGGCCTGCGCGCGGCCCGGCTCACCGATGGCCTGGTCGACCCGACCATCGGCGCGGCCGTGGTGGCGAGCGGATATGACGCCGACCTCGACATCGTCCGGTCGCGCCCCACCGCCATCACCTCGAACCCGACGACACCGGCGATCCCCGGCTGGCGCGGAGTTCACATCGACGACACCGGCCGGATCGAGGTTCCCGAGGGAACGCTCATCGACCTCGGCGCCACGGCGAAGGCCGCCGCCGCCGACCGGATCGCCGCGCTGCTCGCCCAGCGGCTCCCCGGCGGCTTCCTGGTCAACCTCGGCGGCGACATCGCCACCAGCGGCTCACTGCCCGACGGCGGCTGGCGCATCGGCGTCGAGGCCGCCGACGGCACCGTCCTCCAGGTCGTCACCGGCACGGGGCAGGCGTTCGCCACCTCGTCCACCCAGAAGCGCACCTGGGCGACCACCGACGCCGCCGCGCCCACGCGGCACCACATCGTCGACCCCCGCACCGGCACCACCGCCGTGACCCCATGGGCTCAGGTGACCTGCGCCGCGGCGAGCGCGCTCGAGGCCAACGCCGCCTCGACCGCGGCGATCATCCTCGGCGCCGACGCGCCGGCCTGGCTCACCGGCCACGGCATCCCCGCCCGACTCGACGGCCTCGACGGAGCCGTCACCACGACCCCCGGCTGGCCGGTGGAGGAATCATGACCAACGAGACCCTCTGGTATCTCTCCCGCGCGACGGGCATCGCGAGCATCGTCCTGCTCACCCTCGTCGTCGTCCTCGGGATCGTCACCTCCGGGCGGCGCCGACCGTTCGGCGAGCGCGCGACCATCGTCATGGGCCTGCACCGCTGGCTCTCCCTCGGCATGGTCGCCTTCCTCGCCACGCACATCGTCACCGCGATCATCGAGACCTATGTGTCGATCGACTGGATCTCCCTCGTCGTCCCGTTCACGTCGGCCTACTCGCCCCTCTGGGTCGGCCTCGGCACCCTCGCCTTCGACCTCCTGGTCGCCGTCCTCGCGACCTCCTACTGGCGGCACCGGATGACCGAGCGGGCGTGGAAGGCGGTCCACTGGCTCAGTTACCTCATGTGGCCGCTCGCCGTCATCCACGGCACCGCCCTCGGCACCGCCAACCAACCCCTCCTGCGCGCCACGACCATCGCGTGCGGTGCGGTCGGTGCCGGCGCGCTCGCCTGGCGCCTCACCACGTCGTATGCCGATCGCGACCGCCGCCGCGACGTCCTGGCGGGAGGATGGTCATGAGCCTACTCGACGACCTCCGCACCGCCGGCCTCACCGGCCGCGGCGGTGCCGCCTTCAGCACCGCGATCAAGGTCGCGGCCGCCCATGCCAACAACGCCGCCCTGCTCGTCAACGCCTGCGACGGGGAACTCGGCGCCGCCAAGGACGCCTATGTCGTCGCCGAACACCTCGGCGAACTCGTCGAGGGGGCCCGCCTGGTCACCGGCGGCTCCGGCCGGGTCCGTTACGCGACGCACCGCGGATCCGACACCGAGGCGCGGCTGGTGGCCGCCGGACTCGACGTCCTCGACGTCCCGTCACGCTATGTCTCCTCCGAGGAGACCGCGCTCATCTCCCTCGCCAACGGGGGCCTCGCCCGGCCGATGACCAAGCGGGCGCCGTTCGTCAACGGCGGCCGCGACAGCCGGGGACGGAAGATCCCGCCGACGGTCGTCCTCAACGCCGAGACCGTCTGGCGCGTGGCCCAGATCGCGGCATACGGCCCCGAGTGGTTCCGCGCCCAGGGAACCGACGCCGAGCCGGGGCCGCGCCTGGTCACCGTGTCGGGCGCGGTCCCGCGCCCCGTCGTCGTCGAGGCCGCCGCCGGTATGTCGATCGCGACCCTTCTCGACGCCGCCCACGCGCCCCACGACGCCGGCCTCCTGTGGATCGGCGGCCTCGGCGGGGTGCTCGTCCCGGCCGCCGACGCGGCTCGGCTGCGGTGGAGCAGCGACGACCTCGCACCCTACGGCGGCAGCGTCGGCCCGGGCGTCATCGACGTCCTCGACCCGCGGGTGTGCCCGGTCGAGTACGTCGACCGCATGCTCACCTATGCCGCGGGCGAGTCCGCGGGCCAGTGCGGCCCATGCATGTTCGGGCTCCCGTCGATCGCCGCCGACTGGCACGATCTGGCGGCCGTCCGGCCCGGCTCTCGCGCGGGCGTCGAGGCCCGCCTGGCCCACCGGGTCGCCCTGCTGCCCGGGCGCGGCGCGTGCCGATTCCCCGACGGGGTCGCGCGCTTCGCCGCCTCCGCTCGACGGCAGCTGTCCGGCCACCTGGAGGCGCACGCCCGCGGGCACTGCCCGACCGCCGCGCATCCCGTCGCACCGAGGAGCACTCATGTCGCCTGACCCCCGCATCGGCGTCGACCGGATCGCGTGCACCGGTCACGGGATCTGCGCCCAGACCCTCCCCGACGTCGTGACGCTCGACGAATGGGGCTACCCGATCGTCGCCGACCACCCGGTCGACGCGAAGGACGCCGACCTCGCCGTCAAGCTCTGTCCGGCGCGGGCCCTGTTCCTGAGACGCGCCTGACGACGAGGCCGAGCCCGCTCAACCGCCGTACGGCGCCGCCTGGATCGCGGCATACCGGGCGTCGGCGGCGTCGATGCTCGCCCGAGAGGACAGATCGACACCGGCACGCGCGGCGGCTGCCCGCGCGGCCGGGGTGCTCAGATCGGGCGCGCGGAACACCTCCGGGCGGATGCTCCGGTCGATCGCGGCATACGCCCGCTGCTGGGTGGCCAGCCGGTCACCGGATGCGGCGGCCGCCGCGCGGATCGCCGCCGTCATCCGCAGCGTCGACCCCGTCACGAACGGGCTGACGACCGGGAGATAGCCGGAGGCGTGCCCGACGACCTTCGGGTGATAGGACTCGCTGACCGGGTAGGACAGCCCGTTGATCCACTCGGCGCTGTCGCAGACGGCGTGGCCGATGAAGGCCGATGTCGGGTTGGCGAAGGCGAAGCCCTTGCTCGCCGCGAGCGTCGCGAGCTTGCCGTTGAGCAGATCGGCGGTCTGGTTGAGTCGCGACTCCTCGGTCGGGGAGAACCAGGTGAAGGCGTTGCAGTCGTCGCCGTTGAAGATACGCGGATAGCCGACGATCGTCACCTTCGCGTATGGCGCCCGGGCGCGGATCGCGGCATACAGCGTGGTCAGGCTCCCGGGGAGGGTGTTGTTGATGTAGTTCTGCGCCTTGTCGATGGCGCCCATGCAGTCGCTCATCCATGACGGCTGCGCGCACGTCGTCAGGACGCTCGCGAAGCCCGCGTCGTTGCCGCCCACCGACATCGTGACGTATGCCGTGCTCGCACTCAGCGCGGACAGCTGGGTGTTCGTCACATCGGCGACGGTCGCCCCCGAGCACGCGCGGAGGTTGAGGGCGTAGCCCTTGGCGCTGGCGATGAGGCTCGGGTAGGCGTACACCGAGCGCATGCATGAGGTTCCGTCGTTGATATAGGTCCGGGTGCCGACGCCGGAGGAGTAGCTGTCGCCGAGCGCGACGTAGGACGAGCCGGCAGCGCTCGCGGGGAGCGCGGTGGCCACGGCGAGGAGGCCGGCACCGAGGCCGGCGAGTGCGGTGGCCCGGGATCGGGCCGTCGTGGAGCGCGGGTGCAGCATGCGGGGGACTCCCTTCACGGACACGCATGGTTGCGTGGCTACTGAAGAGTAGGGCGGCGCGGAGCGGGCCGCCAGGTTTCGGTGAAATCGCGTCCGGGGTTCGGCCGAGTGGGTGGCGCCGCCGGGCGCCATGCGTCAGGCTGGGTGAGTGAGCGGTTCGCGGGAGCCGCTCCGGACCATCGGTCGATCACCATCGATGGCACGACCGTCGGGCGCGCGGTGAGCCTCAACGACGGTGGGGCGATCACCCTCCGGTCCAGCCAATTCCTGGCCGATGTCACCCTCACCCGGAACGCCCGCAGCGGGGCGAAGACGATCACCGGCAACGCGATCGGCGGCAAGCTCGCGTGCACCCTGAACATCCCGGCACCGACGGGCTCCCGCAATGTCGCGCAGGGCGGGAAGTACGGTCAAAGCACGCGGGTGTGAGCAGGGCGGGCCGGTCGACGTGCCCCGACACCGGCCTTCCGACATGAGCCCGGCGACACGGGCCGACGGCCGACAGCCCGCGTGCGGGCGGCGCGCCTGGTCAGCCCGCTGAGGCGAACGACCGTCCGGTCAGCCGCTCGAACGCCTCGACATAGCGCGCCCGCGTCTGCTCGACGACCTGATCGGGCAGGGGCGGGGGCGCCTCGCCGGACGTCTTCGACCAGCCGCTCTCCCCGGTGAGCCAGTCGCGGACGTACTGCTTGTCGAACGACGGCTGGGTGCGCCCGGGCTCCCACTGGTCGGCCGGCCAGAACCGCGACGAGTCGGGGGTCAGCACCTCGTCGGCGAGCACCAACCCACCGTCGGCGGTGACGCCGAACTCGACCTTGGTGTCCGCGAGCAGGATCCCCCGCTCGGCGGCGATCTCGTTGCCGCGGCGCAGGATCGCGACGGTCAGGTCCCGAGCCACGGCGGCCCGGGACGGACCCACGAGCGCCTCGACCGCGGCATACGGAATGGGGGCGTCGTGCTCGCCCTGGGGGGCCTTGGTCGACGGGGTGAAGATCGGCTCGGGGAGCCGGGAGCCGTCGACCAGACCCGGCGGGAGAGGGACGCCGCTGACCGCGCCGGTCTCGGCATACTCCGTCAGGCCGCCGCCGGTGAGGTAGGCGCGGGCGACGCACTCGACCGGGAGCATCTCGAGCCGCCGCACGAGCACGGCGCGGCCGGCGACGGCGTCGGGCACGTCCGTCGAGACGATGTGGTTGGGCACGAGGTCGGCGAGCCGCTCGAACCACCAGAGCGAGAGCTGGGTCAGGACCGCGCCCTTGTCGGGGATGGGGGTGTCGAGGACGACGTCGTAGGCGGAGATCCGGTCGGAGGCGACCAGCAGCAGCAGGTCGGGATCGGGGTCACCGCCGGCGGTGAGCGGCGCGTAGAGGTCGCGGACCTTCCCCGAGTAGAGGTGGGTGAACCCGGGCAGCTCCATGGTCACGCTCCCAACGCCGGGACGAGGACGTCGCCGCGTTCGGCCGTCTCGGCGATGTCGCGGCGGTACTGGCCGCCGTCGAGATCGATCGAGGCGAGCCGCGCGTAGGCCGCGGCCCGGGCCGCGGCGAGGTCGGCACCGGAGGCGACCACCGACAGGACCCGACCCCCGCTCGCGCGCAGCAGCCCG
>JBDIAJ010000056.1:0-23471 GCA_039812345.1 Nostocoides sp. | reverse complement strand
CCTACGACACATTCGCTCAAACCATCACCGCCGTCCTCGGGCTACAATTCCTGAAACTCGCCTCGTGAATAAGCCTCTGTATCGGCCCGTCCGAGCCCATCGGTATTCCGTGACCGATCGGTCATCAGGCGGGTGTCAACGCGATTACTGGCGAGTCACTCTCTCTGCTACCTTTCCCCCGTGGTGTGGTGGCGCAAGGTGGACGACGCGCATCAGGGCGACGACCCAGACGGCCTGCTGGTGGCACAGCCGTCTCGGGACGGGAGCGATGGTGACGTGCCGGGGCAGCAGACCCCGGTGCATCGCCTTCCCCGCACGTTCGGGTCCGCCGACGCGGCCCCGGAGCCCGAAGCCCGGCCGGTGGCCACGCAGGCGACCTGGGCTCCGGCGACCGCGCCCGACCCCGAACCGGTTCCGGAGCCCGACCCCGAGCCGGTTCCCGACCCCGAGCCGGTTCCCGAGCCCGAGCCGGTTCCCGACCCCGAGCCGGTTCCCGAGCCCGAGCCGGTTTCGACCGAGCCCGCCGCCCCCACACCGACAGACCCCGGCCGGACCACGGCCGATCACGAGCAGTCGCTCACCTCACCACCATCAGGAAGGTCCAGCTCGATGGCTGACTACCAGGCCTCGCTCAACGAAGCCATGAAGATCGACGGCGCCCTCGGTGTCGCCCTCGTCGACTCCCAGAGCGGGATGGCCCTGGCCACCGCGGGCAACCCGGAGGGTCTCGACCTCTCCGTCGCCGCCGCCGGCAACTCCAATGTGGTCCAGGCGAAGCTGCGCACGATGCGCGACCTCGGCCTCAACCAGAAGCTCGAGGACATCCTCATCACGCTGGAGACCCAGTACCACATCATCCGGACCTTCTCGCGCGAGGAGGGCATCTTCCTCTACCTCGTGCTCGACAAGGCCAAGGCCAACCTCGCTATGGCCCGCTTCAAGCTCGCCGGCATCGAGCGTCAGCTGGTCATTTGACTCCAGGTGTCTGACGCGCACCCGGCGACCGAACCTGGCCGCCGGCGCCGCGCCGGGTGACCGCATCCCTCTGACGAGGGGCCTCTGCGAGCAGAGGTCCCTCGTCAGAGTCGTTCTCGGGTTGGCGCTGCGGCGTCGTTCTCGGGGTGGCGCTGCGGGCACCAGCCCGGGCCGGGCGACCCTGGGGGGAGGGTGTCCGGCACCTGTGGCCGAGCTGTCGGTACCTCAGGAGGAGGACCGGGCCCGAGCGGCATACGAGGCTGGAGGCATGTGGGAGGACGAGATGGGCCCCGGCACGGGCCCGCGACGGGTGGCGGTGCTCGCCGACGCGACGACGTCGTGGGGGCCGGCGGTGGCGGCGGGTCTGGCCGGGAGACACGACGTGCTGAGCCTGACCGATGTCGGCGGGCGGTGGTTCCTCGGCGGGCACCCGCTGGGGCCGACGCCGATCACGTCGACGACGGGGGCCCTGGCGTTGCTCGCCACGGCCGACGTCGTGCTGCCGGTGGACGCGACCGCGGGCGTGCGCGCGCTCACCCGGGTGTCCGGGCTGCCGTGCGCCACATCCGGCGCGGCCACCGAGCTCGCCGCGAGCTGGTGGACCGTGCGCCTCCTCGCCGCCGACGCGGGAGTCGCGGTGGCGGACGGCATCCGGGTGGGACGCCGGCAGGCACGCGGGCTGGACTACCTCGGACCCGTCACCGTGCGCCCCGACCGCGGGCCGACCCAGGCGCGGACGGAGGTCACCCGGCCGGAGGACCTGTGCACAGCCCTCGACCACGCCTTCACGTATGCCGATCAGGCCGTCGTCGAGGCGACTCCCGAGGGCGAGCGGGTCACCGTCGCCCTGCTGCGCCGTCCCGACGGCGCGGTCGCCGTGTCGACCGGCGTCCAGGCCCGGCCGGTCCTCGAGGACTGCGGTGTCGGCGCGCGCACCGGGGAGATCCCGGTGGGCCGCCGCGCCGTGCCGGCCGGGGGCGGGCGGGGGGGGGCTCGCCCGCCGCACCCCTCCCCCGGGTCCGCGCCGATCGACGCGATCGGCCTGGACCCGGTCATCCGGGCTCGCGTAGACGCGTCCGCCCTCGAACTCATGGACGCCCTGGCGGCGCACGGCCTGCTGACCGCATCGTTCGTCGTCGGTGACGGCCCGCCGGTGCTCGACTCCGTCGATCTCGCCCCCGACCTCGGCCCGCGCGCCGAGGCGGTCCGATTGCTGGCCGGTGGAGCCACCCACGCCGGCCTGCTCGACACCCTCGTCGCGGCGGCGCGGCGATGACGACGACGCCCGCATCCGAGGCCGACGGACATACTGTCCCGGTGACGTCCGAGCACCCCGCGGCCGCGCCGGGGTCGGGCGAGACCGTGCCTGTCCCCGCTCCCGATCCGTCCGCGGGCACCGGCGAGCTCCCGACCGGAGCATCGACCGGGAGCCCGGCCCGGCCCAGGAACGAGGCGAGCGACCCGTCCTATTGGCGGGGGAGCCCGCCGCCCGCCACCGCCTGGGAGACCGGCCTGCCCGCGGGTCCCCCCGGGCTGCCCCGGCCACCGCAGTGGTGGGGCCCGGTCCTGACTCGCTGGTGGCCCGAGATCGCCGTCGGACTGGCGATCCCCGTCCTGTTCCTCTGGACCGGCAGTGCCGCGACCGGACTCGCCCCGGGCGTGCTGGCCGCCGGGACGGCGATGACCTTCCGCCGCCTGCCCGGACTGGGTCTGGCGTTACTGTGGGCCGCCGCGGGACTGACGTTCGTCACCGGCACCATCGGCTCCGCCATGGCCTTCGTCCTGGCGGTGCCGGTGATCGCGTTCGGCTGCGCGCGCTATGGATCCCGGGCCACCCTGGTGCTGAGTCTGCTCTCGCTCGTCGTCACCCCGATCATCGGGGCCCTCCTGATCGCGAGGCCGAGCCTCCAGAACGTGATCGACATCTGGCGAACCCAGGGCCCGGCTGCCGTGCCGTGGGGTGCCGGGATCAGCCGGATCCTCCCGATCGTGCTCGCCTGGCTCGCGCTGCTCGTCGTCCCGTGGGGTGTCGGCCGGTTCATGCGGTCCCTCGAGACCGCTCGTCTGCGCGAGGCCGAGGCCCAGCAGCGCCGCGCCCACGCGGAGCGGGAACGCGGCTATGCCCAGCAGGTCGCCGACCTCAAGGCCGGCCAGGCTCAGCTCGCCCGGGACGTCCACGACGTCGTCGGCCACTCGCTCGCGGTCATCCTCGCCCAGGCCGAATCTGCGCAGTATCTCCACGACGACGAGACCGACAAGATGCGCGAGACCCTCGCCAACGTCGCGACGTCCGCCCGGCGGTCCCTGCGCGATGTCCGAGCCGTGCTCACCCCCAGCCCGAACGCCGGGCAGCCGCCCGCCACGGGACTCGATGCCCTCATCGACGGCGTCGCGACCGCGGGCAACGACGTGCGCCGGACGGTGACCGGCACCCCGCGCCCCCTCCCACCCGATCTCGAGCAGATCGCCTATCGCGTGCTGCAGGAGATGCTGACCAACGCCCTCAAACACGGCCGGCGCGGCGGCCCGGTCTGGGTCGAGCAGGAGTGGCCGGTGGAGTGGCGCGCGGCCTATCTGCGGATCGAGGTGCGCAACCTCATCGACCAGACGTCGCCCGAGGCGACGGCGACGGGATCACGCCGAGGCGGTGGTCTCGGGCTCGACGGGATGCGCTATCGCCTCGAATCCGCCGGGGGGCAGCTGCGGGTCGAGGAGAGCACCGAGGCGGGTGGCAGAGTGTTCACCGCCGTCGCGTGGCTCCCGCTGCGCGCCGCCGAAGTGGATGTGGAAGGGACGCGATGAGCGACATCTCGGTGCTCCTGGTCGACGACCAGGAGCTCTTTCGTGCCGGGGTGGCGCGGATCCTCAACGCCCAGGACGGGATCGCCGTCGTCGGGGAGGCGGCGGACGGCACCGAGGCGGTCGCGGTCGTCGACGCCCTCGCCCCCGATGTCGTTCTCATGGACATCCGGATGCCGGGAATGGACGGCGTCGAGGCCACCCGCCAGATCTTCGCCCCGGCGCGGGTCGCGACCCGGTCCAAGCCGGTCCGGGTCGTCGTCCTGACCACCTTCAATCTCGACGACCGGGCCGCCACCGCGATCCGACACGGCGCCAGCGGCTTCCTCCTCAAGGATGCGACCCCGCGCATGCTCGCCGAGGCGATCACGACGGTGCACGCCGGCAACGCCGTCCTCGGTCCGCGCGATCTGACCACGCTCCTGGACGGGGAGTTCCGGGCGAAGGCGGCGGTGCCCGCGGCATACGGCACGTTGACCGACAAGGAACGCGAGGTGCTCACCCTGGTCGCGCGCGGCCTGTCCAATGCCGAGGTCGGCGCGACGATCTATGCCAGCGAATCGACGGTCAAGACCCACGTCGGCAGCGTTCTGCGCAAACTCTCGTTGCGCGACCGGGTCCAGATCGTCGTGTTCGCCTTCGAGCACGGCCTGGTCTGAGGGCCTGGGGTCAGCCGCCGGACTTGCGGCGGAACATCTTCTGGTGCGCCTCCGACCCGTGCGCGTGGTCGACCTTGCCCGACTCTCCTGCGCCGCCGACGTCGACGCCTCCGGCCTGGGTCTTGCGGTCGAGGGCCTCGCGGAACCGGCGCTTGGTCTCCTCGTCGGGCACCGCGCGTCTGGGCTTGTCCTTGCTCATGGCTCGCCATCCTTTCATCCGCGCGCCGGGTGACGTTTCCGAATGATTCGGCCGATGGGTGCGTGTCGCTCCCATGATTGTCCCGCGGGCTCGACTAGAACCGTGATCAGGACCCGGCCACGTATGAGATGGCCGGGTCCAAAATCATGTGGCGGGGCCGGGTCGGACGTGCGAGGGTCGACGCGTGGGAGCGTCACCAGAGGGATTCACGTATGCCGTCACCGCCTCCGGCGAGGTGATCATCAGTCACCGCGGGGTCCGGGCGACGGTCCTGCGCGGCCGGCGGGCCGCCGACTTCCTCGACGACGTGGAGGCCGGCGACGACCAGGCGCTGATGGCCCGGCTCACCGGGAACTACCGGCGCGGCAACGAGCGAACGGCGCGCGACCACCCCCGCAACCGCGGCCGCTGAGGCACGGCTCGCGAAGCGCCGGGTCCCCCCTGGACGGGTGCGGGGCCCGTCGGTGCCAGCCTGCACAATGACGCCCATGCCCCCGCGCGTCATCCACACCGCCCAGGCGCTCGTCGACGAGGTCGTCGAGGTGCCGGCGCTGCCGCGCCGCGGCGGCAATGTCATGGCCGGGGAACACCGCCTGTATGCCGGGGGTGCCGTCAACATCCTCGTCGCCGCCGCGCGCTCCGGGGCGACCTGCGTCCACGCCGGCGCGCATGGCGTCGGACCCAATGGCGATCTGATCCGGGCGGCGCTCGCCGCGGAGGGCATCGCGTGGTCGAGCCCACCCCTGGCCGGCCTCGACACCGGCGTGTGCTTCGTCATGATCGAGCCGAGCGCCGAACGGACGTTCGTGACGACCCAGGGGGCGGAGCGACGGAGCACCCCGGAGAGCCTCGACCTCGCCCGCCCCGTCGCCGGCGATCTCGTGTGCATCAGCGGGTTCTCTCTGGTCGGCCGCACCCGCGACCCGCTCCTCGACTGGCTCGACGCCCTCGCCGACGACGTGGTCGTCGTCCTCGATCCCGGGGCGACGTTCGCCGAGATCGGGCCGGCGCTGCGGGCGCGGGTCCTCGACCGGGTGGGGCTCTGGACGAGCAACGCCGAGGAGGCGCAGGCCCTGACCGGGGTGGCCGAGATGACCGAGGCGTCGATCGCGGTGGCCGGGCGGCTCCGCGCCGGTGGGGTCGCCATCGTGCGCGACGGGCCGCGCGGGTGCGCCATCCACGCCGACGGCCGGACGACGACGCTGCCCGGCTACCCGCGGGAGCCGGTCGACACCAATGGCGCCGGCGACACCCACACCGGGGTCCTCCTCGCCTGCCGGGCCGCGGGCCTCGACTGGGCGGTCTCGGGACGTCGCGCCAACGCCGCCGGTGCGATCAAGGTGACCCGGCGTGGCCCGGCGAGCGCCCCGACCGCCCGCGAGATCGACGACTTCCTCGCGGCCGAGAGCGGGACGAGACGACTCGGCATACCGGCGAGTAACCTGGCGCCATGACCCCCGACGTCGACGTGCTCATCATGGGTGCCGGCCTGTCCGGCATCGGCGCGGCGTGCCACCTCGAGCGCGAGCGCCCCGGGACGACCTACACGATCATCGAGCAACGCGACCGCCTCGGCGGGACCTGGGATCTGTTCCGCTACCCGGGAGTGCGATCCGACTCGGACATGTACACCCTCGGCTACGACTTCAAGCCGTGGCGCGGTGCACATGCGCTGGCCACCGGGCCGGAGATTCTCGGCTACATCCGGGAGACGGCCGCGGCGTATGACGTGGAGCGGCACATCCGCTACCGCCACAGGGGGGTCCGCGCCGAGTGGTCGAGCCAGGACGCGATGTGGACGCTGACCGCGCAGCACACCCGCCCGGACGGGAGCGTCGAGACCGTGACCTCGACGGCGCGGTTCCTCTACTCCTGCTCGGGCTACTACGACTACGAGAGCGGCCACGCGCCGCACTTCCCCGGGATCGAGGAGTTCACGGGCACGGTCGTCCACCCCCAGTTCTGGCCCGCGGACCTCGACCACTCGGGCAAGGGGGTCGTCGTCATCGGCAGCGGCGCGACCGCGGTGACCCTCGTCCCGGCCATGGCGGCGACCGCCGCCCGGGTGACCATGCTCCAGCGCTCGCCCTCGTATGTCTTCAACCTCCCGTCCGAGGACCCCGTGGGGGACGCGGCGGCGCGGGTGCTGCCGGAGCGAGCGGCATACGCCGTGACCCGGTGGAATCACATCCTCGCCGCGTGGGGGCTCTATCAGGTGAGCCGGAAGCGGCCGGCGCTGATGCGGGGGTTCCTGCGCCGGGACGCGGCGAAGCTGCTGCCGGAGGACTACCCGGTGGATGTCCACTTCAACCCGCGCTACGACCCGTGGGACCAGCGGTTGTGTTTCGTCCCCGACGGCGACCTGCACGCGGCCCTGTCCGAGGGGCGCGCCGAGATCGTCACCGACACGATCGACACCTTCACACCGACGGGCATCCGGCTGACGAGTGGCCGGCAGCTCGACGCCGACATCGTGGTGACGGCGACCGGGTTGGTGCTCAAGCCGGGAGGCGGCGCGACGCTGGCGGTGGACGGCCGCGAGATCGACCTCCCGTCGACGGTCGCCTACCGGGGGATGATGCTCTGCGGCGTGCCGAACTTCGCCCTCGCCATCGGCTATATCAACGCGTCGTGGACCCTGCGGGTCGACCTCGTCAGCCGTTATGTCTGCCGACTGCTGACCTACATGGACCGGCATGGCTTCACCTCCGCGTGGCCGACCGCGCCGCCGGAGGGGGAGGAGACGCGCCCGATCATGGACTTCGCGGCCGGCTACATCCGGCGCAGCGCGGCCGAGCTGCCCCGGCAGGGCGCGAGCGGCCCGTGGCGGGTCCATCAGAACTACCTCGTCGAGCGCCGGCTCCTCGGGCGCCGGGCCCGGCTCGAGGAGGCCATGGAGTTCCGTCGCGACGGGGCCGGGCGGGTAGCCTCGGGCGCGGCTGCGGCCTCGGACAGGGGAAGGGCAGGATGACGGACGAGACGACGGGGACCAAGGGGCGCGCCCGGCCGGCGCTCGATGAGTTCGGTGGGACGATCGGCGTCGGGAACGCCCGCACCATCCGGGCACCGTGGCGCGGCGGCTCGATCCCGCGGCTGCGTCAGGCGGTGACCCTGGACCTCATCGCGCGCAAGGTCGACGACGAGGTCATCGACGAGGTGGCGATCGTCGTCAGCGAGCTGGTCGCCAACGCCCTCCAACACGCCTGCCCGCTGCACGACAACACGGTTCGCATCCACTGGACCGAACGCAATGGCGTCGTCGAGGTGGACGTGACGGACGGCGGCGGCGACACCGCACCCAAGGCGCTGCCGCAGGCGGTGTTCGCGACCTCCGGTCGGGGACTGCGGATCGTCCGCTCGCTCGCGCACGAGTGGGGCGTGTCGGAGAAGAAGGGGGCGGTCACGGTGTGGGCCTCCCTCGGCGGACCGTCGCGTCGTCGGGCATGATCGCCTGTCATGGGTAAGGCGGCACGACGCAGACACACCGACGCTCCACGCGGGCCGAAGCCCGCGGCATACGCCCGACGGCCGTTCGCCGGGATGCCGGGTGAGACGGACTGGGTGGCGCTCAAGGAGATCCTGCCCGCGGCGACGCTGACGGTGCCGCTCGCCGTGGGGGTGGGCGGCGAGGGGGCGCCGGCCCAGGTCACCGTCGCGACGGTGCTGCCACTGGCCTGGCCGGCGATCCGGCGCGCCGACGGGTCGGTGCTCATCGCCACCCAGGGCGGGCCGACGAGCGGGGACGCCTCCCGTGACCTCGCGTCGGCGCTGCTGACGGCGCTGGCCGTCGAGCCCGGGACGCCGCTGCCGACCGTGCCGCTCGCGACCGACGCGACGCCCACTCTCGGGGACCTGGTGGCCGTCACGACACCGCCGGAGGTCGTCGTCCATGAGGGCTTCGACTTCTGGGTCGAGGGGCAGGACCTCGACGGCGACGCGCGCGAGTCCCTCGCGCGGGCCAACGAGTCGGTGGTGCCGACGGCGAAGATGACGGCCGCCCCGTCGGCCTACTGGTGCCTGCTCGCCGGCCGGGCCCACCTGCGGCTCGTCCTGCCCGATGACGAGGACGCCGCGACCGACGCGCTGGCGCGACTGTATGCCGCCGGCGACGCCGGGCTCGGCGACGGCACCCGGCTGCTGGGCGCCTTCCGGGCATGCGGGCTGCTGGTCCCCGTCTGGGAACTGGTCGGGTCGACGCCGGCGGAGGCGTATGAGGAGGCGCTCGCGGCGTTCGTCGCGCGGTATGCCGCGGCGCTCGGTGACTCGCCGCTCTCGCCGGAGCAGCGACGCGCCCGCAACGGCCTGCTCAGCCGCCAGGTCACGCTCCGTTGACGACCCCGTCGAGAGGTCACCCAACCCCCGTCGAGAGGTCACATAGCGGCCGTCGAGTGGTCGAACACCACCCGTCGAGAGATCACCTCGCAGCGGCGCATCCGGCGCCGACCCGCGTCGCCGTCGTCATCCCGGCGAAGGACGAGGCCGACCGCATCGCCGCGACGGTCGGTGCCTGCCTGACCCTCCCCGCGGTCGACCTCGTCGTGGTCGTCGACGACGGGAGCGGTGACGGGACCGCGCGGACGGCCGAAGCGGCGGGCGCGGCGGTGATCCGGCATCATACGAACGCCGGGAAATCGGCCGCGCTGACGAGTGGAGCGGCGTGGGTCGCCGGACTCGACGCCGGGGGCGAGGCGCGGGCGTTGTTGTTCGTCGACGCCGATCTCGGCGCGAGTGCCTCGGCGTTGGCGCCGTTGATCGCGCCGGTGCTGGACGGAACCGCTGATCTCACCGTCGCCGTCATCCCCCGATCGCACAGTTCGCGCGGCGGCGGGCGCGCGGTCCGCCTGGCGCAGCAGGAGATCCGCCGTCGGACCGGGGTCGAGATCAGGCAGCCGCTCAACGGGATGCGCGCCCTGACCCGCGCCGCCTTCTCCGCGGCGCAGCCCTTGGCGCCAGGGTGGGGCGTCGAGACCGGAATGCTGCTGTCCGTGCTCGGCGCCGGGCTGCGGGTCATCGAGGTCCCGGTCGAGTTCACCCACCGTGCCTCGGGCGCCGACTGGGCCGGCCGCCTCCACCGCGCTCGGCAACTGCGCGATATCGCTCGGGTCGTCGCCCGCAGCCGCCTGGCCCGCTGAGACGTAACCGCCCACTGCCACAGAACCCGACACCGCGACAAGCCCGGAACCTGGTGCTCGGGCGGAGGACTCGGGCCTCAGTAGGCTGACGGCCGTGGTCGGCCGGCGGGGTCTCGAAGGTCGCCCGACGGCATCCGGCCGCCAGGGCGCCGCCCGCGCGGCCGCGTCCCACCCGCTCCTCCCCCGGGTGCTGGTCCTCATCTCCTTCGCCCTCCTGCTCCTCGTCGGTCTCCTCGGAACCAGCGCGGCGAAGCCCCCGCTCGGGCCGCGGGGGTGGGCTCCGGGCGCGCTGCCTCTGGTTCCGGACTCGGCGACGGTGACGATCGTCCTGGTGGCGGCCTACGTCCTCGGTGCGCTCGGCGTCGCCCTCGCCCTGCGCGCGCCGCGCGAAGCCCCCCGGATCCTCGTCGCCGCCCTCGCCGCCGGCGCGCTCGTGACCATGCCGTTCGGATCGGCCGATCACACGAACTACGCGGCATACGGCCGGATCCTGCTCCAGGGCGGCGACCCGTGGACGGCCTCGCCGATCGCCTGGGCCGGCGGGCATGACCCGGTGACCAGCGGCGTCCAGCCCCCCTGGCAGACCACGCCGAGCGTGTACGGCCCGGTCGCCGGGCTGGCTCAGCTCCTGGCCGCGTGGGTGGGCGGCGACAACCTTCGCCAGGTCGTGTGGGTCTGGCAGTGGATCGTCGTCGCCACCTGGCTCGGCGGTCGGTGGCTGCTGCGCCGACTCCTGCCCGACCGGCCCGCCCTCGTCGACACGCTGTGGACCCTCAACCCGGTGCTGTTCGCCACCGGCGTGCTCGGCGCCCACGTCGACCTGCTCGCCACCGTGGCCGGCCTCGCCGCCCTTCTCCTCATCCGCCGCCCGACCGGCCCCGCCTGGGCGGCCGCTGGTGTCGCCGCCGGCCTCGCCATCGGCGTCAAGGTCACCGCCGGGGTCGTCCTCGCCGCAATCGTCCTCGCGGCGCTGACCCGGTCGGGGCGGGAGCGGTCGGCATACGGACGGATGGCGGCCCTCCTCACCGGGCCGGGGCTGGTGCTCGTGCCCGCGCACCTGTGGGCGGGTCGCCACATCTACGACCAGCTCGGGCGGTCCCGGCGCGCGATCTCCCTGGCGACGCCCTGGCGCAAGGCCTACGAGTGGGGCGGCGGCCTGCTCCCCGACGCGACGCTGCGCTCCGTGATCTTCCTCGCCTCCGCGGTCGTCTGCGTCGTGCTCACCCTGGCCGTATGCCGCATCGCCGGCCCCTTGCCCACCGGCCCCGCTGACCTCGCGCTGGTGCTGACCCTCGCCCTCTCGTTCGCCTATGCCGTGGGCGCCACCTACTCGCTCCCGTGGTACGACCAGTTCGTCTGGGCCCTTCTGCCCGCCCTCGCCCGTATGCCGCTCGCCCGCCTCCAACTCGCCCGCGCCACCGTGCTCGCGCTCGCCTACGTCCCCGGGCGGGTCGCCGGAATGAGCGCCTCGGTCGAGTCCGTGACCCTCGGCTGGCGCCGGAACCTCGCCCCGGCGGCGGCGCTCCTGGTGTGGGTGGCGCTGCTGACGCTCGCCCGCCGCCGACCGGGCCTCAGGCGGTCACCGGCTCCTCGGTGAGTGCGGAGGCGAACTGCGCGGCATACAGGCGGGCGAACGCGCCACCGGCGGCGAGCAGCTCCTCGTGCGTCCCCTGCTCGACGATCCGCCCGTCCTCCATGACGAGGATGAGGTCGGCGTCCCGGATGGTCGAGAGCCGGTGGGCAATGACGAAACTCGTCCGGTCGGAGCGCAGGGCGGCCATCGCGTGCTGGACGAGCACCTCGGTGCGGGTGTCGACCGACGACGTCGCCTCGTCGAGGATCAACAGCGCCGGATCGGACAGGAACGCCCGAGCGATCGTCAGCAGCTGCTTCTCGCCCGCGCTGATATTGCTCGCCTCTGAGTCGAGGACGGTGTCATAGCCCTCGGGCAGCGAGTGGACGAAGCGGTCGACATAGGTCGCGCGCGCCGCGGCGAGGATCTCCTCCTCAGTCGCGCCGGGCTTGCCGTAGGCGATGTTGTCGCGGATCGTCCCGGCGAACAGCCAGGTGTCCTGCAGGACCATGCCGATCTCGCCGCGGAGGCTGTGCCGGGTGAGGTCGGTGATGTCCACACCGTCGAGCGTGATCCGGCCCCCGTCGAGTTCATAGAACCGCATGATGAGGTTGACCAGCGTCGTCTTGCCGGCTCCGGTCGGACCGACGATCGCCACCGTCTGGCCGGGATCGACGACCAGGTCGAGATGCTCGATGAGCGGACGCTCGGGGGTGTAGGAGAAGCTGACGTCCTCGAAGGCCACCCGCCCGTGCGGGTCCTCGAGCACCGTGGCGTGGGCCGCATCCGGTTTCTGCTCCGGCGCGTCGAGCACCTCGAAGACCCGCTCGGCCGAGGCGACGCCGCTCTGCATGAGGTTGGCCATCGAGGCGACCTGGGTGAGCGGCTGGGTGAACTGGCGGGAGTACTGGATGAACGCCTGGACGTCGCCGATGCTCATCGAGCCCGAGGCGACCCGCAGCCCGCCGACGACGGCGACGAGCACATAGTTGAGGTTCCCGACGAACATCATCAGCGGCATGATCAGCCCGCTGACGAACTGGGCACCGAACCCGGCCCCCCGCAGGTCCTCGTTGCGCGCCGCGAACCGGGCCCCGACCTCGTCCTGGCGGCCGAACACCTTGACCAACCCGTGCCCGGTGAAGGTCTCCTCGACGATCGAGTTGAGTTCGCCCGTGGACTTCCACTGCTGGACGAAGAAGGCCTGCGACCGCTTGCCGACGACCGCCGTGATGCCGATCGAGATCGGGATGGTCGCCAGGGCGATGACCGCGAGCAGCGGCGAGACATAGACCATCATCGTCAGCATCGCGACGACCGTCAGGACGGAGGTGACCAGCTGGCTCAGCGTCTGCTGGAGACTCTGGGCGACATTGTCGATGTCATTGGTGACCCGGCTGAGCAGCTCGCCCCGGGGCTGGGAGTCGAAGTAGGCCAGGGGAAGCCGGCTCAGTTTCTCCTCGACGTCGCGCCGCAGCCGATAGACGCTGCGGTTGACCACCTCGACGATGATCCGGGCCTGCGCCCAGCCGAGGACCGAGGAGACGGCATACAGCCCGAGGGCGAGCAGCAGGACGTGGGCGACCGCGGTGAAGTCGACCCCCTGCCCGGGGACGATGTGGTCCATCGCCTCGACCATGGACGCGACCTTGCCGTCGCCCTTCGAGCGCAGGAGAGCGGCATACTGCGCGACCGTCATCCCGTGCGGGATCGCCCGCCCGAACAACCCCGCGAAGATGAGGTCGGTCGCGCGTCCGAGGATCTTGGGCCCGAGGGCACTGAGCACGACCGACACGAGAGCGAACGCCATCGCCGCCCAGACCAGCACCCGCTGGGGGCGCATGATGCCGAGCAGCCGCTTCGCGGACGGGAAGAAGGTCTGCGACTTCTCGGTCGGCTGACCCACCATCATGTGCGGGGGTCCGCTGCGGCGGGCCGCACCGACCGGGCCGCGGCGCGCCTCGGCGGCCTTCTCCTCCTCCGACTTCAGGGTCTCGCTCATGCGGCCGCGTCCTCGATGACGGCCTGGGAGGCGACGATCTCGGCATACGTCGGGCAGGTCGCGAGCAGGTCGGTGTGCCGCCCGCGCCCGACCAGCCGCCCGTCCTCGAGGACGAGGATCTGGTCGGCGCCCACGATCGTCGAGATCCGCTGGGCGACGACGATCACCGCCGATCTGCGCGTATGCGGCCGCAGCGCAGCCCGCAGCCGCGCGTCGGTCGCGAGGTCCAACGCCGAGAACGAGTCGTCGAACAGATACACGTCGGGGCGGCGCACCAGGGCACGGGCGATCGCCAGCCGTTGGCGCTGCCCCCCGCTGACATTGGTGCCGCCCTGGCTGATCGCCGCATCGAGCCCGCCGGGCATCTCCCGGACGAAGTCGGCCGCCTGCGCGATCTCCAGGGCCGCCCACAGGTCCTCGTCGGTCGCGTCGGGATCGCCGTAGCGCAGATTGCTCGCCACCGTGCCCGAGAAGAGGAAGGGCTTCTGGGGCACCAGACCGATGTGCCGCCACACGTCCGCGAGGGCGGCCTCCCGGACGTCGACGTCCCCGACCGCGACCTCGCCGCCGGTCACGTCATACAGACGCGGGATGAGGGAGACGAGGGTGCTCTTGCCCGAACCGGTCGAGCCGACGATCGCCGTCGTCTCACCGGGCCGCGCGGTGAAGGAGATCTCGGTGAGGACCGGGTCGTCGGCCCCCGGATAGGCGAACGTGACGTCGCGCAACTCCACACCTGCCGGCTCGGCGGTGATCGGGAGCGGGTCGGCGGGGTCGACGACGCTGGACTCGGTCTCGAGGACCTCGGTGATCCGGCCCGAGCTGACCGTCGCCCGGGGAATCATCATCGACATCATCACGCCGAACATCACCGACATGAGGATCTGAACGAGATAGGTCATGAACGCCGTGAGCGCGCCGACCTTCATCTGGCCGGCGTCGACGCGGTGGGAGCCGAACCAGAGGACGGCGACGGAGGCGGAGTTGAAGACGAGCATGACGAGCGGGAAGACCATGGAGAACAACCGGCCGACCGCGAGCGCGGTCCGGGTGTAGGTCTGGTTCGCCCCGTCGAAGCGGGTCTCCTCGAAGTCCTCGCGGACGAACGCACGCACCACCCGGATGCCGGTGATCTGTTCGCGCAGAATGCGGTTGACCTCGTCGACGGACTTCTGCATGGTCCGGAACCAGGGGAGCATCCGGGTGACGATCGACCCGACGATGACGCCGAGGAGGGGGACGGCCACGGCGACGAGCCAGGAGAGACCGACGTCCTCCCGCAGGGCCATGATGATCCCGCCGACCATCATGATCGGGATCGACACCATGAACATCAGGCCCATGTTGAGGACGGTCTGGACCTGGGTGACGTCATTGGTGTTGCGGGAGATCAGCGTCGGTGCGCCGAACCGGGACAGTTCCTGGGTCGAGAACCGTCCGACCCGATCGAAGACCTCGGCCCGCAGGTCCCGGGCCACGCCCGCGGAGGTGCGCGACGCGGCATACGCGATCCAGACCGTGGAGAGCACGTTGACGAGGGAGACCACGAGCATGATCCCGCCCGTGCGCATGATGTATGCCGAATCGCCCTTCGCGACGCCGTTGTCGATGATCTGGCCGTTGAGGGAGGGAAGGTAGAGGCTGGTCAGGGTCGAGACGAACTGAAAGGCGACGATGGTCCAGACCCACCCGAGATAGGGCGAGAGGTGGGAGCGGATGAGCCTCCAGAGCATGGCTGTCCTTTCTCAGGCGTGCCATGCCGGGTGTGGCGCCGCCGATGGGTGTCGAGTCAGAGGGCCTCGGAGTCGATGCGGTCGAGGGCGGAGTTCCAGTGCTCGGTGAGCCAGCCGCGGTCGAGACCGGAGTCGAGGTGGTCGTGGCGGATCTCGAGCTCGGTGCTGCCGCCCGCCGCCGGGCGCAGATGCACATCGACCAGGGTGGCCGGCGCGTCCACGCCGGCGTGCCACGAGAAGCGGATCTGCTCTTGTGGGTGGAAGCTGCGGGTCACTCCGAATGTCCCGTCAGCCGCGCGCCAGCTGCTGCCCTTGGCGCCGAGCACGCCGCCCTCGCCCAGGAGTGCCTCGGCGCCATGCGGCGCCATGAGCGCGCCCCACACGCTGGAGACAGGGTGCGCCAGCACACGGCTCACCGACACCACGTCTGTGTCGGCGATGGTCCCTTCTGCGTTCGTCATCGAACGTGCCTTCCTTCACCTCGGTTGGTGGGTGGCTGACCACTCGGACGGCCACGGTCTCGACATTACCCGCGCCCGGCGACAACCGGGAGCCGGGAACCGCGCGACGGCATCCGACGTCACACTGAGGACCGCACAGGAGGAGCCATGACTCGCACCACGACCCGTCTGACCCGCCGAACCACCCTGACCGCAGGCGTCGGCGCGCTGCTCGTTCTCGGCGGCTGCGGAAGTCAGCGCGCCGACTCGGGGGCGGGTGCGTCGGCGACCTCCGCCACCGGCGCACCGGCCTCGACCAGCGGCGGATCCGACTCGGCGGCAACCCGGTTCGCCGACCGCGCCACCTCGGTCGCCGACAAGCTGCGCGCGGCGGGGGTGCCCGCGGCATACGGCAAGGGGCTGGTGCTTCTCGACAACCGGGTGACGTGGCCCGGATTCACCGACGATCTCGCCAAGCAGGCGGCCCTCGCCGGGCGCGCCGTGCTCGCCCTCCCCCGGGTGTCCGTTCCCCCGACGGTCACGGTCGGTCTGCCCGACGGGTCGAGCCTCACCCTCGACCTGCAGAGCCCCGGCGCCGCGGCGGCGGAGGCGATCACGCAGCCGTGCGGGCCCACCGAGCGATGTGGCCTCTCGCTCGATCACGCGTCGCTGACGAGCCGGACGTTGCTGACCAATCACGGCCGGGTGAAGCTGCCCGTCTGGAAGTTCACCGGCGGCGGACTGGACGGCGCCCTGTATGTCGTGGCGGTCCCGCCGACCGCGCTCACCTCGGTCGCGTCTCCCGACCTCGGCCTGCCTGCGGACACCCATCTCGCGGCGGCGCAGAACCTCGGCGCCGTGACCGACGACTCGCTCGCGTTCGTCATCGGGACCGGCTCGTGCGATCGGGATGTCGTCGCTCGCGTGGTCGAGAGCGACGACCTCGTCGTCGTCGGCGGGACAGTCACCCCTCCGACCGGCGCCTGCGACGCCGCGCTGCGGCTCTCGACGGTCAGCGTCCCGCTGCGCGCCCCGCTCGGGTCGCGTCCGGTCGTCGACGTGGTTTCGGGCGCCATCCTCCACCCGGCACCCGTCCCGACCTCCTGAGCGGGGCAGTCAGTCGACGGGCTTGACCGCCTCCACCACCGAGCGCGTGGCGTGCGTGACCAGAGCGCCCTCGCGACGAATCTGGTCGTGCAGCGCGGCGAGGCGGGCGGCATACCGCTCGACACTGAAGTCTGGCACCCACCAGATGAGCTTGCGGAGGGTGTAGACCACCGCGGCGATGTCGCGGAACTCCAGCCGCAGGCGCGTATGCCGCACGTCCACGACGTCGAGGCCGGCGTCGCGCACCGCGGCCAGGGTCTGCTCGAGCGTGCCGACCGCCCGGGAGAGGCCCGCCCCGACGAAGTGGTCGATGAGTTCGAAGCCCCCTGCGGGACCGAGATGCTGGGCGAGATAGCCGCCACCCGGGGCGAGCACGCGGGCGACCTCGTGCACCGCGGGCGAGCGCGGATGCAGGGCGGAGATCAACTCGAAACTGTTGTCCCCGAACGGAAGTGGGTCTGGCTCGAGGTGCGCGACGACCCACACGCCCAGGGGGCGGAGGGCGAGCCGGGCTCGCTTGAGATTGTCCGCGTCCCCCTCGGTGACGACCATGTGGTCGGGCAGATCCTCCAGGCTCGCCAGGCGCTCGCCGTTGCCGGTCTGCAGGTCGAGGGCCCGCTCGACCCGGGCGAGCCGGCCGGCGAGGATCTCGTCGAACTCGCCGGACGTCGTCCCGTGGCCGCCCCAGGCGAAGAGCCGGGCGAGGTCCCAGCGGATGTCCGCACGCTCGCCGGCGGCGAGCAGTTGGGCGAAGGAAGCCACCATCGCACGATACGTCGGGGGTTCCGGCGAGGAGCGGCGGCGCGATGTGTGCTGAGCCACGCTCGCAGCGCGGCACCCGGGAGACGTGCGCCACACGCCCCCCGAGTCGCCGGTACCGTCGACGCCATGACGGCACAGCGACCACCGAAGGGACGACCGACCTTTCGGACGCGACGGCTCGTGCTCGAGCCGATGTCGTGGGACCACCTCGATGACCTGGTGGACCTCGACGCCGACCCCGAGGTCATGCGCTTCCTCGGCGCCCCGCGCAGCCGAGCCGAGGTCGTGGACCGGATGCCGGGGCGCCTCTCGCCGAGCGACGATGCGCTGGGCCTGGGGTTCTGGTGCGGGTTCGAGTCCGGGGTCGCCCCGGCGCCGGGCCGGTTCGCCGGGTGGTGGTGCCTGAGTCTCGAGGGGCCGGGGCTCGCCGAATTGGGCTACCGGCTGCACCGGCACGCGTGGGGGCGGGGGCTGGCGAGCGAGGGGGCCGCGGCGCTGGTGGAGCACGGATTCGCGACGGTCGGCCTCGAGCGGATCATGGCGGAGACGATGGCGGTCAACGCCGGCTCGCGGGGGGTGATGCGCCGGCTCGGGATGCGGCATACGCGCACCGAGGTGCGGTCGTGGGACGAGCCGCTGCCCGACGCCGACCTGGGGGAGGTCGGCTACGAATTCACGCGCGAGGAGTGGGCGGCTCGCTGACGGCGAGGAGGGTGTCGAGGCGGGGGTCCGCGGCATACGCGATCCGGACGCCGGCCGCCCGCGCCGACGCGAGGGCGTCGAGCGCGGCCCGGGTGATCCGCTCGCCGGGGGCGAGCACGGGGATGCCGGGGGGATAGGGCGCGACGAGTTCGGCGGCGACCCGGCCCTCGGCGGAGGCGATCGGCACGGATTCGCGCGGGGCGAAGAACGCCGCCCGCGGGGTCATCGCCTGCTCCGGCACCAGCCCGTATGCCGCCCCGGGCACCACCGCGCGCGGCTCCCCCCGGCGCCGCTCGACGCTCGCGGACAGCGCGGTGGCGAGGCGGTCGAGATCGGCCTCGGTATCGGCCATGGTCACCAGCGCGACGAGCGTGTCGCGGTCGGCCATCTCGACCGGCAGCCCGGCGTCGATGAGGTCGGCCTCGACGGCGTTGCCGTCGGCACCGGTGCCGCCGAGGACGAGGGTGACCTTGAGCGGGTCGACGCCGGGGCCGTCGAGGACGTGCAGGCCCGGGATGGCGCCGAGCCGGTTCCGGAGGGCGGCGACGTGGGCCAGGCTCTCGCCGAGGAGCCGCGGCCCCTGGGCGGCGAGGAGGGCGCGGGCCGCGTCGATGCTCGCCAGGATGGCTCCCGCGGGGCTCGTGGTGTGCAGGGCGTCCACCGCCGAGTCGAGCCGCGCGTGGTCGATCCGGTCGCCGCGCACGAGGATCAGCGCCGCCTGGCTCCACGCGGGCAGGGTCTTGTGGGCAGAGGTGACCACGGCGTCGGCGCCCTGCGCCAGGGCGTGCGGGGGCAGGTCGGGGTGGAAGCCGAAATGGGCCGCCCACGCGGCATCGACGAGAAGGGGGACGCCGCGCGCGTGGGCGACGTCGGCGCAGGCGACGAGGTCGCCGGTCGTCCCGACATAGGACGGGTCCGTCAGGTGGACGGCGACGACGTCGGGGTGGTCGGCGAGGGTGGCCGCGAGCCGGTCGGGCGGGATCGGCAGCGGCACGCCGGTGGTGGGGTCGACGTCGGGGCTGACCCAGACCGGGTCGAGCCCGGCGAGGACGAGCGCCGTCACCATCGACCGGTGCGCGTTGCGGGACAGGAGGATCCGGTCGCCCGGACGACCGACCGCGAGCGCCAGGGCCTGGTTGCCGTGGGTGGAGCCGCCGACGGAGAACCGGCACAGGTCGGCGCCCCAGAGCCGCGCGGCCCGGGCCTGGGCGTCGGCGAGCACCCCGCGGGTGACCTTCATCGTGTCGAGCCCGGCATAGAACGGGACGTCGCCCGCGATGACGTCCCCGACGAGATCGCGCCGGTGTTTGTGCCCGGGGATCGTGAACGGGTGACCCCCCTCCTCCTGGAACCTCAGCCACGCGTCGAGCAGGGGCGCGTCGGCCTGCAGGCCCCGCGGGTCGGTCGCGCCGGCCTCGGCTCTTCCGCCCGATGCCGGTGAGTCCTCGCAAGGGGAGTCTTTCGGAACGAAGGGGGCGCTTCGGTTGTCCATGCGATCAGTCCACCTCGGCGGCGGCGAGCCGCGCCGCCGCCGCCTGACGCGCTTTCACGGCGTCGGCGACGCCGGCCCGGGCGTCCGCGTCCTGCTCGTATGCGGCCGCGAGCTCGCCCTCGGCGATCGCGAGTTGCGCGGCCAGGTCGGCCACCCGCGCCTTGAGCCCGTCGAGCCGGGCACTCGACTCGGCCACGGCGCCTTTCGCGACCTCGACGGCCGCGGCCGCATCCCCGTATGCCGCGGCCGCCCCCGCGATCGCTCGCTCGCGCCGCTCCGGGTCACCAGCGCCCCCACGCTCGCTCGCGACGTCCGGCCCCGCGCCCGGCTCACTGCCGGGGCCCGCCTCACCACCCGCGTCACCGCGCGCCTCAGCCTCACCGACCTCCGGCGAGCCGTGCTGCGGCTCGGGCAACGCCTCACCCGCCGGGTCCGCGCCCGCACCACTCCCCGGGTCAGCCGACCCGGAGGCCTCGCGCCACCGCAACCCCGGGATGACCCGCAGCAGCACCCCGCCTTCGGTGCGGACCACGGCGTCGGACAGGTCGACCTCCCCGAAGCCCGAGTAGCTCAGCGCGCGGGTCAGGTGCCCGGCCAGCACCGCCTCGGTCGCCTCGGCGCTGGCGATCGCGGCGACGACGGTGTCGCGGATCTCCTCCCCCGCGGCCGAACTCAGCGCGCCGTCCGCCGCCCGCGCCGACTCCCCCGCCGCATCCAGCCAGTCCGCGATCAGCGCGTCCCGATCCGGCCGCAGCGAGGTCAGCGCCGTCCCGTGCCCGATCGCCTGAGCCGCACGCAGCTGCTCGCCGACGGACACCAGCCGCTCGGTCAGATCCGGCCGCGAGCGCACCAGCGCGTTGAGCACCGCCGCCGCGACACTCGGCTTGCGCAGCTTCCCGATCTGCGCGGCGAGCGGCCGGTCTTTCTCCCCGCGGGCCGCGCCGACCAGCCGCGTCCGGGTCGCCAGGAACTCGGCGGGAGGCACGGCATACAGCTCATCCGCCGCGTCGGCGAGAGTGAGCATCAGCCCCGCCTCGTGCGGGCCCGCACCTCGGCGTCCATCGCGTGCAGGCGCTCCGCGGCCTCGACGTCGGGGAAGCCCGTCGCCGTTGCCGCCTCGAGCCGACGACCGAGCGCGAGGACCTCCGCCGGGTCGAGCCCGTGCGTCCGCGCGCCGTCCAGACTCCGCGGCGACGTCAGGTCGGGCACCCGGAAGATCGGCACCGCGGCCGGCACGCACGGCCCGTCGCTGATCTGTTCCTCGCCGGCCCGGACCAGCTCATTCGGCCCGCCGAGCCGCGCGAGGACGGCCGCGGCATACGCATCGTGGCCGGCCGCGTCGGGGTGATAGGAGTTGACGACGACCGCGCTCACCCCGTTGAGGTAGGGCTCCGGCTGGCAGACGGCGTGACCGACGAACCCCGGGCGCACGTCGACGAACTCCGCGCCGGCCCGCACCGCCGCCACCTCGATGGTCGCCGCCAACTCGTCGGCGGCGGCATCGAGTCGGTCCATCTCGTGGGCGCTGAAGAACGTCAACGGCGAGCAGTCGATCCCCGCGAACAACCTCGGGTATGCCGTCACCACCCGCCGCGCCGCCCCCGCCCGCGCGCGCACCGCCTCGTGCAGCCGGTCCAGGTCCGCCGGCAGGCGCGTCCGCAGGACCGCGAGGGCGTGGTCGATGACCCCGTCGCTGTCGCGCATCCACGCCGGTTCGGCGCAGGCGACGAGCACGGGGACGAAGCCGATGTCGTTGCCCCCGACCGTCACCGTCACGAGTTCGGTCGTGTCCGCCAGCGCCTCGAGCTGATGATCGAGCACGTGCGCGACCGTGGCCCCGAGACAGGCCTGATAGGCGACGTCGAGGCCGAGGCTGCCCGCGACGGCGACCGGATATCCCGCCCGGGATCGCCAACACAGACTGAGCGGGACGCCGGCACCGACGCCGGCGGCATACGAGTCTCCGAGGGCGACGTAGCGCGCGGTCATGCGGGACACCCTGCCAGACCCCGCAGGCCGGCGGAACCGCTGTCACGCCGAACCCGGGTAACCCCCGCCCAGAACAGCGCTGAGGTCTGGTGTTGGGACCGATGTCGGAGGGTGCACCCTCCGACCTCGGTCCCAACACCAGACCTCAGCGCCGGATCTGCATCACGACGGCCTTGGGCTCGGTGAAGAACTCGCGGCTGAAGTCGCCGCCCTCACGGCCGACCCCGGAGTCCCCGACGCCCCCGAACGGCGTGCGCAGGTCGCGGATGAAGAAGCAGTTGACCCAGACCGTGCCGGCCCGCAGCGCGGAGGCGACCCGGTGCGCGCGGGAGAGGTTCTCGGTGAACAGCATCGCATTGAGGCCGTAGCGGGTGTCGTTGGCCAGCCGCACCGCCTCCCCCTCGGTCGAGAACCGATTGACGATGCAGACCGGCCCGAAGATCTCCTCGCAGTAGGGCGCCGCGTCGAGGGCGAGACCGTCGATGATCGTCGGCCGCACCACCCACGACCCGTCGGTGGCGACGCCACCGGTGTGCACCTTGCCACCCAGCTCCTCGGCCTGCGCGACATAGCCGGCGACCTTCTCGAAGTGCCGGCGGCTCGCCAGCGAGGAGAACCGCGTCGCCGGGTCGAACGGGTCCCCGATGGTCAGCGCCTCGGCCGCCGCCTTGAACCGGGAAATGAACTCGTCATAGATCGAGTCCTGGACGAACAGCCGCGACCCCGCCAGACAGATCTGCCCGGCGTTGCGGAAGATCGCCTCGGTCGCCCAGTAGACCGCGTTGTCGAGGTCGGCGTCATCGAAGACGAGGTTGGCCCCCTTGCCCCCCAACTCCAGCGAGACCGGAGCCAGATGCGTTGCCGCGGAGGCCATCACCTGCTTGCCGGTGACGCTCGACCCGGTGAAGGTGACCCGGTCGACCCGATCGTCCGCGGTCAGCGCGGCCCCGGCCGGCGCCCCGTGGCCATTGAGCACATTGAGCACGCCGGGCGGCAGGCCCGCCTCGGCGCCGAGCCGGCCGAGCAGGGTCACCGACGCCGGCGTGTCCTCGCTCGGCTTGATGATGCAGGTGTTGCCCCAGGCGATCGCCGGCGCGATCTTCCACGAGGCCATCATCAGCGGGAAGTTCCACGGCGAGATCGCGGCGACGACGCCAGCCGGCCCGAACTCGGAATACGTGTGGTGCCCGCTGTCCATCGGGTACACCTCGCCGACGTGGTCGCGCTGGTGGTCGGCGAAGAACCGGAAGTTCCACACCGACCGGCCGACATCGTGCCGGGCCTGCTCGAACGGCTTCGCCATATTGGTCGAGTCGAGCCGGGCGAGGTCGTCCGTCCGCTTCTCCATGAGGTCGGCGAGCCGGTGGATCGCCTTGGCCCGCTCGATCCGCCCGAGGCGCGGCCAGTCGCCCTCGTCGAACGCCCGCCGCGAACTCTCCACCGCCCGAGCGGCATCCGCGGCGGAGCCCTCGGCCGCCTGCGCCCAGACCGCGCGCGTCCACGGGTTCCACACGTCGAAGCGCTGCCCGTCGAGCGACTCGACCTCGGCGCCGTCGACGATGTGTCCGAAGAACTCCAACTCGCTCATGGGCTCAACCGTCCGCTCTCCCGATCCCCCGCACGACCCCTGTTTCCCGGTGCGGAACACCACGCCGTATGCCGACCGCTCGCCTCACCCGGCCGGGGGCGGCGCCGCGCGGCGCTCGGCGATGGTGACATCGCCGGCGGCCCAGTGGGTCGCCGGGACCTCGCGGATGACCACCCGGATGGACTCCCGGGGCGCGCCGACCGCCTCGACGGCGGCGTCGGTGAGCTTGGTGACGAGCGACCGCAATTGCTCCGGCGAGCGGCCCTCGACCAGCGTGACGTCGATGAACGGCATACGGCTCAGTCTCCGCCGCCGTTGA
>JBDIAJ010000055.1:0-23971 GCA_039812345.1 Nostocoides sp. | reverse complement strand
TCGCGGTGGAGGATGCCGAGCGAGTGGGCGCGTTCGACCGCACCGGCGATCTGGACGCCCGTCTTCAGGGCCTCGGGCACGCCATACGGCCGTCGTTGCCGCCGGACCCGGACCGAGAGGTTCGGCGGGGGGCAGAACTCCATGACGAAGTAGGCACTCTGACTCGCGGTGATCCCGGCCTGATAGATGCTCACGACATTGGGGTGCGCGGACAGCTGACCCATGGTCCGGGTCTCGGCCTCGAATGCGCGCTGGGTGCTCGGTCCGAGCCGGCCGTGCAGCACCTTGACCGCGACCATGCGGCTGAACGCCGGTTGGGCGTACTTGAAGACCGTCGCCTGACCACCCATGCCGAGTTCCTCGACGTAGGTGAAGCCGTCGAGATCGGGCGGGGTGGTCGACGAACTCATGCCAGGTAGTCGAAGGTGAGGAGGACGTCGTCGCCGAAGTCGATGACGTCCCCGGCATACAGGGGCACGGGCGTGTTGGCCGTCAGGCGCTGCGGGGGATCCTCACCGCGGCGCAGGAAGGTCCCGTTCTTGGACTCGAGATCGACGGCGAGGAGCGACCATCCTTCGACGCGGAGTTCGAGGTGCGAGCCGGAGATGTGCGGGAAGGGCAGCGCCAGCCGCACCGGAAGGCGGGTCCCCTGGAAGCGGGCGGGTCGCGGATTCCGGCCGACGATGACCGGCCCGGTGAGGTCGACGGACTCCCCGGTCGACGCGTGGACCCGCCCGATGGAGGGCTGCGGGATGATGACCACGCCCGCCCCGACGGCGCGTCCGCAGATCCGGCAGGTGAGATTCTGCGGCGGGTTCGGGTGCTGCTCGGGGCAGAGCGAGGCGCGGATCTCCCCACCACCGCTGGCGGGAGCGCCGCCCGACTCCTCGAGGTCGGAGCGCGCCACGGTGGCCCCGTCGTGATCCCCACGGCGTTCCGGCCCGGCCGGTCCGGGTCCGCCGGGAGGTCCCGGCGGCCGGGGCACCGCGTCGATGAACGACCGCATCCGGCTGGGCGCCTCGTCGACGCGCACCGCGCTCGGTGCCTCCACGAGTGTGACCCGGTCGACCTGTGGGGGCCGGGGCTTCTCCTCGACAGGCCGGATCGCGGCCTCCTCGACGGTGTTGAGCACCGTCTCCCCCCACAGGGCCTCGAACCGGTTCGCCGGGCCGCGCTCCTCGTCCTCGGCGCGGTCCTGGTCCCGGGTCACCTCCACCGCTGGAGTCGCTGCCGGGGTCCCGTCGCCGCCAGTCGACCCGCCCCGTGCCGTATGCCGCGGCTCCGGAACCGGTGTCGCCGCCGGGGCATGCTCCCGGCGATGCCAGATCACCAGGCCGGCGGGCACGACTCCCCCGATGAGGATCAGCCCGCGGGCCGGCTCGACCCCGACGCGGCCGACGGTGACCTCCTCCCCGCCGATCACCTGCCGCTCCGACCAGGTGCTGACCCCGACTCCCTCGATGCGGATCGGTTCCTCGGCACCGACCACGCTCGCGACGAAGTCACCCCGGACGGCCAGATTCATCGCGTCGTCCCGGACGAGGCCGATCGCGAACCCGGGCAGGCCCAGCAGGCCCGAGCCGATCGCCGCGCTCATCCCCTCGAGGAAGGCCCGCAGGTCGGCGCCCCCCTCGAGCAGCAGCCAGATCCGCTCGACGACATCCATCGACACGGAGCCGTCGAGGATCGCGACGCCACCGCTCCAGACGAGCCCGTGGTCGCGCCCGGGCAGCCACATCGCCCGGGGCATCAGCGCCAACGCCCCGCGTCCACCGCACGTCGCGCGGGGACGGTCGCCGCCTCGAGGTCGACGGGTGGAAGCCGGTCGAGGGTGATCTCGGTGGTGTGGGCCGAGGCGTCCGCCGCGGTCGGGGCCGCGACGACGTCGACGACCACGACGGTGACATTGTCGCGCCCGCCCGCGTCGAGGGCCGCCCCGACGAGCGCCCGCGCCGCCTCCTGCGGGTCCTCGACGCTGAGCAGGGTGGCCGTGATCAACGGATCGGTGACCTCCGTCGTGAGGCCGTCGCTGCAGATGACCAGGCGGTCCCCCGCGATCACGGGAACGAGCCACTGGTCGGCCTCGGGCACTCCGGGGAGACCGGCGCCGAGCGCGCGGGTGATGACATTGCGTCGGGCGTGCTCGCGCGCACAGGCGCGCGTGATCTCGCCGACGTCGAGCAGTTCCTGGACGTGGGAGTGGTCGACGCTGATCTGCTCGAGCCGGTCTCCTCCGGAGAGCAGATAGACCCGGGAATCGCCGATGTTGAAGACGAGCCAATGGGCGAGGCCGGCCTCCTCGGTGAGCACCGCCCCAGCGAGGGTGGATCCGGGGCTGCGCCCTCCCCGGGCCAGCGCCGTGACCAGTCCGTTGGCCCGTCCGACGGCCTCACGGAGGGACTGCGCGCTCACCCGGTCGCCCGTGGTCAGGGGGCGGAAGGCGTCGACGACGGCCCGCGAGGCGGCCTGACCGTCCTCGTGTCCGCCCATGCCGTCGGCGACGAGGAAGACGGGAGCAGCGGCGAGGTGTCCGTCCTCGTTGCGTGGGCGAGCGCCCGGGTCGGTGCAGGCGCCCCACCGCAGCCCGACCTCCGGTGCGGGTGGTGGCGGAGTCGACCGGGTCGGGGGCACAAGGGCAACCTAGCCGCGCGCGGATCGGCTGCCTTGTCCCTCATTGAGATGACACGACAGGCCGGATGCGTCCCTGACGGTCCTATTTCGGCGCTGTCGACGCGTCCTCGGCGGGTGAGATCACGCACCCGCTCGGATAGTGACCCATCGTCCCGTCGGACGAGGAGTCGATGCTCGAGCCCGGCCAGCGCAGCGTGAGCGGCGCCCACAGGGGGTCGAGCTCGGCCCAGACGTAGCGACAGGACTGGCTCGAGACCATCGGCGTCACACCACCGGCGGTGCCCGTCATCGACCCTCCGGGCGTGAGGGTCGCCGTCGCCGACGACCGGGTCGAGGTGGCGTCGCCGCCACCGAGGAGGCGCGTGGCGGCATACCCGACACCGGTCGCC
Source organism: Nostocoides sp. (assembly GCA_039812345.1). GTDB lineage: Bacteria > Actinomycetota > Actinomycetes > Actinomycetales > Dermatophilaceae > Nostocoides_A. Next base: position 20,951 of record JBDIAJ010000055.1, on the reverse strand, counting down.
GCGACCACCCCCGCAACCAGCCCGTATGCCGCTCGGCGACCCCATCCGCGCCCGCCAGGGCTCGCCATCGGCCGGTCCTCCAGCGGGACGGGCGCCGACGGCGGCTCGGACGGCCGGGCCACGGTTCGCACGGCCGTCTCGTCGTCCACCAGAGCGGCGCCCGGGTGAGACCGACGACGGACGATCACGACCGTCGTGTCGTCGCCGCCCATCGCCGCCGACTGGGCGACCCAGGAGGGCAGCTCCCGACGGACCTGCGCCATGCCGTGCCGCGCGATCCCGGCGGCGAGATCGGGCAGGACATCGGCGCTCCATTCGGCGTCGGCGAAGGAGTTGCCATAGCCATCGGTCGCCAGGAGGACCAGGTCACCGGCCGCGACGTCGGCAACCGCACCGATCCGGAAGTCGCTCGCCGCCCCCCTCGCGCACAGGCTCGTCGTGAGGTTGCCGACCAGCCGGTCGTCGTCGGGGATCGGCGAGGTGCACCGCCCGTCGACGAGGGCGACGATGTCGCCGTCCCCGATCTGGGCCGCCCACAGTCCGTGCGCGCCGAACCAGGCGACGAGCAGGGTGCAGCCATAGAGCTGATAGGGGTCGGCGAGCGTCGCCGGCGTCGCCGACTGCTGCTCCACCGCGGTCAACGGGCGCGCGTCGAGGTCGGCCATGACCAGGGCCCGCCACCGCGACACGATCGCCTCCGGCACGGCGTCCAGTCGGTCCGCCCCGCCGCCGTCCGCGGCGAGCTCGGACATGACGGCGCCGGCCACCTCGACCGCGGTCGTCGACCCGACGTCGCTGCGGACATAACCGCGGCCTCCATGACCGTCGGCGACGGCGACGACGACGCCGTCGGGCAGGTGCGTGATCAGGTGCGCATCCTGGTTGGGTGCGCCGGTGCGGGTGTGGCCCGCGCCCAGCGCCGTCGCCGCGGCGACCTCCCACAGGCCGGTCCCGGGCCGGTTCACCACACCACCTCCGACAGGTCGTCCGCCGGCCCGACCACCGGCGCCGGCGGCGGCGGCAATGGTGCGGCGACGGCGTGGGGGGTCACCTGGCTGGCCGCCCGGGACGCGTGCACGGACGCCCACCGGATCGCGTCGACCAGTTGCTCCGGATTGCTCGCCGTCGCCGGGATGGCGTCCGGCCCGTTCCCCATGAAGCGCACGAGAACGTCGTAGTCCGCGTCTCGCCCGATTCCGACGGCGACCCGCACCGCTCGCTGACCCCACGGAAGCGCCTCGAGCGCGGTGAGTGCCGAGGCGAAGTCGTCGGTCGGCATACCGTCCGAGACGAGGATGATCGCCGGCGGCATCGCCCGAGGCTCCATCGGCGGGACGGTCAGCGCGTCACCGAGGAGCCGGACCGCGGCGCCGAGGTCGGTGTACCCCCCGCACTCGAGGTCGGTCCACACGACATCGTCGACCTCCCTCGGTTGGGCGATGTGCCACCGTGCCCCGGAGGAGAAGGCGATGCAGCGCAGGAGCAGCCGGGCATGCGGATTGGCCGCGGCGACCTCGGACAGGTGGGGCAGGGTCTCCCGGATCGCCGTGTTGAGCGCGATCATCTTGCCGTCGGCGGCCATCGATCCCGAGCAGTCCGCCAGGACGATGAAATGCAGCGGGCGACGCGAGAGCGCGCTGCCCGGTCGCTTGGGAACGCTGTATTCGGTCATGGCGCTCCGACCTTAGGATGAGGGCCGATTCCGAGAGAGGAAGGGCGACGGTGATCCGGAAGGGTGAGGTGGTCACACTGCCCAGACTCGGCAGCACCTGGCAGGTCCACGAACTCCTCGGTCAGGGCGGCCAGGGGTCGGTTCACCTCGTCAGGGCGGTCGACGGCTCGCAGCGCCAACTCGCGCTGAAGTGGTACGCCCCGTCCAAGGTCATGCAGGCCCAGCACGACGCGATCTCCGCGCTGGTCCAGCGCGGCAGCCCGAGCCCGGCCTTCCTGTGGCCGATCGACATCGTCGCGACACCCGACAGTTTCGGCTATGTCATGCCGTTGCGTCCCCCGGGTTTCGTCGGGCTCGGCGACCTCCTGCGCGGCCGGGTCGATGTGGGGATCGCCATCGCGCTGCGCATCTGCGTGGGCCTGAGCGACGCCTTTCTGCAATTGCACAGCCTCGGCCTCTGCTATCGCGATATCAGCCTGGGCAACATCATGTTCGACCCCGGGGACGGGCGCATCATCATCTGCGACAACGACAATGTCGGATTGGACGGAACCGAGGGCGTGGTCCTCGGAACCCGCCGGTTCATGGCCCCCGAGATCGTCCGCGGCGAGGCCCTCCCGAGCATCCAGACCGACCTGCATTCCCTCGCGGTGATGATCTTCTATGTCCTCATGATCGGCCACCCGCTGCTGGGCCGACGCGAGAGCCTCTATCCGTGCCTCGACGAGACCGCCGAGCGGGAACTCTTCGGCGACAAGGCGCTGTTCGTCTTCGACCCGGCATCGAGCGCCAACGCGCCCGATCCGGTCGAGCAGGAGACGATGATCGCCAACTGGGAGGTCCTGCCGGATCCGTTGCGCGCGTTGTTCACCCGCGCGTTCACGACCGGGCTGGTCCACCCCGGCGAGCGGGTCCGGGAGAGCGCCTGGCGCAAGGACCTGGCCGCCGCCCTGGATCGCGTCGTCGGCTGTCCGGGCTGTGCCGCGGAGAACGCGGTGGGGCCGAGCGCCACCGCCCGCTGCTGGCATTGCGGGACGGCACTGTCGGCCGATCTGACCTTCGCCGTCGGCCGCGCCCGCGTGCTCGTCGGTGCGGGCGGCCTGGTCACCCAGCATCACCTGCGGCACGACTATGCCGTATGCCGATCCGTCGGCGCGTTCGTCAAGCACCCGCAGCGCGACGTCTGGGGCCTGCGGAACATGAGCGCGACGACGTGGCACGCGATCGTGCCCGGCCGGGGGCCGGTCGAGGTTCCTCCGGACCGGGCGATCGCGATGGTCCCCGGGACGACGGTCGACTTCGGCGCCACGAGCGGGCGCGTCGAGCGAACCGGCCACTAGCGTCCTCCCCCGGATCCGGGGTCCCCGTCGCCGCCGTCGGCGAAGGTCCGCATCACGGTGGCCCCGGTGACCTCGGGCCCGAAGCGGGCGTCGTCCGCCCCGGTCGGCGACGGCAGCGAGGCATGGACCGGCAGCCGAAGCGCCGCGACCCAGGTGCGCACGGCGTGCTCCGCCGCCTCCACGGTCCACGACCGGCAGGCGGCCAGGTGCCGGGCCTGCCAGGTCAGATCGGCGGTGGTCAGCGGCGCGAGGTCCGCGAGGCTCTCCGGGACGTTCTCATCGAGCGCCCCGCAGACGAGGTGGATGTCACTGCGATAGTGCGGCGCGAGGTCACCGAGGCGCCGGGTGAGCGCCGAGCGCAGGTAGGCCGGTTGTCGGGCCAGGTGCGCTGGGGTCGCCGCCGCCACCTGGCGCAGGGCGCTGACGAAGGTGTCGTCCGTGCTCATGACGAGAAATCTCCTCCGCAGCGGAAGTGGTCGTTGCAGGTCACGGTCAGGCGCAGGGTGGCCGTCGAGGCATAGCTGCCCAAGCGGGCCTCGACGGCGATCTCGACGTCATACGGTCCGTTGCGGGTGACCTCGTAGTTCACCCGGTTGTCGGCGATCCACGCCCGGCCAGGCCCCTTGACCACCTTGGCGGCGACGACCCGCACGTCCTGCGGCCCGAAGTTCGTGGCGAGGAACCAGTACGAACACGGGGGCAGCCCGGCGCCGGAGTCGACGCAGGCGGTCCCATTCCAGACTCCCGGGGTCCGGGTGGCCGCATAGTCGAGAGCCTGGAATCGGGCGGTGTCCGTGGTCACCCCGCCGGGGGACGTCGTCGCCGGCGCGATGGGCGCCGACGTCGACGCGCCGCTGCCCGCGAGTGGGCGCCCGTCCCGCCCCTGGCGCAGCGCCCAGGTCCCGAGGGTGGCCACCACGGCGAGGACCGCGGCGGCGATGGCCGCGATCACCCACGTTCGGCGTGCGGGACGGCCGGCCGGGTGCCGGGTGGATGCGGGCGACGGTGTCGGCCAGCTGGGCCCCGGTGCGGGGGCATGCGGCCGAGTGCGTGCGCCGTCGGCCGACGGGCGCGACTGGTCCGGCCGGCGGATCTCCACCGGCGGCGCGAGCGTGGGCACCTGCCCGGCCGCCGGCCTGGACGGGCCGACGCGGTTCAGCGCGGCGGCGATCCGGCGGATCGTGAGGATCGCGAGGCTCTCGCTGATCCCCTGATCGACAAGCCGGTGGCCGATCACGGCGACGATCTCGTCGGACATCGGCCCGGTCGCCTGGGCGGTCCAGACCGCCCGGCCGAGTCCGTCCTCGGCTGCGAGACACAGCGCCTCGATGGCGGCTCGATCCTCCCGGGCGGAGGGGCCGAGGACGTCACTGAGCGCCGCGCGCAGCCGTTGGGGGTGGGCGAGCACGTCGGGCCCCAGTTCGCCGGTCACCCGGGTGAGGGCACCGGCCACCCGGTCCTGCCCGGTCATCCTCGCGGACCCGTCGCCGCCGACCCGGTCATGACGAGAAGTCACCGCCGCACCGGAAGTGGGCGTTGCAGCGAATCGTCAAGGTGAGGCGCCCGGTCGACCGATAGCCCGCCCGGTCCACCATGACGTCGATGACGACGGTCATCGGGCCGTTGCGGGCGACCTGGAAATACACCTGGTTGCTCGCCACCCAGGTGGACCCGGTGCCCTTGACCAGGCGGGCGGATCTGACCCGAAGGCCCCCATCCCCGAAGTCGCGGGCGTAGAAGTAGTAGTAACAGGGGTTGCCCGACGTGTACCCGGGATTGTCATAGACGCAGCCGTCGGTCCTCCGGCCGCCCACCTGGGGAGCGAAGGTCGAGGCGTAGTCGGTGGCCCGGAAGTGGGCCTCGTCGAAGGTCACGCCGTCGGAGACGGTGACCCGGCGGGTCACGGTCGTGTGGGCCGTCCGGGTCGTGGTCGCCCGCGTCGTGGTCGTCGCCGTCGTGGTGGCCCGCGGGGCGTCGAGCGGGACGGAGGCCGTGCTCTGGCGGTGGGAAGCGGCATACGTCACGCCGGAGGCGAGCGCCGAGACCATCGCCACCGCGGCCGCACCGACGGCGATCCGGGACCCGCGCGATCGCGGTGCGGCGCCGGCGGCCGGCGCCCCAGTCTCGACCGCCGCGGAACTCGCGGCGACCGCCGACAGCCGGGTCCGCTCGTCGGCCGGTGCCGCTGCGACCGGCGGAGGCGCGCTCGCCGGGACGAGCGGGAGCACGGCCGCGAGCTCGCGAACGGTGCTCGTCGCGAGCTCAGAGCTGATCCCGCGGCGCTCGAGCCGCCGCCCCAGAGCGGTGATCGACTCGGCCGTCAACGCCCCCGCCGCCCGTGCCGACCGGACCTCGTGGCCGAGTCGATCCTCGGCGGCGAGGCACAGGGCGTCGATCGCGGCCCGTTCGGCGCGGGCGGCGGGGCCGAGGACGTCGCTGAGCGCGGCCCGCAGCCGCTGGGGCGAGTCCAGCACGTCGGGCCCGAGTTCGGCGGCGATCCGAGCAAGTGCCGCGCCGATCTGGTCGTGCTCGCTCATCCGGGGAAGTCCTTGCCGGGCGCGAAGTGCGCATTGGCGAGCACGTGGATGGTCAGGGTCGCCGTCGAGACGTAGTCGTCCCGCCGGAGCCGGACACTCACTCGGGCGGTGTAGGGGCCATTGGCCCCGGGGCGGAACACGAGCCGACCGTGGTCGACGGTGGCTCGGCCCCGCCCAGCGAGGAGGTTCACCGCGATGATCCGGGCCGTATGCCGCGTGAACCGATCCCCGGTGACGCTCACCGCGCAGGCCCGGTAGCGCCACGGCGACAGCGGCACCGACGCGACGCACGGGCCGCCGGCGGTGACGCGGGGGGTGATCGTCATCGTCGCGTCCACCGCCTGGAAGTGCGCCTCGTCCGAGGTGAAGCTGCCATACGTCCTCGGTGCCGCCCGGGTGACGGTTTCGGTCGTCGACACCGGCTGCGTCCCGACTCCCGCGGATGGCGTCGAGGTGCCGCCCGGGCGACCTGGATGAGGGCGCCGGTGATCCTCTGGTCGCCCTGCGGGGACACGGTCATCGCAGCCGGCTCACTTCTCGCAGGCGAAGTGCGTGTTGCAGGACGTCTCGAGCCTCCACGTGGACGTCGCCTGCACGCCATCCCCTTCGGCCCGGAAGGAGACCATGGCCGAGTAGGGACCGTTCGAGGGATTGACATAGGCGAGGGCATGATCGCCGACGACCCACGCCCGACCCGCGCCATACACGTGGACGTCCGTGATCCGCCACGTCGACGGCACGTGGATCGCCTGCACGTCGAGTTGCATCACACAGGGGGACGCGGCGACACCCGTCGGGGCGGCCTGCTCGATCGTGCAGCCGTTCGAGCCGGCCCACCCATACGGCACCGGCTGGACCCAGGCAGCCGATTCGAGCGACAGCCTCATCTCGTCGGTCGGCAGGCGGGTCCACGTGCTCGGGTCGGTGTCCCCCGCGGTGGTGCCCGTTCGGTGTCCGAGGTAGGCGTACGTGCCGACGCCGGCGAGCGGCAGCAGCAGGCCGGCGGCGACTCCCGCGATGAGCACGGGTCGCCGACGACGTGGGGCCGGCGCGTCCGGACCGGGCGCGACGGTCGCGCGTGCGGGGACCGCCTCGGTCGGCGCGGCGCCCGTCCCACCCCCGACGGGCATCGCGGACCGGACCAGCGTGGCGACCGGCACCTCGTCGGTATGCCGACCGCTCGCCTCCCCCGGACCCCCACCGGCCCGCAGATCCGGCGTCGACCGGACGGCCGGCGGGACGGCGGTCACCGGCGCCGCCGCCACGGGGGCCGCGGCGACACCCGTCCCGCCCAGGGCGGCCCGCCAGGCCGCAACGGCGAACCGCGCCATCTCCGGCGTCAGGCCACGCCCGGCGAGCCGTTCCTCGAGTTGCGCCGTCGCCGACGAGCCGCCGTCCAGTTCGCTGGAGACGTGCTCCTCCGCGGCGATCTCGAGGGCATCGACCTCGGCGCGATGGAGTCGGCCCACGCTGCCGAGGACGTCGGACAGGGACGCCCGCAGGCGCCCGGGCGAATAGATGACGCTCGGGCCGAAGTCGGCCACGACGCGCACGAGGGCGCTGGTGACGGGGTCGGTTTCGGCATCGCCGTCGATGTCGCTCATGATGTCCTTTCCGGCGCGGTCAGGCCGCGCTGCGTCGCGTCACCAGGGCGGTCAGGCGGCGTCCCGGCCGTCTGGGCGGGCGCGGCTCGACCAGGGGGTCGGGTACGAAGAAGCTGCGCGGACTCCACGCCCGCAGCAGTCGCCGGTGCCACGGCACGCCCCGGCTGAGGGCCCGCCGGGCGGAGCGCACCTGGGTCCAGTACGCCTCGACCAGCCCCGGGGCGGGGTCCCCGGCTCCGAAGACCGCCCGGTCGGCGGCCGCGGCGAGCCCCTCATGGCCGACCACGCGAGCCTGCTCGAGCCGGGTCGCGGCCACGGGGACGACGAGCCCGAGGTCCCGGGCGTGGTCGGTCAGGTCCCGCCAGCCGGCCGCGAGGCGTCGGCTCGCCACGCCGACCGTGCGCCGCCGCCTCCGTCGTATGCCGCGGGCCGCCCCGGCGACCAGGGCCACCGCGGCGAGGGCCCCGGTGGGCGGAACGGCATACCGCGCGCTCGTGCGCACCCAGGTGGGGACGCCCAGACGGGGGCCCGGGTCACCGATCGCTCCACCCCCGGACGTGGCCGGCCGGAACGCGCCCGGGTCGGCATCCGACAGGCTGTCCGATGTGCCCGGGGCCGGCTGGCCGGCCGCGGGCGGGACGAGCACGGGGTCGGTGATCGAGACCTCATGGTCGGAATCCAGCTGCGGTGTGTCACCGGGCTTCGGCTCGAAGGCGGAGTTGGGGACCGCGAACCACTGCCCGCTCTGCCCCTCGACCTCGACCCAGGCGCGGACGTCGCGGCCCATCACGACGCCACCGTCGGGCACCACGGCGCCGAGGACGACGCGGGCGGGGATCCCGATCGCGTTCGCCATCAGCGCGTATGCCGCGGCGAACTGTTCGTCGCTGCCGAAGCTGTCCGGGCTGCCCTGTTTGGCCGACAGGAACCGGGCGATGCGGACCGCCCCGTGGCCGGGCAGGTAGCCGGTCTTGTCGAGATTGAGCCCGCCGTCGGTGAACGTGCGCACGTAATTCTTCAGGCGGGCCGCGAGGGCGGCGAGGGGCGGGTGGGTGCTGTCGTCGTCGACCCATTTCTGGGCGGTCGCGGCGACGAAGGCGGTCGACTCCGCGTCGAGCAGGTCGCCGGTGGCGGGGCGGAATCCGCCCTTGGTGACGTCGAGGTCGGTGACGACCGTCCCGGTCACGGTGACGACGTCGCCGGGCCGCAGCCGGACCGGCACCAGACCCTGACCCGAGTCGGTGTTGTAGCGCAGCGACGAGCGCAGGTCAGCCGCGCGCGGGCCACCGAAGGAGATGCGCGACCAGGGGCCCACCCCGGGGACCCACGGGGTCAGCTCCGGCAGGTCGGCGAAGGCGGGACGGATGGTCAGGGTGGCCGTCGCCGTCGGCGCGTCGCCGGGGGTGTCGACCCGGATGGTCCGCCCGACCCGCTGGAAGACGCCGCCGGTCCCCGGCGTCCCCGAGCCGGCGCTCCACACCGATCCGGTGTAGTAGTCGAGCACGGCGAGGCGGACGCGGGCGCCGGAGGAGAGCCCGGTGACGCCGAACAGGGCCTCGTCGTGGACGAGCTTCATGCTCGCTCCGTACTTCCGGTAGCCGAGCAGCGGCGACGGGTACTGATCGACGGCGAACGGCGGTTCCACGACATCGCGGGCGAGGAACCGGCCGCGGTCGACGCCGGGCAGCAGCGGGGCGAGCGCCCAGCTGCCCGCCCCCGCCAGGGCGAGCAGGGCCGCCGCGACGGCGATCTGGGCGCGCGCCCCGGCTCCGGTGCCGACGATCCGCAACCGGCGCCGCCGCCGCAGTGCCGCCCACGAGACCGCCGCCGCGGCCAGCCCGAACCCGGCGACGAGCGGGTGCCAGCCTCCGCGGGCACCGGTCAGGACGGTGAGGATGCCGAGGACCACCCCGGGAACGACCGGCGTCCACGGCCCCGGGCTGCGGCGGGCCAGGACGAACGCCGCCGCGGCCGCGACCAATCCGAGGAGGAAGGGGAGGACGACGAGCGGTCCGGTCGAGTCGACCGGTGGGACGGTGGTGAGGAGGTTCTTCCATCCGGTCACCGGGAGCCGGATCCCGCGCAGCAGCGCGGCCCCGGAGGGCACCACCGATCCGCCGACGAGCATGCCGGCGACGAGGACATAGATCAGCGGCAGACTCGCCACCGCGATCCAGACGCGCCCACGGGCCACGCCGACGACGCCGGCGAGGAGCCCGAAGAGGGCGCCGCCCAGCCCGACCGCGAGATAGCGGGACCCGTCGAAGGTCGTCATCCACGGCAGGAGCGCGAGCGCGGTGAAAACGAGCGTCATCCCGAGGTCAACCCCCGCCCCGCGGCCGATGACCGCCGCCCGACCACGGGTCCGCGACATGAACACGGAGCGTCCGACGCTGGTCGCGGCCGTCATGCCCGCACCCCCGAGGCGAGGGCGCGCGGCAGATCGGCGAGGGCTCCGACGGTCACGACGACACGCCCGTTCGCCGCGCGGCGCGCCAGGTCGGCGCCGGGCTCCACCCGGATCACGAGGGCCGTGACTCCACTCGGCAGTGCCGCGGCCGCCCGCGCCAGCAGCTCGAGCGGGGCGCGTGACCCGGAGACGACCACGGCCATGCTGATGCCGGGTGACCGGCGGGCGAGGTTGGCGGCGACCACATCGACCCGCTCCCGGACGAGTTGCGTCCGGGCGAACAGGTCGAGCGCCGCGGCCCCGGCGGCGCCCGGCAGGTATGCCGTTCCGGCCGCCTCGGAGAGGTCGATCTGATCGGCCACCGCGCGCCGGGCGAGGGACGCGGCGACCGAGACGGCGAGTTCGAACTCGTCGTCGCCGGCATACGCCGCCTCGTCGCAGTCGAGGACCACGCCGATGTGGGTGCGCCGGGTGTCGAGGAACTGCCGGACCATGAAGGACATCGAGCCCGAGACACTCGTCCGTTTCGCGGTCGAGGCCCAGTGGATGTGCCGTTGGTCGTCTCCCGGGACGTACTCGCGCAGGCCGTGGAAGGCGAGATCGCTCGGCGACGGGTCGGAGGTCGTCTGCCCGTCGAGGTCCCGCAGCAGGCCGGTGCCGAAGGCGCCCAGATAGGTCGTCACCGGGTGGACGACGAGATCGACGGCATCGGTCCAGGCGATCGTCCGGCGGACCAGGCCGAACGGATCTCCGCGCAGGGTCGTCACCGGACCGATCCGATAGACCCCGCGGCGCCCGGTCGGCAGGACGACGATGTCGTCGTGGTCGTGTCCCGCGGGCAGGGGCGGAACCAGGAACCGGGTCGAGGTGTCCCCGCACGGAAGCTCCAGCGGGAGCGGCAGCAGCCGGCCGGACCCGGTGTTGCGCAGGCGGACCTCGGCGACGGCCACCTCGCCGGCGGTGACCCGGCGGGGCGCGATCTTGAGCGACACGTCGAGCCGGGTCCGGCCGAGGGTGAGCAGGCACGAGAGGAGGAAGAGGAGGACGAGGGCGATCGCGGCATACGCGAGCTCGAGCCAGCCGAGGATCGCGGCACCGATCCAGCAGGCGAGCCCGATGCCGAGCACCGCCCAGCCGAGCGGCGAGACGCAGCGCAGCACCCGCGCCACCGGTTCGCGCCGGGGCGCCGCGGCGGCCCACCGGCCCCGCAGGTCGTCGCGGACCCGCGCGAGCCGGCCGGGCTCGCGTGGGGTTCGCCGCTCCCGGTCAGGCCGAGCGATACGCCGGAGCCGCGACATCGTTCATGAGGTCGTCGATGACGGTGGCGATCTGCATACGGTCGTATGCCGCCTGGTCGCCGAGGAGGAGCCGGTGGGCGAGGATCGGGTGGGCGAGCTCCTTGATGTCGTCGGGGGTGACATAGGACCGGCTCTGGGACAGCGCCCACACCTTGGCGCAGCGGACGAACGCGAGGCCACCGCGGACGCTGAGGCCGAGCGAGATGCTCGGGTGCCGCCGCGACTCCTCGGCGATCCGGGCGACATAGCCGAGGATCGCCTCGTCGACGTGGACCCGCTGGGCCATCGCCGACATCTGGCCGACCGCGCTCGCGGCGATGATCGGCTTGACGGCGGCGGAGCGGTCGCGGTTCTCCGCGTCGGCCAGCAGGGTCACGGTGACGTCGTGGCTCGGATAGCCGATCGAGGTCTTCATGAGGAACCGGTCGAGCTGGGCCTCCGGGAGCCGGTAGGTGCCGGCCTGTTCGATGGGGTTCTGCGTGGCCATGACCATGAACGGTGACCCCACCGCGTGGCTCACCCCGTCGGCGGTGACCCGGCCCTCCTCCATGACCTCGAGGAGCGCGGACTGGGTCTTGGGCGAGGCCCGGTTGATCTCGTCCGCGAGGACGATGGAGGCGAACACCGGGCCCTTGTGGAAGGCGAACTGCTGCGTGCGCTGGTCATAGATCGACACCCCGACGATGTCGGTGGGCAGCAGGTCGGGGGTGAACTGGATCCGGCTGTGCGTCCCCTGGACGGTGTTGGCCAGCGCCTTGGCCAGCTGCGTCTTGCCGGTGCCGGGGTTGTCCTCGAGGAGGAGATGGCCGCCCGCCAGCAGACAGGTCAGGGTCTGGCGCACGACCCGGTCCTTGCCGCGAACCGCGATCTCGACATTGGCGGTCATCCGCTGGAAGGTCTCGGCGAAGACACGGGCCTCGTCGTCGGTGATGGTCATGCTGTCCTCTCGTCGCGTCGCCGGGTCATGGATAAGTGGCCGTGTCCGACGCCTGGTCGCACGTCACAGTGAAGGAACTGCCAGGGAACCAGTAGGCGACCACGGCATCGCTCGCGGGCGCGGACATGCCGGCAAGCCCCGGGTACGTGGTCCCGTCCGCCGAAGGCGAGCAGGCGGTTGCCGGCGGATAGTTCGAGGCGGTGAGGTACACCGGCAGGCAGGGCAGGTTCCCCCCGCACTCGGTGCCGCCGGTATCCGAGCCGAGGCTGACGGTGACGCTCTCGGGAGGAGGTGGGGCGTCGATGATGAGGTCGGAAACCATACTGGAGTCGGACTCTCCGTCGAAGTTCCGCGTGATCTTTGCGGTCAGGGCGTAGGTCCCCGGTCCGGGAGCCCACGGGAACGCTCCCCAATCGCATGAGTCGAAGCAGGACTTGCTGAGAAGTGCGGCTCCGTTGTCCGACGTCACAGTTATCGACGCCCACCTCCCGTTGGCGTTCACGGCCACGTCATACTCGATGTGCCCATCCACCACGCTCGCGGTGAAAGAGCTGATCTTGGGGATGCCAAACGGCGTCTCCTGGCTGGACGGGGGCGACGTCGTGCACTTCCTGGCGTCGTTGCACACCGTGAGGGTGAGGATGTAGGGCTCCCCGTTGTTCAGGCCGGTGATCTCGTCGGTGATGGGCCCTCCCGCCGCACCGACGGCCGGGAGATCGCGGGTGTGGTCGCCGGTGTCCCGGCCCCTGGCGGTTGCCTTCAGGGTTCCGACACCGCCATTCGTCGGGGGCACGGTCGCGGAGAACGACAGTGTGCCGTCGCCCTCATCGGTGATGACGGGCGCGGCCGACCACTCACCCGGGTCTCCGACGGGCGAGTAGGACGCACTCGTCACGGGGCCGGCGGAAAGACCGTGGTCGTTCGTCACCGTGACCGAGAAGGTGTACGTCTGCCCGTAGGTGACCGGAACCGCCTGAGACAGCAGCCCCTGGTCGGACGCGAGAACCGTCCCGTTCTGGTCCGTGAGCGTGTACGTGAGGTCGCCCGCGTCGTGCGGATCTCCCGCGGGCCAGGAGACGTCCGCGATCTGCGGGTCGGCACCTGCCGAGACGGTGACCGAGGCCGGGGGCGTGGGCGGGCCGTAGGCGTATCCGGTCGTGGTGGCTGCCACGCTGTCGCCGGCCTTGTTGTGGGCGACGAGGGTGAAGGGGTACGGCGTGCCGTCGTCGGGGACGGTGACCGTGGTCGAGGTCACCACCGCGAGGTCGGCGGAGACGGGGCCGCTGAGGTGATACCCGTCGACGGGCGAGCCGGTGGACGTCGCCGCCACCCAGGTCAGCGTGATCTGGCGATCGGTGCCGGTGGGTGTGGCGGTGAACTGGGTGACCGGGTCGGGCTTGACGTCGACGGTCACCTCGGGCGACCAGTCGGACCAATCACTGAAGCCCGCCTCGTTGTGGGCGTGCACGTGGAACTTCACGGTCTTCCCCACGGGCAGACCGGTGATCGTGCACGGAGCGGCGGCGCACTTCTGCGTCAGGCCGTCGGAGGAGGCGACCTCGAAGTAGTCGACCGGGGCACCATTGGCCGAACCCGGCGTCCAGTCGAGCGACACGGTCGCATTGACCGCGGCGACGCCCGGGGCGACCCCCGTGGGTTTGTCCGGGACCCCGAAGACGACCAGCGTGACGGTCGTGGCCACCCACCGGTGCGGCGCGGCGGCGTCGTCGGTGACCTCGACCGGGATGGTGATCCGGTCCTTCGCCGTCGCCGATGGCGTGACCTGGAGGACGGCGCCCTGGGCGCTGCCCGACCCGACCGAGGCGGGCACCGAACCCGCCTGCCGGACCTCGATGTGGGGCGTCTTCAGGGGCGACGTGACCGACGTGCTCAGATCCACCGTCACCGAGTCGCCCGCCTTGACGTGGTCGCGGGTCACCGGGGTGACGACGAGGGGCGCGACCGACTGCACGGCCACGGACATGGTGGCGCCACCGGTCGACGAGCCGTCCACGCTGATCTGGAGCCGACCGGTCTCATCGCTGCGCGCGGTGTCGTCCGCGGCGACGGTGATGAGGTGCCCGTTCCCGACATGGACGCCCGCGGGGGCGCTCCCCTGCCAGGTCGCGGCATACCGGATCGTGGTGGGATCCTGCCCGGCCGGGATCCAGACGTGACAGAGGCGGGTGATGTCGAGTTGCACCGGATCGCCGAGCGCGGAGACCGTGACGGGGTCGGCGGGACAGGAGCGCAGGATCGCTCGCTCCGGACCGACCTGCACCGGGATGCTCAGGGTCGTCGGGCTGGTGGCGCCCGCCTCGACGACGGCGACGACCAGCGCGGCCGGTCCGTTGTAGTTCTTGGCCGCCGCGAGGTCGATGGCCTCGGCGGAGGACTTCCGCACCGTCAGGCCGTTCGCCGGGGTGGCGATCGCCGCCCCCTTCGCGGAGTCGAGCCGGATCTGCTTCCCGGTCGGGGAGACGACGTAGTCCGCGAGCCGAACGTGCGCGGTGCCGTTCGTCTCGATCGCGATGACCTTGCCGATGGGCACGAAGGGACCCCCGGAGCCCGCCGCCGGCACATAGACGACCGCCGCCGCGGCTGCCCCCGACTCGTCGGTCACGGTGAACCCGATGGCCTGGGGGGTGTTCTTGACCGGTAGCCGCAGCTTTCCGCCCGAGACCGTGACGGCCGGATCGTCGACGGCGACCGCGAGCTTCGTGGAGTCGCCGTCGGGGTCGTATGCCCGCGCCAACACATCGACGGTCGTCACGTCCTTGTCCGTGGGCGGCGCGACGACGTCATAGACGACCGGCGGGTTCTGGTAGCCGGGTTGGCTGCGCACCGTGATGGTCCCCGGCGCGGACGGTCCGGCGAGACCGTCCACGGCATACCCGATGACCGCGGGCGCGGCCCCCTTCCGCGGGGCGGTGGCCGTGACCGGCCCCTTCGCTCCGGCGGCACCCGACGGCAGCGTCGCGCCCGCCGTCTTGGTCAGCAGCCGTATGCCGACCGAATCCCCCCGCCCGATCAGGTCGTTCTCGAGGGGGTTGATCGTCACCCGGGCGCCCGGTGCCGCGGTGATCTGGTCGGGGACGGGCACGACGACCTGCGGAGGTTGGGGCGGCGTGACCGCCACCCGGATGGTCGCCGTCCCGGTCTTGCCGAACGGATCGGAGACGACATACCGGAAGGTGTCCGTGCCGGTGTCGCCGACCGGATAGGCCTGATAGGTCAGGCTGGTCGGGCTGAACCCGAGGATCCGCCCGAGCCGGGGGGCCGAGCCCAGCCCGGCGACGACGGTGGAGTCACCGTCCGGGTCATGCCCGCCCGGGGGCAGGGGGATGGTGATCGTCTCGCCGGAGGCGGCCCGCGCCTCGATGTCGGCCGGGCTCGGCTCGAGATCGGGGTTCTTGTCGGTGGGCAACGGCATGATCGTGACCGTCAGGGTGGACCCGACCGAGTCCCCGGTGGGGGTCATCGCGACATACGGGATGACGACCGTGCGGGCGGTCTTGACGCCGCGCGGCGCGAAGTAGCGGATTCCGGTTCCGGAGGCATAGGCCGTGCCGACATCGGTGTTCTTGGGGTCGGCGACGTCGGTGACCGGCAGCCGGCCGGGAGCGGGCGCGCCCTCGACGGTGGGGGCGAGGGAGAGGCTGGCGCCCCCCGGGGTGCTGTCGTTGGCGAGGACCGGGACCTGCACCGAGTCACCGGTGCGCACCAACGCCGAGTCCGCGGTGGCGACCGGCAGGTCGCGAGTCAGCGCCGGAAGGAGGGAGACGTCGACGGTGCCGGTGGCGGTCGTCGTCCCGTCCGCCGTGACGGTGTAGCCGACGCTCGCGGAGGTCGGGCTCTTGTGGGTCTTGGGGTCGACGACGGCGGTGGAGGCGATCCGCAGCCAGCGACCGCCGACCACGGCGACCTGGAGCGGGCTGTGTGCCTCGGCCGACTGGACGGTCAGAACCCGACCCTGGGGATCGGTGTCATTGGCGAGGACGTCGACGAGCACCGGTGCCGGTCCGTGCACCACCGCGGTGTCGGGCCCGGTGACCGGCACGTCGGAGGTCGCCTTGACGAAGTCGACGCGAATCTCGCCCTGGCTCGCCTTCGAGGTGCCGAACGTGGCGGTGTAGTCCAGGAGATAGCTCGCGGGTGTCTTCGCGGTCGAGGCGATGGTGACGCGGCCCGTGGCGTCGTCGGTGGCGACGTCGAGGCTGGCCGCGTCCTTCTGTCGCGCGGTGACGTCGAGGAGGGTCATGGCGGCCTCGGTGTCACCCGGGTCGGCCCCCGGGAGATCGTTCGCGGTCGGGTAGACGACGGCCGTCCCCCCGACGACCGCCCGCACGACATCGGGCTCGGTTGTCGGCGAGACCGGGTCCCCGTCTCCTGTCGTCGCGATGGTGACCGGAACGGTCGAGGGCACGTCCCCGCCGCGGCCGTCGGTGATGGTGTAGCGGATGGTGTCGGTTCCGGAGGCGTTCGCCGGGGCGGCATACACCAGGCTCGTGCCGTCCGGGGTGAGCGCGACGCTGCCCTGCTTCGCCGACGGGTTCTGGACCGTGATCGGATCGGACTCCTGGTCGCGCCAGCCGGTGGTCAGGGGGATGACGATCCGTCCGCCCGCGGCGACGGTGACATTCCGCAGCGGCTTCACGGGCGGTTGTGGCTGGGTGTTCGTCGCGCCCCTGACGGCGGTGACCGTCACCGGGACCGGCGCCGTCTTGATCCCGTTGGAGACGATGGCGGTGAAGGTCACCGAGCGGGCATTCTTGGGGAAGGCGACGGTCACGGACTGGCCGTCGCCGAGCAACGAGACCTGGGCACCGCTCGGTCGCACATTCTTCAGGTCCGCGATGGTCAGGATGGCACCGGAGGTGTCGTGGGCGCTGTCGACGGGGTGGACGACATTGGTGCGGCCGGTCCGGGCGGCCGTGGAATACGGCACGGCCTCGATCTTGGCGGTCTTGGTCTGGGTCGGATCGTTCTGATGGGTGGACACCGTGGCGGCGGGGATGGCCGCGCGCCAGTTGTCGATGGTGTTCTGGATCTCCGGGTCATAGACCTGCCCGCTCGCCTGGTCGTTGAGGACGACCTGACCCTGGTTGGCCCGGAAGATCGGCCGCGACTGGGCGGCGACGTCACGGGGGACGCGGCGTTCCGCGGGTGCCTCGTCACCACAGGCCTGGGTGACCTTGGACACCGGACCGGCCCACGCGGCATACGCACAGTCGCCATAGACGAGCGGCCGCGCCGGGCGACCGTTCGCGGCCGAGTACAGGACCGAGGGTCCGCCCCCGGTGATCGGCACCGAGATCAGCGCCCGCGAGGAGGCGAGGAGCACGGTCGGACGATCCGGTCCCGGCTGCTGGACGGAGACGTCCGTCGCGCCGACGTCCGTGCGGGCCCCGTCGTCGACCTGGACGGAGCCGGCGTGGGGGTCGACGACGACGATGTGGTCACCGACGGCCGAGATCGCGACCGCGGCCCGGCGACCGACCGGGCCGATCTGCGGCTTGCCGAAGCCGTCGTCTCCCGGGTCGACCCGCACGCGCCGCCCGGTGACGTCGACGGCGACGACGGAGCCGGCGGCGGTGACGGTCATGGCGCCGGCATCGTCGGCCGTCGACGGGGTGAGCGCGGCGACGGGCTCGGCCTGGGGACCGACCGAGGTGAGGTCGTCGGGGGGCGCTCCCGGGGTGTAGCGGGTCGCCCAGATCTTCCCCGACGCGGGTGAGTAGACCGCGAGGGTCCCCCCGGCCATGGCGATCTGAGAACCCGGCTGGACCGGGCTGGTGTTCTGGGTGAGCAGGACCGGGTCGACGACCAGGAGCTGCGCCCGCCTCCGGTCATACCCGACGACGGTGCCACCGTCCTGGAGGACGTCGAGGCGATAGGGACCCTTCCCGGAGTCCGCCGGGGTCAACACGGCGTCGAGCGCACGAGCGATCGTGTCCTGTCGTCCCAGGACACCGGCATCGTCATTGGTCACCCACACCCCGGCGTCGTTGAGGGGCACGCTGCGGACGGGGTTGCCGGTGGCGAGGACCGCGAGTCCGGTCAGGCCGGTGAGCCCGACCGCGGCAGCGGTCACCGTGGCGAATGCCTTGATCCGGCCTCGCTTCATCACGCCGATCCTCGGGCTGGGTGGTGGGGTCACCCGGCAGCCTAGGAACGCGGGGCCGTCCTGACCTGTCCCTCTATTTGAGGGCACGGCGGCGGTGGGCTCGCGATCCCGCCGGTCAGAGCGACACGCAGGCGATCCGGGAGTAGGTCAAGGTGGCCGAGGAATCCGGCCGGCGGACGGCGACCTTGACACACACGTCCGTGCCCGATCTGCCGGACACGGTGATCGACGGCTCGCTGATCCCGCGCGCCGAACCGATCGCGGCGCCCGCCGGCTCGACGGCCTGCACCCGGAAGGTGTCCCCGTCGCGGGCGTCGGCATACGACCAGGTGAAGCGCGCGTGCGTGCGATCGACCTTCTCCCCCACCACGTCCGGGCGCGGGGGCGGCGCCGACATCGGGTCGCCGATGCCCGCACTCGACGGCGTCACGGGAGGCGGCGCGGGGGACCGGCTGCCGTCGCGTCCGAACGCGAGGTAGCCGAGACCGAGGGCGGCGGCGGCCACCACGGCCGCACCGGAGACGAGCACGCCGGTCCCGATGGTGCGCTCCGGGCCCTTCGGCGGCGCCGCGCGCGAGGCGGAGCGACCGGTCCGGGCATCGGGCACGGACTCGAGGCCGTCGATGCGCCGGCGGCTCGTCGCGTCGGCGAGACCGGTGCCGGGGCTGCCGAGCGGGTCGACGCGCTGGACATTCGAACTGGTCGACGACAGCGTCTGTGCGGCCACGCGATTCGTGCGCACCCGCGTCCGGTCGACGGCGTCGCCGGGTGCCGGCGACGGTCGGTTCGTGGGCCCGCGTATGCCGCGGTCGAGCACGATGAAGGGCGACCGGGCGAGGTGCAACTCCAGTTGCACCGACTGGAGTGCCCGGATGAACTCGGCGACCGTCTGCGGGCGCGTCGCCGCCTCCTTGTCCAGCGCCCGCCGCAGCGTCCGCTCGAGCGAGGCCGGGGTGTCCCCGCGCCCGGTCGCCGGCGGCGCCGCGTCCCGGATCCGGCTCATCAGCCCCATCCGGCTGTTGTCGCCACCGACGATCTCGAACGGCGAGCGCCCGACGAGGAGGTGCCAGACGGTCGCCGCGAGGGAATAGACGTCCGTGGCCCGCGACCCCCGCGTGTTCGTGAACAGCATCTCCGGGGGGGACCACGGGATCGAGACACCGACGTCCTCGTCCTCATCCTCGGTGTCGGCGCTCAGCGACGAGGCGACGCCGAAGTCGGTCAGGCCGGGAGCGTCCCAGGGCATCGTCAGGATGTTCGCCGGCTTGATGTCGCGGTGGAGGATGCCGACGCCGTGGGCGCTCTCGATGGCCCCGCCGACGGCGACGGCGATCTCGAGGACCTCGTGCAGCGGCATCCCCCCGCCGGCCGCCCGCTCACCCATCGTCTGCTTGGGGCAGTACATCATCGAGATGTAGGGGCGCCCCTCCCTGGTCTGGCCGATGGCATAGATCCGCACGACATTGGGATGCTCCAGGGCGGCCATCGTCGTCGCCTCGGCGCGGAAGCTGGCGAGGGTGGCCTCGTCGAGGTCGGGATCGCGGATGACCTTGATCGCGACAGCGCGATTCAGGGCCAGCTCGCGATAGAGGTAGACGTCGCCGAAGCCGCCGCGATCGCTCAGGAGGCGGACGAACTCGTATCCGGGAATCTGCGGTGCCGGTAGGGCACCTTTCACGACCCGGCCTCATAGAGCAGTTCGACGGTGCCCGCGAGGACGACCCTTGTGCCCGGGTCGATCGGCACCGGCACGTGCGGCGACAGGGTCAGGCGCTGCCCGTCCTCGTAGACGACCTCGGTCCCGTTGGTCGACCCCAGATCGGTGACGGAGACGATCCAGTAGTCGAGTGAGACGTGGAGGTGCTGGCTGGAGACCTCCACCGTCGGGTCGACGAGCCGAATGGTGTGGGGTTCGGGACCGTCGAAGTCGTCGGGAATCCGGGGAGCCCGGCCGAGGAAGACGTCCCGGTCCAGGTCCGCGCTCTGGCCCGTCGACGCGACGATCCGGCCGAGGGTCGGCCTGGGCACCTCGACCGGCTCCTGCGGCGGGACGACCTGCCGGCAGACCCGACAGTGCGCCTGGAAGGCGAGGGTGAGGTGCCCGGCGGGGCAGCGCGCCGCCCAGACGAGCTGACCCTGATGAGCCGGTGCGGCCTCGACCTGGGCCACAGTCAGGTCGAGGTCGTCCGGATCGGGGTCCGACGGGCGGATGACGGTCGCGTCGTCGGCCTCGCCTGCCGCGTCCCAGACCGGAGGGGCCGACGCCGGTCCCGGGGTGTACGGAAGGCTGTCGATGAAGGCCGAGTGAACCGGCTCGGGTGTCAGGTGAACCGGCTCGGGTGTCGAGGGCGCCGGGTTGGGGCGCGGCGCTTCCACGGGTTCGCCGAGCGGGTTGGAGTCGGAGGGCCAGTTCCAACCGCCCCGGTCCATCTCGGGCTCGTCCACGCTCTGCGCACTCGGCCTGGCCAGGTCGACCCACCCGGAGGACTCAGGCGGGGAGGGGCTCGGCTGGGCCGCGGGCAGATCCGGTTCGGCTTCGGCCCCGTCGTGGTCGCTCCACACCGGAGCCGCCGCGGCATCGGCATCGGACTGCTCGACGTCCGAGAGCCAGCCGGACGTCGGCGCGGCCGGGGCGCTCCAAAGGGCCTCCGGTTGCAGGTCCGAACCGGCGTCCGGTTCGGCGACCGGGGTCGGCTCGGGTTCAGGCTCGGGCTCGGGTTCCGGTTCGGGCTCGGGCTCGGGGTCGGGGGTCGGCTCGGGTTCGGGCTCCGGTGTCGGCTCGGGTTCGGGATCCGGGGTCGGTGTCGGCTCGGGTTCCGGCTCCGGGATGGGCTCGGGTTCGGGGTCGGGGTCGGGGGTCGGCTCCGGCTCGGGACGCACGCTGTCCGTCGCGAGCACGGGGACCGCTGCCGCCGGCAGCGCGGTGGCGTCGGCGGCGTGGCCGAGGCGCAGTCCGCTTGCCAGGGCGATCCCGTCGGCGAGGACGAGCCCCTCGTCGTCCGGCAGGTCCTCCCCGAGGTCCAGCA
>JBDIAJ010000054.1:0-23973 GCA_039812345.1 Nostocoides sp. | reverse complement strand
GTCCCAGTCGATGATGTGGGCGTCGATCTCGGGGCCGTCGATGCAGGCGTGCTTGCGCACGGTCTTGCCCTCGATGATCACCGGGACCATGCACGCGCCGCACATGCCGGTGGCGTCGACCATGATCGAGTTGAGGCTGGCGACGGTGTGCACGCCATACGACCGCGAGAGGTCGGCGACCGCGCGCATCATCAGCGGCGGGCCGATGGTGACGACCTCGGCGATCCGCCGGCCGGTGCCGGCCTGCATCGCCTCGAGCATCTCCTGCAGCGGCGTCGTCACGAACCCCTTGACACCGAAGGTGCCGTCGTTGGTCGCATAGACGACGTCGAGCCGGTCCCCGAACTCCCGCTGCAAACCGGCCACGCGCTCGTCGTCGCCGGTCCAGAACAGCAGGTCCGCGGAGCGGAAGCCGCTGATCAGCGTGACATGGTTCCCGCGGCGCAGGTGCTCGCGCATGATCGGATACACCGGCGGCAGACCCAGCCCGCCCGCGGTGAACACGACCGTCTCCTTCTCCGGATCGTATGCCGTGATCTCGCTCGGCCGACCGAGCGGGCCGGCGATCCCGGCGAACGCGTCACCGACGGCCATCCGGTTGATCTCGATGCTGGAGGTGCCGACGCCCTGGATGACCAGGCAGATCGTCCCCTTCTCGGTGTCCCAGTCGGCGAGGGTCAGCGGGATCAGTTCCCCGTCGGCCCACGGCAGCACCCGGACGAACTGCCCGGCCCGGGCGGCCTCGGCGATGACCGGGGAGTGGACGGTGATCTCCTCGATCCCGTCGGCGAGGTGCGCCTTGGCGACGATGACCTGGGCGGCCCCGGCGCGTTCGGTGTAATCCTTCGCCCGCGCGACCATCAGCGGGATCTGGTCGGCCGGGATGTCGAGGTGGCCGATGATCTCCCGGGCCGCCGCCTGACCGTCCCCGGCCGCATTGATCGCCGTCGAGCCGCCCCGGGCGGCGTCGCCGCCGGAGTAGACGCCGTGGATCGAGGTCTCCTGAGAGCCCTTCTGCTCCAGGTCGATCGTGCCCCACTTGGTCGTATGCAGCGTCGGCTCGGAGTCCTTGACGATCGGGTTCGCGGCATTGCCGAGGGCCATGATGACCAGGTCGGCCTTCATCGTCTCGGTCTGGCCGGTGGGGACCGGGCGCCGGCGGCCTGAGGCGTCCGGCTCGCCCAGCTCCATGACGTCGAGAATCGCGGCCGACACGAAGCCGGTCTTGTCGTCGCCGAGGAACTCGATCGGCCCGCGCAGGACCAACAGCTTGATGCCCTCCTCCAGGGCGTGCTCCAACTCCTCGACCCGGGCCGGCATCTCGCTCTGGGTGCGCCGATAGACGATCGTCACATTGCCGCCGAGGCGCTGGGAGGTGCGCGCCGCGTCCATGGCGGTGTTGCCGCCGCCGATGATGAGGACCTCCTTGCCCTTGGTCTCCGGCAGCGGCGTCTCGTAATCCTCGCGCAACCCCTGCATGAGGTTGACCCGGGTGAGGAACTCGTTGGCGGACATCACGTTGAGGTAGTGCTCGCCGGGCACGTCCATGAACCGCGGCAGACCCGCGCCGGTGCCGACGAAGACCTTCGCGAAGCCGGCCTCACGCAACTGCTCGATCGTCGCCGTCTTGCCGACGACGAAGTTGCTGACGAACTTGCCACCGAGCAGCTTGATCTTGCCGACGACGTCGTCGACCAGTTCGTTGGGCAGCCGGAACTCCGGTATGCCGTATCGCAGCACCCCGCCGAGGGCGTGGAAGGCCTCGAACACCGTCACCGGGAAGCCTTCGGCGGCAAGGAGATAGGCGTTGATCAGACCGGACGGGCCGGAGCCGATGATGGCCACCGGTGGCCGCCGGGCGGCGATCCACGGGTCGACGTGCCGGGCGAACCGGCGGGCGTCGGCGCCGGGGTTGACCAGCTTCTCGCGCTCGGGGAGGAACCATTCGAGCTGCCCGATGGCGATCGGCATCTTGTTCTGGATGCAGACGCCCTGGCACTGCAGCTCCTGCGGGCAGACCCGGCCGGTGACGTCGGGCAGGGGGTTGCACGACTCGATGAGTTCCATCGCCTCGTGGAACTTCCCGGTCCCGACGAGTTCGAGCACCTTGGGGATGTGGATCTTGACCGGGCAGCCGCCCTTGAGGTCCGCCTTCCCGGCGATGTGGACGCCGACCTCGCAGGGCTTCTCCTCGCACTGTTTGTCCCGCAGCGCCTCCAGCCAGACGAGCAGGTCGACCTCGGCCCGGCTGTAGCCGACGTTCATGTAGCCGAGGTAGCCCTCGTTGACCAGCCCGAAGTCGTGGGAGCGGTCCTCCGGGCCGCGGATGTGCGGCGGGATCGAGTTGCCCGCCGGCCAGTCGACCGAGAGGCCCTTGAACATCGGATACCGGTCGGAGAGATGGGCATCGATCGCCCGGACGAACTTCCGCTTGCCCTTCAGCGGCAGCGCCCAGATGTAACGCATGATCACCTTGGACGCGTCGTCCTCGCGCTGCAGGACCGCCCACAGAGCGCGGACGAAGTCCTCGCCGAGCTCGTCTTGGGCGAACTCCCACTGGACCGCGCTCATTCCGTCGTCGATGAACAGCTGCCGGAAGGCCTGCGGCTGCGCGACCAGGCGCCGCCGCAGCAGCTCGACCTGACGGGTGTAGTCCTCGACCTCCGCGGAGTGTTCGAGGGTCTGGACCCGCGACTGCGTGGTGGCCAGCTCGTCGGTCGCCGAGAGCCAGTCGTTCAGTTCGCCGCTCATTGCAGGATCTCCGCGTCGCAGGTCTTCTTGACCCGGTCGATCCGCTTCTCCAGCTCCGGCGTGATCTCGACGCTCTCCAGCGCACCGGGGATCATCCGGGCGACCTTCTGGGGGGTCGCGTCGATGATCATCGTATGCTGCTCGAACAGCGCCGGCAGCTCCTGATAGCAGGTGCCACAGTCGTTGCACTTCGGAATGTCGCTCTCCGCCAACCAGATCGGCGCATCCACCACCGCCGTCGCGGTGGCGCCCCCAGCGGGAGCCGCCGCGGCCGCCGGGGCGGGAGCGCTCGGCATACCGCCACCACCGCGGACCGGGATGGAGGCACCCAGGGCCACCGGCGCCCGGCTCGCGCTGGCGAGCGAGGACATCGCGCGGGCGATCTCGTCGATCGAGTTCTCCCGGTCGCGCATCGCCGCGTCGTAGCGCTCCTGGAGGTCCTTCAGGTCACCCTTGTGCAGGGCGGTCAGCTGGGCCTCGTGGACGCCGGCGAGGTACTGCAGCATCTGCCAGTAGCGGCGCCGGTCCTTCACCAGCGAGACGATCGAGGCCGAGCATTGAACCTTGATCAGGTGCTGGTCGTCGTCGGTGGCCCAGATGAACGGGATCCGGGTCGCCTGCTGCTCCTTGGGCAGCTCGACATAGTCGGCGATCGGCACCGCGACCGGTTCGAGATCCGCCGGAAGCCGGTGGAACTGCTTGCGGAAGCGGGTCTCGCCCAACGCGAACTCCGCCGGCGTCAGCGGCAGCTTCATCAGCTGGACCGCGCCGGAGTCGTCCTTGTAGGCCAGGTCGGTGCTCGTCCACGTCGACCAGACATCGGGGTTGCCATCGAGCGAGAACCAGTCGTGCAGCGTCGAGCCGCGCCGCGGGTCGTGGACGAAGACCGGGTTCATCCGGCTCTCCACGGCCAGCCGCGCCCGGGCCGCCGACGCGTCCTCGGAGATGCCGTGTTCGGACCCGCACGGGGTGTAGATGTCCAGGACGGCCGGGGCATCGCCATACCGGAGGAACTGCATCGCGTTGACGAGGAAGTGCCCCTGGATCGCCGTGCTCGTCGCGCAGACGAAGACGCCGGGGTGGAAGCTGGCCAGCAGCCCGAGCTCCTTGCGGGACTCGTGCTTGCCGTCGTGCGCCGACCCGAACCGCGAGAGGTCGGAGTCCTGCGCGGTCAGGCTCGCCGTCGAGGCCTGCCCACCGGTGTTGGAGTAGACCCCGGAGTTGAGGACCATGACCTTGATCGGGGTGTCGCTGGCGAGGATCCGCGACATCGCGCCGAAGCCGATGTCGTATGACGCGCCGTCGCCGCCGATGGTCAGGATCGTCGGGAGCAGGTCGAGTTCCTTCGGGGTGAACTGGCCCCACGTCAGCATGGCCAACTCGCGGTCGTGGACCGCCGGGTCGTAGCTGTCGCTCAACTCCAGCTCGGCCAGCCGCAGCGCCTTGACGTCGCCGACGGCCTGGGCCGCGGTCCCCTCGAAGATGCCCTTGGCCAGCGGCTGGGCGTCCTGGAAGAGGCTGTTGACCCACGGGTCGATGTAGGGGTTGTAGGGCATCGTCGAGGCATAGACGCTGCTGCAGCCGGTGGCATTGGCGATGATCGTCGACGCCGGGCCGTTGCCGGTCGGGCCGCCCTCCTGGAGGTAGAGCCGCCGCTCGAGCACCGTGATCGCGGAGTTGATCCGGTCCCGCCGCTCGTCGGAGTCGACCGTCGAGGCCTTCGCATAAAGCCGGTCGATCAGGCCGGTCAACTGCGCGATGTGCTCCTTGCGGCGCCGCTCGCCGAGGGCGTGCGAGGTCGACATGACCAGGCGGATCGCGGTGACCTCACCGCAGCCGCGGCAGCCGCCGTGCCCGCCGGTCGTCGCCCAGAAGTTCGCGTGGTCGAGCATGAGCCGCTTGATGTCGCCGTCGGGGTTGTCCGAGCCCTCGACGAACCGCGCCGGGGTGTTGGGGTTGGCCGACATGAACGCGAACCGCTGCTGCAGGGTGTCCAGGACGCTCGCGTCCTGCTCCTGCATGGTCAGGGCGCCCGGCCCGCAGACCTCGACGCATTCGAGGCAGCCGGTGCACTTCCACGGGTCGATGGTCGCGGCGAACAGTCCTCCGCTGCCGGGGGATTCCTTCTCGGGGGAGTCGAAGAACGGGCGGGTCCTCGCGACCGGGTAGGCCGCGAGTTTCGCGACGACCTTGTCGACCGTATGCCGCATCGGCTCGTCGGTGACCACGCTCGCCGCCGCCTCGGCGACGATCTCGTGGAACGGCTTCTCCTCGCGGTGCCGCAGGGCCTCGCGGGTCCGCTCGGCGATGCCGTAGACCTGCGCCCGCAGCGCCTCCTTCTGCCCGGCGGTCGCGTCGGACTCGCGGATCGCGGTGAGGATCAGGTCGTGCACCTCGTGGACGGTGTTGGGGATGGCCGCGTCCGGGCAGACCAGCGCGCAGTCCATGCAGCCGGTGCAGATGTCGGGGTTGAACTCCGGCACCTCGCGGCGGAAGAGGCCCTTGTCCTTGCCGGCGGCCGTGCCGGCGGGCATGAACAGGCCGGCACCGGGCAGCACCGGGGCCTCGCCGATCGTCCCCTCGCGGAACGGCCGGGCCATGAGGTCCTCGTAGTAGGCCGGGTCGAAGAGCCCGCTGGTCCGCTCGGCCCGGGTGCTCGGGCACATCGCCGCCGAGAGGGCGACGGTCAGCAGCGGCTTGGGGGCCGGGGCGTCGTCGATCTCGAGGAACGCGGGGGTGTCGTAGTCGACCTCGCGGGTCGCCTCGATGCCGTCGAGGATGACCGCCATGTTGGAGTCGACGATCTGCGCGCCCTTGCGGCCGAACTTCTTCTCCAACTGCTTGCGGACCCGCGCGAGGATCTGCTCGCGGGAGGCGCCGGCGGCGACCTTGTCGACATACGCCGCGACCGCCCCGATGAAGGCGATGCCCATCATCCGGGTCTCGAGCTCGGGGATCGGGGCGTGCTTCTTGGCGACGGTGAACGCATCGACGACGAAGAAGCGGATCTTCTTCTCGCGGATGGTCTGGCGGGCCCGCTTGGGCAGGTCACGCCAGACCTCCTCCGGGGAGAGGCTGGTCTGGAGGATGAAGGTGCCGCCCTCGGCCAGCCCCTTCAGCGGGTTGGTGTGGATGAACGCCTTGTGGTCGGGGGAGATGACGACCTCGACGTCCTCCAACTCGGCGTTGGTGACGAGGATCGGCTCCGGCGAGAGGGTGATGTAGTAGTTCGTCGGGGCGCCGGACTTCTCCGAGCCGTACTTCGGCGCCGACTTGCTGTGCATCCCGAGGACGCCGGCGAGGATGTCGGTCAGCAGCTTGCCGGTCGCGATCGTGCCGTAGCCGCCGACCGAGTGGAACCGGATCCGCATCGCTTCCGGCGGAAGGAGATTCGGGTTGTCCTCGGTCTCGAGGGCCATGAGTTCGGTCTCGGGGTATGCCGTGCGCAACCGGTCCTGGATCTCGGCCATGTGCGGGTCGGGGGTCTTGTCGAAGAACTGCGAGCCGAGATAGATCAGCGGGGCCTCGGTGTCGGCCTGCATCGCCTTGAACGCGGCGATGAGGTGGCGCGGCTGGAGGTCGTGCCCGCCGAGCCCGAAGATCGCCGTGGTCAGGCGCGGGGTCTCGGTCAGCGCCGGGATGCCCGGGTGGCGTTCGGTGCCGACGTTCTGCTGGGCCTTGAACAGCGCGGCGGTGACGAGCGTGGTCAGGGCCGTCTGGTCGGAGCGTTCGAGGACGGTGACGGCCTTCTTGCCGGCGAGGGCGGCGACGACCTCGGCCTCCGGGAAGGGCTGCAGCAGCTTGACCGCGATCAGGCCGGCCTTGATGCCCTGCTCCCGCAGATGGGGCAGGACGGCGCGGACGTCGTCGCAGACCGAGCCGAGCCCGATCATGACGACGTCGGCGTCCTCGACGTCATACGTGTGGATGGGGGTGTAGGTGCGGCCGGTGAGTTCGGAGTACTCCGCCATCGCCTGCCGGGTCAGGGCCGGGACCGCCGACGCGAAGTGGGTCCGGTGGTCGACGGCACCGGCCTGGAAGTCGGGCTGGTTCTGGACCGGGCCGGTCAGGCCCGGGTTGTTGACGTCGACGAGAGCGGGGACGAGTTGGCGAGTCCCCTTCTCCCACGCGTTGATCCACTGGCGACGCCACGGACCCTGGACGTCCTCGGGGAGCCAGGCGAGCGTCATACCGACCAGGGCGCCCGCGTTGTCCGTCTCGATCTCGTCGGCCTTGGCCTCGAGGAAGGCGGTGAGGGCGGCGACGTCCTCGACGGGGATGTCGCGGGCGTGGCGGCGCAGGAAGCCCTGCAACTGGAAGACGCGGCCCTTGGCGCCGAAGAGCATCTCCTGGGCCAGCGTCGGGCACGGGACCCGGCCGGAGGGGTCGCCGAGGTAGTCGCGCAGCAGCTCCGGCTCCGGCATGAGCGCCTCGCTGAGCATGTGGCTGGTCGAGAAGCCGTCCATCGTGTTGGCGACCGGGATCAGGCTCAGGGAGGAGACGCGGTAGGCGATCGCCGCGAGGTCGGCCGCCTCCTGCGGGTTGGCGCCGAAGAGGATGGTGTAGCCGGAGGACATCAGGGCATAGATGTCGTCGTGGCCGGCCATGACGTTGAGGGAGTGCTTGGAGACGACGCGGGCCGCGACCTGGAGGACGAAGCCGCCGATCTTCTTGCCCACGGTGACGTAGTGGGACTCCATCGCATAGAGGATGCCCTGGCTGGAGGAGGCGTTCGAGATGAACTGCCCGCCGGTCAGGGCCGCGCCGAGCGCGCCGGACTGGGCGGAGTGCTCGCCCTCCGGCTCGAAGAAGAAGGCGTGCTTGCCCCAAACGTTGACACCGCCCTCCGCGCGGGCGGCCTCATAGAGCTCGGAGATCTCGGTCGAGGGGGTGATCGGGTAGCCGATGACGCCGCCACAGACGTGGCTCATCACCTGGGCGACGGCCCCGTTGCCGTTGATGACAGTGGGCAGGCCGGGGTACTGCGCTGGGTTTGCGGTCATTGAGTGTCCTCCCCCGGACTCTTTCCGGTCCGGGCTCGAGGGCCGCGCGCCACCGCGACCCAGGGGTGAAATCGCGGTGGAGCCCTAGGTGGCGGGCTCGTCTCCCCAATCGAGCGACGGGAAGAATCCCGACAGCTCAGGGGACTCGAAGGGTAGGTCTGGGGCGGACTCCCCTGTCGCCCACGTGGTGTCGGGGGCAGCCTCGACGTCGAGATCGGGCTTGGTCAACAACTCGTTCATCGTCTGCCTCCGTCTGCAGTGACGTTCGGCAGCGGGGTGCAGGCGCATAACCCTCGTGCGCGGTTTGCGGGCCGTGAGGGGGCCGGTGCTTGTCCTCGCTGTGGACCTCTTCAGCATGGACCCGCGCGCCCGGCGGCGCATCCCCTCCGGGAGTGGAATTGGTCTCACTCGCAACCCCCCACCCCCGTCGAGAGGTCACGTAGGCCGCATCGAGAGGTCATCGGCCGCCACCTCGCGTCAGCTGCGGCAGCGTGGGTCGGATGCGGCAGGGTGGAGCCATGCCTTCCGTCTCCGACCAGACGTCGTATGCCGGGGTGTTGCGCGCCGCTGATGCCATCGCCGCCGTCCTGCCGCCGACCCCCGCCTGGAACTATCCCGTCCTCGACGAGATCGCCGGGGTGCTGGTGATCGTCAAACACGAGAACGTCCAGCCGACCGGCGCGTTCAAGGTCCGCGGCGGCCTGACCCTCCTCGCCGAGCTCGACCCGGTGCCGACCGGCCTGACCACCGCCTCGACCGGCAATCATGCCCAATCGGTGGCGTTCGCCGCGCGGCGCGCGGGCATCCCCGCGACCATCGTCATGCCGACGTCCGCTCCCGAGAACAAGGTCGCTGCCGTCCGGGCACTGGGCGCCGAGGTCGTCACGCACGGCCCGACGATGACCGAGGCGATCGTGAGGTCACAGGGCCTCGCCGGCGAGCACGGCTGGCGGCATGTCGGGACCGCCGAGCCGGCGATCGTCCACGGCCACGCGACGATCCACCTCGAACTCCTGCGCGCCCATCCCGACCTCGAGGCGATCTATGTCCCCGTCGGCAGCGGGAGCAGCGCCGCCGGTGCGTGTCTCGTCCGCGACGCCCTCGCGCCGGGATGTCGCGTGGTGGGGGTGCAGTCGGCGCAGGCGCCCGCGGCATACGACTCCTGGACAGCGGGTGAGCTGCGGACCGCGCCGTGCACGACCCGGGCGAGCGGGCTGGCGACGGCCTGCGCATTCGACCTGCCGCAGCGGATCATGCGCGAACGCCTCGATGACTTCCGGTTGGTGGACGATGACGCGATCGACGGCGCGCGGCGGGTCCTCGCGCGGGCCGCGCACACCCTCGCCGAGGGGGCCGGGGCGGCCGCTCTCGCCGGACTGCTCGCCGACCCGAACCGGCCGGCGCGGTGCGCGATCGTCGTCTCCGGGGGCAACGCCGACGCCCACGAGCTGGCGACGTTGTCGGGGTGACCCGCGTGCCAACCGTCGCGGACGATCTCGGGTATGCCGTGCCCCTCCCCGCGCGCCCGGCCCGAGTCGTCTCCCTGGTCCCGTCGCTGACCGAGGCGATCGCGGTGTCGGCACCGGGGTTGTTGGTCGGGGCGACGGACTGGTGCACCCACCCGCCGGACCTCGAGGTCGCCCGGGTGCGCGGGACCAAGAACCCCGACCGCGCGGCCATCGCCGCCCTCCGCCCCGACCTCGTGGTCGCCAACAAGGAGGAGAACCGCGCCCTCGACGTGGAGCGGCTGCGCGCCGACGGGATCGCGGTGTGGGTCACCGACATCGTCGATGTCCCGTCGGCGCTGGCGTCGATGCGCCGGTTGTTCGACGTCCTGATCGGCGCGACGCCGGACTGGCTCGCCCGCGCCGACGACCTCCGGATGGCGAGCCCGGCTGACCCCGCGGGCGGGGGTGGGCAGACGGCATACGGCCGAGTGGCGGTGCCGATCTGGCGGGACCCGTGGATGGTCGTCGGCGGGGCGACCTACACCGGGGATCTGCTCGCGCGGATGGGGTTGCGCAACGCCTTCGACGGGACCGCTCGCTATCCCCACGTCGACGTCGCCGCGATCGACGATCCAGACCGCGTCGACCTCGTCCTCCTGCCCGACGAGCCCTATGTCTTCACCGTCGCCGATGGCCCGGAGGCGTTCACGCGCGTGCCGACGCGGCTGGTGTCCGGTCGGCTGCTGACGTGGTACGGCCCGGCGATGCTCGAGGCCGCCGCCCTCGGCGAGGACCTGCGCCGGGTTGTTCGCGAGCGCCAGAGCGGGTGAGTCGGTCCGTTGGCGCGGGCGCCGTCATCCTCTAGCCTGACCAGGACGGCCCGCCCAAGGAGGAGCCATGGCTCGCACCCTCGTCGCCATTCGGCACGCGAAGTCCGACTGGCATGTTGCCGCGGACGACCGGCACCGGCCCGTGGCCGAACGGGGCCGCCGGCAGGCGCCGGCGACCGGCCGGTGGCTGCGCGAGCAGGGCATCAGGCCCGACCTGGCCATCGTCTCCACGGCCGAGCGGGCCCGCGAGACGTGGGAACTCGTCTCGGCCGAACTCGGCGGCGCGGTGCAGACCGAGGCGAGCGAAGCGGCATACTCCTTCAGCGGGAGCGACCTGGTCGACCTGGTGCGCGCCGCCCCGGACGTCGCCGTCGTCGCCGTCGTCGGACACAATCCCGCGATGGAGGAACTCGTCCAGGCACTGACCGGCGTCTGGGTGCGGATGACGACAGCGGCGGTGGCGGTCATCGACCTGCCCGACTGGTCCGGGACCGGGTCGCTGCGCTACTGCGGGCGCCCGGCCGACACCGACTGACCCGACGCGACGAATCCCGCTCCGGCGCGGCAGGATTGACCGTATGGCGATTCCCGAGTGCGTGGTCCACGGCCTCGCGTGGCGCGACGGCGAGCTCATCGACGACGATGTCACCGCCGAGGAGATCGCCGCCGTCGCGAGGACCGACGGGACGATCGCGTGGGTGGACCTGCTCAATCCGTCGCGGCAGGACATCGTCGCCCTGGCCGAGCGGCTCGACCTCGCCCCGACGGCGGTCGACGACATCTATGGCCCGCACGAGCGGCCCAAGGTCGTCCGGCACGGGGCGAACCTCTATTTCACGGTGTATGCCGCGCGGCTCGGCCCCGCGGGTGCCTCCGCCTCCACCGAGCGCCTGGTCATCGACCGCATCTCCGGGCTCGTCCTCCCGCACCTGCTCGTCACCATTCGCCTGGACAACGAGTTCGACATGGCGCCGGTCATCCAGCGCTGGCTCGAGAACAGCGACCTGCTCCGGTCGGGCGTCGGTGCCCTGCTCCACGGGCTGCTCGACGAAGTCGTCGACGGGCACTTCGCGACCATTCAGCAACTCGACGACGAGATCGAGGACCTCGAGGACGAACTCTTCGCGGACGGCCCGCCCGGCCAGTCCTTCGTGCAGCGGGTCTATCGCTTCCGCAAGGATCTGGTCAAGCTGCGGCGCGTGGTGCTTCCGATGCGCGAGGTCGTGAACGCGCTGGTGCGGCACCGGGAACGGGACGGCTCCGATCTCGACCACTGGTTCGATGACCTCTATGACCACGTCCTGCGGGCGAGTGAGTGGACCGAGTCGCTGCGCGATCTGGTGACGACGATCTTCGAAGCCAATCTCTCCCTGCAGGATTCGCGCCTCAACGTCATCATGAAGAAGCTGGCCGGCTGGGGCGCCATCATCGCCATTCCCACCGCGATCACGGGGTGGTTCGGGCAGAACGTGCCCTATCCAGGGTTCGACAAGCCGCTCGGTCTTTGGCTGAGTATGTGGCTCATCCTCGCCCTGTCGGGCGGGCTCTTCGTGATGTTCCGCCGCCGCGACTGGCTCTGACTGCGCGCGGGCGTGTGGTCCTGGGCGACCCGGTGACGTTACGTGCATGGGGCGATCGCCGTGGTCGCCGCCCAACTCCCGGACCCATCCGAGGTGCTGGCCGTCGGGTGGGCGTACGTGCCTGGACGGCACCCTCATCGGCTCCCCCCGCTCCCTCGGCCTCCGACGACCTGACCGGCAGCCCGCCAGGGCGCCGAGCTCACCCCACACTCAGTGGCGAGGCGCCAGATAAGCGATGAGAAGTATGGTGGGTATCGTGGGTGTCTTGACCAGTGAGAGGCCAGGTGTTTTGTGGACAATGGTCCCCAATGGGTTTCAGGCGACCTTGTTTATTGTGTAGTACTGCTTTTCGGCGTCGGCTGGGGTGCGGTACCCGAGGGCGGAGTGGCGTCGTCGAGTATTGTACCGCAGTTCGATGTAGTTGGTGATGTCTCGGACCGCGTGGTCCCGCGTGGGGTACGCCTTCCGGTACACGCATTCCACTTTGATCGTGCCGTTGACGCTTTCGGCGTAGGCATTGTCGAAACACGTCCCGGTCCGGCCCATGGACCGGGTGATTCCCTTCCCGGCACAGAACGCGGCGAACGCGGCCGACGTGTATTGACTGCCGCGGTCGGAGTGAAAGATGCTGGTCTCGGGAATGACGCGCCCATTGCGGATCGCCATGGCCATGGCGTCGATGACCAGGCTGGTGCGCATGTGGTCGGCCAGGGCGTACCCGACGATCATCTTGGTGCAGCAGTCGATCACGGTGGCCAGGTACACCCAGCCGGCCCAGGTCCGCACATAGGTGATGTCACCGACGAGCTTGGTCGCGGGCGCCGTCGCGGTGAAGTCGCGCTGCAGCAGGTCCGAGACCGGCTGCTCGTCCGGTCCGGGCCGGGTGGTGACCTTGTACGCCCGCGGTTGGCAGGCGATCAGGCCGAGCTCGCGCATGATCGAGCGGACCGTCTCGACATGACACGGGTGGCCCCACGCGGCCAGGTCGGCGTGCACCCGCCGGTAGCCGTAGGTGCCATCGGAGTCCTCGAACGACTTGGCGACCAACACCGCCAGCAGCGCCCGCCGCTGCGCCGAGGCGCTGGGGGTGCGCTCCTTCCACGCGTAGTAGCCCGACCGGGAGACCGTGGCCCACCGGCACATCGAACTGACCGGATAGTTGCCTTCTTCGCCACAGATGAACGCGTACTTGGCGTTCACGGGTGTTTCTTGGCGAAGAAGGCCGTCGCTTTTCCCAGGAATTCGTTCTCGGCTCGTAATTCCCGGTTCTCGCGTTCCAGTTCCCGCAACCGGGCTCGCTCCGGCAGGCCCAGCTCGGGCTCGCTGATCTTGTGAGTGTCCCGATACGCCCGAACCCAGTTTCCGATTGTCTGCTCGACCAGTCCATGCTCACGCGCGACCGCCGCGATCGCCCGTGATTTATCGACCACCTCCTTACATATTTCTTCTTTGAACTCAGGTGAATACTTCCGTGGACCCATCCCGTTCTACCTCCTATTCCATGCCCATCCTCCCATTATGGATCCCCTGTCCACCATCAATCACTCACCTCACAGGGGGTCGGCAGCCCTGTTGCTCATTGTGGTGTCTTCTGGTTGTGCGTCCGCTGACTCCTCCCATAGCAATTCGAGCTCTTCGGGTGCCCGCTCTCTCAGCCCGTCGGCTGCGCCGACGCTCATCTCGTGCACGCCGCTCGACTCGAATGAATTCGGCGCGCAGATGTCCGGAGCGACCGTCCTCGTTCGGGCTCGACTCGACAAAACCAACGAGTCCGATATCGCGTATCCCAATGGCCAGTCTGAGGCGAAGTTGGCCATTCCCGACGCCAAGGCGCTGCTTGGGGGGCCGGCCCCAAGCGAGTTCGTGTTGGCCGCACCAGGCGGACGTCTCCCAGCGGATGGTGACTATGTCCTGCTCCTGGGCGCCGAGCCCGGGGGGAGGGTGCCCGATTTCCTGGTGATGGGCACACTCGGACTGTTTCCTGTGGATGCGAAGACCGGCGCAGTGTCGCGCTACTGCGTCACCGCCGACTCGGGTGCTGCGCTTCCACAGGAGGCGGCGCCCAGCGTCGAGGCGTTCACCTCGCTGGTGGCTCGCTCGCTGTCTCTTCCCCAGGGATGACCTCACGTTCCCCGCTGCGTCGGCTCGACCGCACCGGTGCTTACTCGGACGGCCAGAGGTGGAACGGGTCTGGCGAGGTCGTCAGCGCACGAGCCGGGCGATGGCGTCGGAAACCTCGGCGAGTTTGGTCG
The DNA here is from genome assembly GCA_039812345.1 of Nostocoides sp. Lineage (GTDB taxonomy): Bacteria > Actinomycetota > Actinomycetes > Actinomycetales > Dermatophilaceae > Nostocoides_A. The sequence goes on along the minus strand of JBDIAJ010000054.1, from coordinate 10,109 downwards.
CCTCCTCCTCGCCTCCCTGCCGGGCGGCGTGGACGACGCAGTGGGCGAGGTGTTCGTCGAGGAGGGCGAGCGCGACGGCCTTGAGCCCTGACTGGATCGCCGAGATCTGGGTGAGCACGTCGATGCAGTAGCGGTCCTCGCCGATCATCCGCTCGATGCCGCGCACCTGACCCTCGATCCGCCGAAGCCGTTTGGCCAGCGCGTCTTTCGTGTCGGCATACCCCGGTTTGTCCGTATGCACGTGCCCCGCCTCGCCGGGGATGGTCGCCGGCGCGGGCTCGTGGACGGTGGTCATCGGGTCCCCGCGGTCGGGCGGAAGCGGCGCAGCCGCTGGCTGTTGAGGACGACGAACACCGACGAGAACGCCATCGCCGCCCCGGCGAGCATCGGGTTGAGCAGGCCGGCGGCCGCGAGGGGCAGGGCGGCGAGGTTGTAAGCGAACGCCCAGAACAGGTTCCCCTTGATCGTCGCCAAGGTCCGTCGCGAGAGCCGTATGGCGTCCCCCGCCACCCGCAGATCGCCCCGGACGAGTGTCAGATCGGCCGCCTCGATGGCCGCGTCGGTGCCGGTCCCCATGGCCAGGCCGAGGTCGGCCTGGGCGAGGGCGGCGGCGTCGTTGACGCCGTCGCCGACCATGGCGACGACCCGGCCCTGACTCTGCAGGTCGCGGATCACGTCGACCTTGCCCTCGGGCAGGACGCCGGCGATCACCTGGTCGATCCCGACTTCTGCCGCGACAGTCTCGGCGCTGGCGGCATTGTCCCCGGTGAGGAGCACCGGGTGGAGGCCGAGAGCGCGGAAGTCGGCGACCGCCTCACGGCTCGTCGGTTTCACGGTGTCGCCGACGACGACGAGACCGCGAGCGACGCCGTCCCAGGCGACGGCGACGACAGTGCGGCCGCCGCGCTCGGCCTCGGTGAGTGCGGTGGCGAGGGTGTCTGGCAGGTCGACGGACCAGTCGCGCAGGAAGGCGGCCCGGCCGACCAGCACCGCGTGGCTGTCGTCGCCGACCCGGACGACGCCCTGGACGCCGCGCCCCTGGACGTTCTCGAAGCCGTCGAGCGGGGCGAGCCCGCCGGGACGTTCGGCAGCGGCACCGGCGATGGCCCGGGCGATCGGATGCTCCGAACCCTGCTCGAGCGAACCCGCGAGCCGCAGCACCTCATCGGCCGATTCGCCCTGCGCGGCGACGACGTCGCGGACGGTCATGACGCCGGTCGTCACCGTGCCGGTCTTGTCGAGGACGATGGTGTCGACGCGCCGGGTCGATTCCAGCACCTCGGGACCCTTGATGAGGATCCCGTGTTTCGCGCCCTGGCCAGTCCCGACCATCAGGGCCATCGGGGTCGCGAGCCCGAGGGCGCAGGGGCAGGCGATGATGAGGACGGCGACGGCTGCCGTGAAGGCCGCGCCCGGCCCGGCGCCGCGGAGCAGCCAGAAGGCCAGCGTCCCCAGTGCGAGCAGGATGACCGCGGGGACGAACACCCCGGAGATCCGGTCGGCGAGCCGCTGGACGGCGGCCTTGCCGGTCTGCGCCTCCTCGACCATCCGGGCCATCCGCGCGAGTTGCGTGTCTCCTCCGACCCGGGTCGCCCGGACGACGAGCCGCCCGGCCACATTGACCGTGCCGCCGGTGACCGTGTCGCCCTCGGCGACGTCGACGGGCACCGGCTCACCGGTCAGCATCGCGGTGTCGACCGCGGATCGTCCGGACTCGACGACACCGTCGGTGGCGACCGTCTCACCCGGCCGGACGACGAACCGGTCGTCGGGTGCGAGGGCGGAGATCGGCATACGGACCTCATGGCCGTCACGAAGGACGGCGACGTCCTTGGCGCCGAGTTCGAGGAGGGAGCGCAGGGCGGCCCCGGCGTCGCGCTTGGAGCGCGCCTCGAAATAACGGCCGGCGAGCAGGAAGGTGGTGACTCCGGCGGCGGCCTCGAGATAGATGTTCCCGGCGCCGTCGGAGCGGGAGACGCCCCACTCGACGTGGTGGGTCATCCCCGGCATTCCGGCGTGACCGAGGAAGAGGGCATAGAGCGACCAGAGGAAAGCGGCGCCCGTGCCGAGCGAGATCAGCGTGTCCATCGTCGCGGCGCCGTGGCGCAGGTTGGTCCACGCGGCCCGGTGGAACGGCCAGGCGCCCCAGACGGCGACCGGGGCGGCGAGCGTGAGCGAGAGCCACTGCCAGTTGGTGAACTGCAGCGGGGGGATCATCGCCATGGCGACGACGGGGAGGGCGAGGATCGCGCTGACGATGAGCCGCTGCCGCAGCGAGGCGAGATGTGCATCGTGCGGCGAGGTCGCCGCCGCGGTCGCGCCGACGTCGTCGGCAGACGGGGTCGCGCCCGGAACCGGGGTCGGCGGGATGAGGCTCGCGCCATAGCCCGCGGCCTCGACGGCCGCGATCAGATCGGCGGTGGTGAGGTTGTCGGCGTAGCCGACCCGGGCGCGCTCGGTCGCGTAGTTGACGCTGGCGGTCACCCCGTCGAGCTTGTTGAGCTTGCGCTCGATCCGGTTGGCGCACGAGGCGCAGGTCATCCCGGTGAGGTCGAGTTCGGCCTCGTGCGGCGGGGCGGCCGACGTGGGTGGGGTGAGGGTGGGGGACGTCATGTGAGGGCGTAACCCGCTTCCTCGACGGCGGCCGCGACCTGCTCGCGGCTGACCGGCTCCTCGGAGGCGAAGGTCAGTGCGCCGGAGGCGAAGTCGACGGCGATGGCGCTGACACCGGGGATCTGTGCGACCTCCTCGGACACGGACATCGCGCAGTGGCCGCACGTCATACCGGAGACGGAGTAGGTGTTGTCGATGGCCATGGGAAGTCCTCCTGGTGGGTCGGGATGCCGATGCGAACATCATACCCCCTGGGGGTATTCCCTCGGCTATCCGTCGTTGTGCCGGGGCGGGCCGACAAGGCAGACTGCCGCATCCGCCACATCGCCGTGACAGGAGCCACGCATGACGACCAGCGTTCCCGAACCCGCGCTGCTGACCGACCGGATCGAGCATTGGGCGCGGGTCCAACCCGACGCGCCCTGCGTCACCTATCAGGACCAGAGCTACACCTGGGCGCAGTGGGTCGAGCGGGTCCACCGGGTCTCGGGCGGGCTGCGGACCCTCGGGCTCGGGCGCGGTGACCGCGTGGCGACGCTCGATATGAACAACCTCGCGACCGTCGAGGTGACCAACGGCGCGTCGGCGATCGGGGCGGCGCACGCGATCGTCAACTTCCGGCTGTTCGGCGAGCAACTCGCCTATGTCCTTGCCGACTGCGCGCCCAGGGTCGTCTTCGTCGGGGCCGAGTTCCGCGCGGCATACGAGGCGATCGCCGACCGGGTGCCGAGCGTGGAGAAGGTGATCGTGCTCGGCGGCGACGCGGATGAGTTCCAGGCGTGGGTGGCCGGGAGCGAGCCCGTGGCGGCGTCGGCGGACGTGACCCCGGGCGACGTGTGTCTCGTCATGTATTCCAGTGGGACAACGGGTTTCCCCAAGGGTGTCGAGCTGACCCACCACAACATGAACGTCCACAGTGCCGTCAACAACGACCACTTCCGGTTCGGCCCGGGGCTGGTCAGTCTCGCGGCGATGCCGCTCTTCCACGTCGGCGGGACGTCATACATCGCGCTCGGGATGTATCACGGCGGCGAGACCGTCATGCTTCGCGAGGTGGCCCCCGGGCCGATGTTCGCGGCGATCCTCGGCGGGGCGAGCCGGCTCTTCCTCGTTCCAGCGGTCGTCGCCCAGGTGCTCGCGGCCGGGGAGCAGGCGATCGCGGCCTTCGGGAAGCTCGCGGTCTTCGCGTATGGCGCCTCCCCCATGCCGCTGCCGATGCTCGAGAAGGCGCTGGCCACCTGGCCGGATCTGGCGTTCTCGCAGGTCTATGGGATGACGGAAATGGGCGGGGTGATCACCTCGCTCAGTCCCGAGGCGCATCGCGATGCGGCCCATCCGGAACGGCTGACCAGCGCGGGCCAGGTCGTCCCGGGCGGGGAGGTGCGCGTCGTCGATCCGGGGACCGGCGCGGACTGCGCGGGCGGGGAGGTCGGGGAGCTGTGGTTCCGGACGCCGCAGTTGATGCGGGGCTATCTCGGCAAGCCCGAGGCGACCGCCGAGACGATCACCCCGGACGGGTGGATCCGGACCGGGGACCTCGGGCGGATGGACGACGGCGGCTTCGTCTACATCCTCGACCGGCTCAAGGACATGATCGTCACCGGCGGGGAGAACGTCTACAGCCCCGAGGTCGAGAACGTCCTCGCCGCCCACCCGCAGCTCGCCGAGGTCGCGGTGTATGGCGTTCCCCATCCCGTGTGGGTCGAGGCCGTGCACGCGAGCGTGGCACCGAAGCCGGGGGAGACGGTGGATCCCGCGGAGGTGATCGCGTGGACGCGGGAGCGGCTCGCGGCATACAAGTGCCCGAAGTCGGTCGACGTGGTGGAGGCGTTGCCGCGCAACCCGTCCGGCAAGATCCTCAAACGCGACCTCCGCGCCCCGCACTGGGCCGGCCGCGACCGGACCATCGCCTGACCGACGGGCGGCCGCCGGTAGCATCCGGATCGGGAAGGAGCGGGGATGAGCGAGGCGTACTTCGAGCGGCTCGGGGAGTCGCGGTTCCGCGCGACCGAGCACACGAGTGGGGCGTGGGAGGTCAGTGAGCAGCACATCGCCCCGGCGCTCGGGCTGCTCACGCACTGCGTCGAGCGTGACCGGGATGCCCGGCGCGACGACGGGCTCGTCCTCGCGCGGCTCTCCTACGACATCCTCGGGACGGTCCCGGTCGGCGAGGTCGAGGTGACCACCACCGTCCTGCGGCCCGGGCGGACGATCGACCTCGTCGAGGCGACCATGACGTATGCCGATCGCGCCATCGTCCGCGCGCGGGCCTGGCTGATGGCCCGCAGCGACACGTCATCGATCGCGGGCGGGCGGCTGGCGCCGATCCCCGGCCCCGTCGAGGTCGCGCCCTGGGAGGTCCGGTCGGTGTGGCCGGGCGGGTTCATCGAAGGCGTCGAGGTGCGGCGGAAGCAGGACGAACCCGGGCGGGCGGTGGTGTGGGTGCGAACCCCGATCCCGCTTGTCGCGGGGGAGCCGGTCGGCGCCGCCGCGCGCTACGCCGGCCTGCTCGACATCGCCAACGGGATGACCGTCCGCGCCGACCCGCGCGCGGTCCTCTTCCCGAACATCGACCTGACCGCCCACCTGTTCCGTCAGCCGGAGGGCGAGTGGGCGGGCTTCGACATCACGGTGACCTTCGGCGCCGACGGCATCGGCCTGACCTCGAGCGTCCTGCACGACGTGTCCGGGCCGCTCGGCACGCAGGCGCAACTCCTGACCCTCCGCCCCCGCCGCCTACCCTGACCCGCTCCCCGCCCCAGCCCCGTCGAGAGGCCGGTTCAGCCCCGTCGAGTGGCCGGTTCAGGGTCGTCGAGAGGCCGGTCAGGTGGGCCGACGCCATACGGAAATGTGGGTGGTGCTGTCGTCAGTGAACGCAGAACCACGCCAATCGGCGGCTCGTGACTCGAACTCGAGGCCGGCGAGTTGCGCCATCAGGTCGCACTCGGCCGGCCAGGCATACCGGAAGTTCGTTGTGCCATAACGGATCGTTCCGTCGGGTTCGCGTGTGTAGTGGTGTGAGGTGCCCTGCTGGGTGACCAGGTCGTATGTGTCCATCCCGAGGTGGCGGTCGCTGACGTCGAAGGGAACGGCGCGTTGGCCGGGCGGCATACGGCGGATCGGCGGGACCCACAACTCGATGAGGAACCGCCCGCCCGGCACGAGATGGCGGGCGGCGTTCGCGAAACAAGCGACCTGCTCCTGCTGCGTCCGCAGGTTCCCGAGAGTGTTGTAGATCAGGTACACGAGACTGAACTCGCCCTCGATGCGCGTGCTCGCCATGTCGCCGATCGTCACCGGGATCAGTCCGTCGGGGTCATTGCGGCGCAGTTGGGTCGCCATCGGCTCGGACAACTCGATGCCGCTGACCGGTGTGCCACGTCTCGCCAGTGGTATGCCGATCCGTCCCGTCCCGATCGCGAACTCCAGCGCGCGACCCGAACCAGCCAGCCCCGCAAGGACATTCACCGTGTGGTCGATGTCGGCCGGGGTGAAGTCACCCTCGCACGCGGCGTCATACCGCGCGGCCGTCTCCTCGTCCCAGAAGTCGCTGCTCGTCACCCGGGTCAGTGTGCCCGTCTCGTCCGGCGACCGCTAGAAATTCGGGCCCGGTTCAGGGCGTCGGATAGGAGATCGGCTCGCTCCGACCGGAACTCAAGGACCGGGTGGCTGCTTCGGCGATCGCCTGCGCCTTGAGGCCGTCCGCCAGTGACGGCACCAATGGCGACCCCGACTCCACCGCGGTGACGAAGTTGTCGAGCGTCGCGGCATAGGTGGGCTGGACACGCTCGAACCAACCCGCCGGCATACCGTCCGAGACAACCGAACCCGGGCCGAAGCGCGACACGGTCCCGGTCACGTGGCGGCCGGCCTCGATCAGGCCGGCCGAGCCCATGACCTCGATCCGCTCGTCATAGCCGTATGCCGTGCGCCGGACCGAGTCGATCTGGACGATCGCGCCGCTCGGGAGCTTGAGGATGGCGGCGGAGGTGTCGACGTCGTCATACTGCGCGATCCGCGGGTCCGCGAGCGCCGACCCACTGGCGAACACCTCGACCGGGTCGGCGCCGGCGATGAACCGGGTCAGGTCGAAGAAGTGGACGGCGCTGTCGCGCATGATGCCGCCGGAGACCTTCACGTAGTCGAGTGGCGGGACGACCGGGCCGCGTGACGTCATCTGGACGAGTTCGACGTCGCCGACGTCGCCGGCCGCGACGGCCCGTTGCAGCGCGGCGTAGTCGCGGTCGAAACGCCGGTTGAAGGCCATCATCACGCGGGCGTCGCGGGCTGTCACGTAGTCGACGACCTCGATGGCGGCTTGCAGGTCCTTGTCGATCGGCTTCTCGCACAGCGCGGCCAGACCGGCGTCGGCGGCGCGCCGCAGGTTGTCCGCGTGGCTGTCGGTCGAGGAGGCGATGAAGACGGCGTCGATGTGCGCAGGATCGAAGGCGTCCTCGATCCGCGTCGTCGCCCGGGTTCCATGCCGGTCGGCGAGCGCCTGCGCGCGGGCCGCGTCCACGTCATACACGAGGGCGAAGTCGACCCCGGGATGGGCCGCGAGATTCCCCGCGTGCACGCTCCCGATGAACCCCGCCCCGACCAGCGCGAACCGCTGCATCCCGACTCCTTCGTCCTCCGTATGCCGTTGCCCCCCAATCTAGTCCCGGCCCCGTCGAGTGGCCGGTTCAGGGTCGTCGACTGGCCGGTTCAGGGTCGTCGACTGGCCTATTGCTGCGCCCGGCCGCGACGGCGTCGACGTTCGAGATTCTCGAAGAGCGTGGCCGCAGCCTCCGGTGAGTGGCGTTGCGGTTCCGCAGCCAGGAGATCGAGTCGGTGTGCGGGAAAGTCGAGGGCATCGGCCAGTGCTGACAGGAACTCGTTGCGCAGATCGCGGTCCCAGATCTGGTCCGAGCGAACTTCCAGGAATGTCCAACCGTGCCGCTTGCCGACCTTGAAACGGCGGGTATCGCTGGCGACCGCGTCGGGAGTGTCGTGATATTCGGTGCCCTGACATTCGACGGCCACGCGCTTGGCGCGCCAGGCAAGGTCAGGGCGGAAGAGGAAGTTGCCGTTGGAGTCGTACACGTTCCGATTGAGCGATGCCGGTGGCACGCCGCCGCGATACACGACGAGTCGCGCCTCTGTCTCGAGCATTGATTCCGATCCCGGCTGCGACCAGGGCAATGCTGGGAGCAACGTCCATTTACCGCGTGGTCGGATCCGGCTCTCGACAATGAGGCGAAGTTCGGGCTTCGTGCAACCGGCATTCAGCGCCTGGTCGCCGGCACCGATGATGTCCTCGAAGGTGTAAGGCAGCCCCCGTCCGACCAATTCGCCCAGGTCTGCCCAGGTATGCCCGGGCGCAACGATGGGCAGCCCGTGGCGCAGCACGACGGCCCGGCTCTCCAGCCCACGGTGGCCGACGAAGCCGGACCTCTTGAGATGTCCGGCATGGGTCTCGGTGATCACGTGGAGATCACCGACGACGCGCGCGGCCCACGGCGTCGGCCAGCCTAAGATCTCGGCAGCCGTCGAGTGGGAGAACGCAAAAGGCACGTCGATCGAGCGCGCGACGGCGGTGAGGGCTTCGAGGTTCTTGGGTGCGGGTGGGCGGTGCCGCGGGCGCGCCAGTGGCGAGTCGGTGTGGTCTGGGTTCGTCATACCTCCCCATGCTGCGCGCCTTGTTGGCGGCAGGCACCCGGAAGACCAACGGCCTGTGGATAACCGGCCTCTCGACGGGGCTGAACCGGCCTCTCGACGCAGGGCGTGGGACCCAGACGGACTAGGGTCGGGGCTATGAGCGACGCCGCCGAGCCCGCAACCACGACCACCGTGAACACCACCGCCACCACGGAGAGCACCACCGAAACGGGTTCACCGACGGCGCCGACTTCTCCGGCGTGGTGGACGTCGGCCGTGGTGTACCAGATCTATCCGCGCAGCTTCGCCGACAGCGACGGTGACGGGCTCGGCGACCTGGGCGGGATCCTCGGCAAGCTCGACTACCTGGAGGACCTCGGGGTCGACGTCGTCTGGCTCTCCCCGATCTACCGATCGCCCCAGGACGACAACGGCTACGACATCAGCGACTACGAGCACGTCGACCCGATGTTCGGCACCGACGAGCAACTCGACGCGATTATCGCCGGGCTGCACGCGCGCGGCATCCGGCTGGTGATGGACCTGGTCGTCAACCACACCAGCGACGAGCACCCGTGGTTCATCGAGTCCCGCAGCTCGCGCGCGAACCCCAAGCGCGACTGGTATTGGTGGCGCGACGAGCCGACCGACTGGGTCTCCTTCTTCTCCGGCTCGACCTGGGAGTGGGACGCGGCGACCGAGCAGTACTACCTCCATCTGTTCTCCCGCAAGCAACCCGACCTCAATTGGGAGAACCCCGAGGTCCGCGAGGCGGTTTACGCGATGATGCGGCGCTGGCTCGACCGCGGCGTCGACGGCTTCCGGATGGACGTCATCAACCTGATCAGCAAGGTGACGCCGCTGCTGGATGCCCACGGCGACCTGGTGGCCCAGACCTTCAACGGCCCGCGCATCCACGAGTTTCTCCAGGAGATGCATCGGGAGGTCTTCGCCGGCCGTGAGGCCGCGCTGATCACCGTCGGCGAGACGCCGGGCGTGACGATCGAGGAGGCCCGGCGCTACACCGATCCCGCGCGCGCCGAGGTCGACATGGTCTTCCAGTTCGAGCACGTCGACCTCGACTCCGGGCCCGGCGGCAAGTGGGACGTCATCCCGCTCGAGCTGCCCCGCCTGAAGGCGAATCTCGCTGCGTGGCAGGAGGGTCTGGCCGATGTCGGCTGGAACTCGCTCTATTGGGACAACCACGACCAGCCGCGCGCGGTCTCCCGGTTCGGCGACGACGATCCCGTATGGCGCGACCGCTCGGCCAAGACGCTCGCGACCGTGCTGCACCTGCACCGGGGCACGCCCTACATCTACCAGGGCGAGGAACTCGGGATGACCAATGTTCCCTTCGCCGGCATCGACGACGTCGCGGACATCGAGTCGATCAACCACTACCGCGAGGCGATCGACGCGGGCGCCGACCCGCAGGACGTGCTGCGCGGCATACGGGCCAAGGGGCGCGACAACGCGCGGACGCCGGTGCAGTGGGACGCGAGTGCGCACGCGGGCTTCACCACGGGCGAGCCGTGGCTCGCCGTCAACCCCAACCACACGGAGATCAACGCCGCGGTGCAGGTCGCCGACCCGGACTCGGTGTTCGCCCACTACCGGCGGTTGATCGCGTTGCGGCACAGCAATTCGACGGTTGCGCTGGGCCGTTTCGAACTGCTGCACGCGGACCACCCGGCCGTATGGACGTTCACCCGCATCCTCGGCGACGAGCGCCTGCTCGTGCTCGCGAACCTCTCGCGCGAGCCGGTCGACCTCATCGACTTCGGCGCGGCGGGATCGGTCGGGGACTGGGCGGACTCGGAGGTTCTTTCGACGACGGACACCGATGGAGGTATGCC
>JBDIAJ010000053.1:0-24353 GCA_039812345.1 Nostocoides sp. | reverse complement strand
GAGGTCTCGGGGGCGAGCGAGCGGGCGGCGAGTTCGAAGGTCCCGACCCGCAGATGCGAGGCGGCGACGCGGGTGAGGACGGCACCGGGCGGCATACGGCCGTCGCGGTAGACGCGGTCGCCGGTCGTCACGGCGGCGAGGGCGCGGGTGGTCGGCACGCCCAGCGCGTGCATGGCCTCGCCGAAAAGGTATTCCCGAAGAACGGGGCCCAGCACCGCGCGGCCGTCGCCGCCGCGCGAGAAGCCGGTGCGGCCGGAGCCCTTGAGGGCGAGGTCACGCAGGTCGCCGGCCGGCGTGCGCTGCTCGCCGAGGAGCACCGCGCGGCCGTCGCCGAGGACCGGGGAGAAGCCGCCGAACTGGTGCCCGGCATACGCGGTCGCGACCGGCGTGGTGCCGGGAAGGATGCCGCGCGCCCCCAGGGCCGTCAGTGCGTCGCCGGTGCCGAGCCAGTCGGGATCGAGGCCGAGGTCGGCGGCGAGCGTCTTGTTGATGGCGACGGCCCGCGGCTCGGGGCCGTCCGGCGGGACCGGCGGGAGGACCGGCGCCCACGGGCGGACGATCTCGGGAAAGGCGGCAGCGTAGTCGCCGAGCAGCGCCGGGGTCGTCATCCAGCCACGGTAGTCGACGCGGCCGGGCCCGGGCCGGCTTTCCTTGCCCCGCCGCCCCCTTGCCCCTCCGCTGAGGTCCGCCCTGCCCCTCCGCTGAGGTCTGGTGGTGGGACCGAGGTCGGATGTTCAAACATCCGACCTCGGTCCCACCACCAGACCTCAGCGGAGGTTGGGGGCGGGGGTCAGCGGGGCTGGCGGGACTGGGGGGCGGTGGGTCAGCGCCAGAGGGCGAGCTCGTCGGCGCGTGGCGCGGTGACGGTCGCCGACGGGACGTCGAAGACGCGGACCGCGGGCGCCTCCGGCGTCCACCGTGACCACCCGGGCTCGCCGGTCGCGCCGAAGGCGACCCATGCCGCGTGCACCTCGTCCGCGAGACTCTGGGGTGGGCTCGTGCCGACCATCCGGCCGCCCGTGGCGAGCGTGTCGAAGACGAACCCCAGCTCGACGGCATGGGCCGCGCCCAGGTCGGCGACCTGCGTGCGCCAGGCGAACTCGTACTGGAACACCGGGGCCCCGGTGGCGGCCTGGGCCCGGGCGAGGTCGTGCGCGGGCACCCGGAACGCCGTGTCGGTGAGGATCGCGCAGAGGAGGTCGCCGGGGCTCGCGGCGGGGCGGTTGGCGGCATACCGCTGAATGGTGCCGGACGGCCAGCCGAACCGGGCGCCGAGGAGCGGGAGCGTCTCGGCGGTCACCGACCCAGCAAGCCCGACCGGCACGGCGAACAGCCGGAACTCCTCCGCCGTGCAACCGACGAGCAGCGGTATGCCGGCCGCCGAGCCCGCGGCGATCCGCCGCAGCGGCACGTCCGGGATGACGTCGCCGTCGATGACCGGGAAGAGATTCATGATCCCCAGGCCGCCACGGATCACCGACTCGCCCCACCGGCCGGGATCGGGATCCTGTTGCAGCGCAAGGGCGACCGCGCCCCACGCGGCGAGGAGGCGATCGGGATCGGCCCCGGCGAAAGCCTCGGCCGTCGGCGGCACTCCGAGGGCCGCGGCGATCGCGCCGCTCACACTGCGGGCGTCGTCGACGGCGGCCACCGCGGTGGCGCCGCCGCTCTGGACGACCGCCCGCTGGAACAGCCCGCGGGCGGCGGGGGAGGCGAGCAGGGTCGCCACGCTCATCCCGCCCGCGGATTCCCCGAAGACCGTCACCCGCTCGGGATCCCCGCCGAAGGCCGCCGCGTTGTCGCGCACCCAGCCGAGCGCGGCGATCTGGTCGCGGATGCCGAGGTTGGTCGGGGCGCCGTCGAGGACGGCGAAGCCGGGGACGCCCAGGCGATAGTTGACGCCGACGACGATGACGCCGTCCCGGGCGAAGGCGCTGCCGTCGTAGGTCGGGATCGAGTTGGCGCCGCGCACGAAGGCGCCGCCGGGGATCCACACCATGACCGGCAGCCCGCCACCGCCGTCCGCCGGCGCCCAGACCGACACATTGAGGTAGTCGTCGCCGCGGGCGACCGAACTCGGCAGGATGGCGTCGATCGGCGGCGGATAGGGCAGCTGCTCGCTCGTCGGGCCGTGCCGGGTCGCGTCACGCTCGCCGTCCCAGGGGACGACCGGGCGCGGAGCGCGGTAGCGGTCGAGACCGACGGCGGGCGCGGCATACGGGATGCCGAGGTAGGCGGCGACACCGTCGGTGACGGTGCCGCGCACCAGGCCACCGGTGACGCGGATGACGGAATCCATGCCGCCATCCAACCGCGCCTCGATGCCCGTATGCCGATCCCTCACGCCCGATGTTCGGCAGCCCGCTGCGGCGAGCGGCCGACCAGGGTGTTGAGGAGAGCGGCGCCGGTCTCGGCGTCGGGGACCGTCACGGTCAGATCGGAGGCATCGCGGCGGGTGATCCGCAGGCCCGGTCCGGCGCCCATGACGATCGCGTGACCCTCGCCCGAGATGCGGTAGCCCCAGCCGCCGTAGGCCGTCGGCGAGACGTCGACCTCGCGGGCGGAGGTGATGCGGGACAACGGGATCCGGCGCGAGAACAGGCCCATCCGCCAGGTGAGGCCGCGATCGTCGACGACGACCCGGACGTGGCCCAGGCTGGCCGTCATGGCCCCCGTGGCCGCGAAGATCAGCCCGGGGATCGCCTCGCGGCGCGCGAGGGTCCACGCCAGGCCGCCGATCGCCAGGACCAGTCCGATGACGAGCAGGCTCCGGCCGGTGCGCTCGCTGGACCACACCGCGCGTTCGCCGGGTCGCAGCGACATCCGCGGCAGTGTCGCCGCGCTCGACGGGGACGAGGGGCCGGCGGGGACCAGGACGTAGGTCAGCCCACCGAGGGCGAGGGCCCCGGCCAGGCCGACCCCGATCCACCCCCAGCCGAAGTGCGCGTCGTGGGCGTCGGCGAGGCCGCGCTGGAGCCCGACGCCGGTCAGCGACACCGTGGTGACGAGACCGGCCACGCCCGTGGCGAGCGCGGCGGCCGGACGCGCCATGTGACCGTGGCCGCCCGCGTGGAAGGCGCCGAAGAGACCGAGCGGGAGAGCCGTGGCCAGCAGCAGCGTGGTCGTGAGATTGGCCGTCCACGACATGAACCCGTTCGCACGACCGCCGATGTCGAAGTGTGTCGCGAGCGGCTCGGGCAGGCTGGAGCGCCAGGCGATGAGGCAGGCGAGGTTGGCGGCGCCGACGATGAGGATGACGGCGATGGGGATGGCGAGGGTCCGAAGGCGGGAGTGTTCCGGCTCCGGAGTCGATGTGGTCATGATCCTGCTCCTTGATCGATTGCGTGGTGAATCTGCTTGAGTGAGAGGCCATTGCGCCGGCCCACGGCCAGCAACTCGGCGACGGCCCTGGACAACTCGACCTCGCCGGGGCGGACGTCGGTGACCACCGCCCCCCGGCCACGACGGACCTGGAGGAGGCCCTCGTCGCGCAGATCGGCATACGCCTTGAGGACGGTGTGGACATTGATGCCCAGGGAGTCCGCGAGGTCCCGCGCGGCCGGGAGTCGTTCGCCCGAGGTGATGGCGCCCGAGGCGACACCGCCCCGGATGGCGGAGGCGAGTTGGTCGTAGAGAGCGACCGACGATGTGGGATCGATCCGTAACAGCACGCTCTCATTATAGTTGTTCTATGCCAACTAGAACAAGATAGCTTGATCACAACGGGCGTTTCGGAGGGTTGTCCGCGTCTCAGGTGCGGGTGGCGCCCCCCCGGGTGGCGGTAGGTTCGTGCGTGAGAACCGACCGCCCGAGAGGAACGTTCATGCGCATCGTGGTGCCGCGCGAGACACGGCCGGGGGAGACCCGGGTCGCGGCCACTCCCAAGACCGTCGAACAGCTGATCAAACTCGGCTACGACGTGGCCGTCGAGGCCGGCGCGGGTCACGCCGCGGCATACGAGGATGCGGCGTATGCCGCCGCCGGTGCCGCGATCGTGCCCCCGGAGCGGGCCTTCGACGGCGACATCGTGTTCAAGATCAACGCCCCCGATGCCGGCGAGATCGAGCGCCTCCACGACGGCCAGCTGCTGATGTCGCTCATGCAGCCGGCGCTCAACCCCGAGCTCGTGGAATCGTTGCGCGCGAAGGGCGTCACGGCGATGGCCATGGACGCCGTCCCCCGCATCTCGCGGGCCCAGGCCCTCGACGTGCTCTCCTCGATGGCCAACCTCGGCGGCTACCGCGCGATCATCGAGGCGGCCGGCGAATACGGCGGGATGTTCACCGGCCAGGTGACCGCGGCCGGCAAGATGCCGCCGGCGACCGTGCTCGTCGTCGGGGCCGGTGTCGCCGGTCTGGCGGCGATCGGCACCGCCAACAGCCTGGGCGCGGTCGTCAAGGCCTTCGATGCCCGGCAGGAGGTCGCGGACCAGGTCGAGTCGATGGGCGGGCAGTTCCTCCGGCCCAATCTTGAGGGTCTCGACACCGGGCCGTCCGCGGACGGCTACGCCAAGGAGATGGGCGCGGAGTTCAACAAGCGGACCACCGAGCTGTATCGCGAGGTCGTTCCGGGGTGCGACATCATCGTCACGACCGCGCTGATCCCGGGGCGCCCCGCTCCGCGGATCATCGACGAGGCGATGGTCGCCTCGATGAAGCCCGGCTCGGTCATCGTCGACATGGCCGCCTCCAATGGTGGCAACGTCGCCGGCGCCAAGGCCGACGAGGTCGTCACGACCGCCAATGGCGTCAAGATCATCGGCTACACCGATCTGCCCGGTCGCCTCCCCACGCAGGCCTCGCAGCTGTTCGGTCAGAACCTCGTCAACCTGATGAAGCTGATCACCCCCGAGAAGGACGGCCAGGCCGTGCTCGACATGGACGACACCGTCGTCCGGGGGATGACCGTCGCCCAGGCGGGAGCGACCCTGTGGCCACCACCGCCGGTGCAGGTGTCCGCGGCGCCCGCCGCCGTCAAGGCCGCCCCGCCCGAGCCGAAGCCGGTCAAGGCGCCGATGGCGCAGAGCACCCGGCTCGGCATCATCCTCGGCGCCGCGCTGCTCTTCCTGCTGGTCGCGGCCATCTCGCCGGTGGCCTTCCTCGGCCACTTCATGGTGTTCATGCTCGCCGTCGTCATCGGCTTCTATGTCATCGGCAACGTCCACCACGCGCTGCACACCCCGCTGATGTCGGTGACCAACGCGATCAGCGGCATCATCGTGGTCGGGGCGCTCCTCCAAGTGGGGCATCACGGGAAGCTGTGGGTGTCCGTTCTCGCCGTGATCGGCGTGTTCGTCGCGAGCATGAACGTCTTCGGCGGGTTCACCGTCACCGACCGAATGCTCGACATGTTCAAGCGTGAGGACGCGGCCCGATGAACATCTCCTACACCCTGGTCCAGGGCGCCTACATCGTCGCCGGCCTGCTCTTCATCCTCGCCCTGTCCGGCCTGTCCAAGCACGACACCGCTCGCATGGGCAACCGCTACGGCATGGCCGGTATGGCGATCGCCCTGATCGTCACGATCCTCGCCGCCACGATCGGGCAGGAAGCGGGCGGCATACAGGTCGGTGAGGAGTCCGGGTGGGCCGGGCTGGCCTGGATCCTGCCGGCGATGCTCCTGGCCGCCTTCCTCGGGATGACGATCGCCCGGCGGGTCGAGATGACCCAGATGCCCGAGCTGATCGCGATGCTGCACAGCTTCGTCGGTCTGGCCGCGGTGCTCGTCGGCTGGAACTCCTCCTACGAGAAGGTGGTCGACTACCCGAAGGTGCACGACGTCGAGGTCTTCGTCGGCGTCTTCATCGGTGCGGTCACCCTGACCGGGTCGATCGTCGCCTATCTGAAGTTGTCGGCGAAGATCAAGAGCGCCCCACTGTCGTTGCCGGCCCACAACCTGGTCAACCTCGGCATCATCGTGGCGTTCTTCGCGATGACGGTCGTCTACGTCCTGATCCCCCGCGACAACGAGGTCGCCCGGCAGAGCCTGCTCGGGGTCATGACGCTGATGGCGCTCTTCCTCGGCTGGCACCTGGTGATGTCGATCGGTGGCGGCGACATGCCGGTCGTCGTCTCGATGCTCAACAGCTACTCCGGGTGGGCCGCCGCGGCGGCGGGCTTCCTGCTCAACAACGACCTGCTCATCATCACCGGCGCCCTCGTCGGCTCCTCCGGTGCCTTCCTGTCCTACATCATGTGCAAGGCGATGAACCGGTCGTTCATCTCGGTCATCGCCGGCGGGTTCGGCGTCGAGGGCGGAACGGTCTCGGCCGACACCGACTACGGCGAGCACCGCGAGATCACCGCCGAGGGTGCCGCGGAGTTGCTGAACAACGCTCACGAGGTGATGATCACGCCCGGCTACGGCATGGCCACCGCCCAGGCCCAGCACGCCGTCGCCGAGCTGACCAAGCTACTGCGCGCCAAAGGCGTCAACGTGCGCTTCGGCATCCACCCGGTCGCCGGGCGTCTGCCCGGGCACATGAACGTGCTGCTGGCCGAGGCCAAGGTGCCCTATGACATCGTCATGGAGATGGACGAGGTCAACGACGACTTCCCCGACACCGACGTCGTGCTGGTCATCGGCGCCAACGACACGGTCAACCCGGCCGCGATCGACGAGCCCGGCTCCCCGATCGCCGGTATGCCGGTCCTCCACGTCTGGGAGGCCAAGGACGTCATCGTCTTCAAGCGGTCGATGGCGACCGGGTATGCGGGGGTGCAGAACCCGCTGTTCTTCAAGGAGAACACCCAGATGCTCTTCGGTGACGCGAAGGCCCGCGTCGAGGACATCATCAAGGCGCTGTAGTCACCCCCTGGCGGCGACGGCTACGGGCGATTGCCCGTAGCCGCCGTGGTCGGCCCTGGACGTGGCCCGCTCCCCGCGATCAATGACAGCGCGCCGGAGAACACCAGGGCGAGCATCGCCGGATCGATGGTGATGTCGACCCGGGTGATGGGCTGTTCTGGTCCCGGGCGGGTGGGCGGACATGGCTCGACCGACACGCCGCGGGTGGCGAGCAGCAGCCGGATGGGCGTTCCGGAGTGCGCATCGGGGGCTGCGTCGGCCGCGCTGACGATCGTCGGCTGGGTGCCGGGAGCGACGTCGAGTTGCACCTGGCCGGCGTCGACGGGTGTCGCCCGTCCGAGCGGAGTCTCGACCGTCGTGGAGGTGATGACCCGGCGAGGCGAGTCGGGGATGCGGGAGTCGGTGGCCACCACGGCGAGCGCCGGAGCCGGATGGAACCGTGCGATGGGAAGGCCATGCAGGAGAACGGCGGTGATCCCCGTGGGGGAGGGATCGGCATACAGCAGAAGCGTGCTGGCGGGTCGTTCGACGTTGGGGCCGGTGGTTCCTCGGTTCATGGGGGGCAGCCTCGCGGCATACGGGCGAAAGGGACAGCGTGCGGTCCAGAGCCTGTGGACGAGCGGTGATCCACGATGTCGGCGGCCTGTGGACAACGGTGAGCCACAGAACCCCTTCTTCGCGCCGGGAGCGAAGAAGGGGTTCGTGGTACTACGCGACGGCTGGACGCTCAGGTGGAGGTCATGCTCGGGACGCCGGAGTCCTCGACCGAGCGGCCGGCGAGGCGGCTGTGCTTGTAGCTATAGGCGAAATAGATGACGAAGCCGAGCGCGAGCCAGATGATGAACCGCAGCCAGGTCTCGACCGGCAGGGTCAGCATCAGGTAGGCGCAGATCGCCGCCGACAGCCAGGGCAGGAACGGGCTGAACGGCACCATGAACGGGCGCTTGAAGTCGGGCCGCCGCTTGCGCAGGACCGGCACCGCCAGCGAGACGAGGAAGAACGCCGACAGGGTGCCGATGTTGATCATGTACTCGAGCTTGCCCACCGGCGTGAACGCGGCGGTGACCGCGATGAGCGCTCCCAGGCCGATGGTGATCTTCAGCGGCGTACCGGTCCGGTGGTTGACCTTGCCCAGCCCCGGCGGCAGCAGCCAGTCACGCGACATCGCGAAGACCACGCGGCTGGCGCCGATGATCAGCGTCATGACGACCGTGGTCAGACCCGCGACGGCGCCGGCGGAGATCAGTGTCGCGTATCCGGGCCGGCCGACCTGCTCGAAGGCGCCGGCGAGGGAGCCGGACGCGGCGAGCTTGTCGTATTTCACCATCCCGGTCAGGACGAGCGCGGTCGCGCAGTAGAGAATCGTGCAGATGATCAGCGAGCCGATGATGCCCCGCGGGAGGTCACGGGCCGGGTTCTTGGCTTCCTCTGCGGTGGTCGCGACGACGTCGAAGCCGATGTAGGCGAAGAAGACGAGCGAGGCGCCGGCGAAGACCCCGATCCAGCCGTAGTGACTCGGCGTGTGCCCGAGGACGGCCCAGATCAGTGGCGACTCCATCGTGCTCCCGGCCTTGGTCGGCGCCGACGGCGGGATGAACGGCGAGTAGTTGCTGGTGTTGATGTAGCCGATCCCGGCGATGATGACGAACAGGACGATGAACACCTTCAGCGCGACCAGCGCCATGTTGACCCGCATCGACTCCTTGATCCCGATGCTGACCAGGACTGTCAGGGCGACGACGAGCAGGAGCGCGGGCAGGTCGAAGTGGGAGCCGTAGGCGATCGACGCCGGGATGGTGATGCCGAGGTGGTCGAGGAAGATCCCGAGATACGCCGACCACCCCTGGGCGACGACGCTGGCGCCCAGGAGCAGCTCGAGGAGCAGGTCCCAGCCGATGATCCAGGCGACGATCTCGCCGAGACCCGCGTAAGAGAAGGTGTAGGCCGATCCGCTGACCGGGATCGCCGAGGCGAACTCGGCGTAGCAGAGGGCGGCGAGGCCGCAGCATACGGCCGCGAGGATGAACGACAGGATGACCGCCGGCCCGGCTTGCTGGGACGCGGCCCGACCGGCGACGGTGAAAATCCCCGCTCCGATGACGACCCCGACGCCGAACACGGTGAGGTCGAGCGCGGACAACCGCTTCTTGAGTTGATACTCCGGTTCGTCGCCCTCGCGCAGGGTCTGCTCGATGGACTTGGTCCGCATGACGCTCATGGCCACTCCTTCCCGTTGTCGGACTTGCGTTTCCTTGGTCGTCTGCCGCGTGCCGGCGGTTCCGGGCGGGTCGCGGGACGCGTGGCGGTCGGCAACTCGCCCGTGTCGGCGGCGTGGTCGAAATCGGCGGCCGGGACGTGCCGTGCCGTGGTTCCGCGGGCGAGGCTCGTCTGCAGCGGCACCTCACGGCGGACTCTCGCGGCCGCCTTCCGAGCTCGCCCGAAGGCCCGGCTGGCGCCGCCCATCGTCGGGTTGGGGTTGAGCCTGACCTGCTTCGACTCGACGGCGTTGAGCCGGCGGAAGGTCGCCACGGGGAAACGGACGTACTCGATCCGGCTCAAGGGCTGGTCCTGCCCGGCACTCTCGATCGTGATCGTCCCGAAGTTGAAGATCCGCCCGAGCAGCGGGCGCCTGAGTTCCATGTCGGTCACCTTGCCCCGTCGCATGACCGGCACCCGCCGGTTGAAGATGCCCTCGACACGGAGGATGCGTTGATCGGTGGCGACGAAGCAGCGGTGCCGGCGTTCGAACTCGGACCAGGCGACGAGGGCCACCGAGGCCAGCCACAGAAGGGTGAGCAGCCCGCTCGGCCACTCGTCCCGGGCCAGCGACGACAGCATCAACGCGGTGGTCGCGAGCGCGCCCAGGGCGGGCTTCCAGAGGCAGATGACGTGCGGAGGGACGTTGAGCATCACGCGTTCGCCGTTGGTCAACGTGCGGCTCAACTCGCGCGAGGGCACGGCGATGAGTGGGTATTCGAGCCAACCGGGCCGGGCGGCCTCACCCTCGGGCGCGTGGTCCTCCTCCACCATCGCGCCAGCCTAGGTGCGGCTGAGCAGTTCGTCGAAGAACTTCGCGATGTTCTTCACGGCCTTCTCGAGGATGTGCCAGACGTCCGAGACGATGTTGGCGGCGTCGGTGGGATTGGTGAAGATCGCATAGAGCAGGAAGATGACGATCAGCCACACGACGATCTTCTTGACCGGGGGCATCGACACCGTTGGACCTCCTGGATGCGGCCCCGGCGGGATGGGGCGGCGACATGGTTCGGGGCACTGGCGACCAACGATGCGCGAGCACACCAATGGGGTCAGTGTGCCCCATGGTACTCAAGGGGTAGGTGTGACTGCGTCAATCGTTACCAATCGTCCGGAAACTGCGGTCGGACGTCGGCGCAGGTCAGACGACGCCGGACGTCGGTACAGGTCAGACGACGCCGTACAACCGGTCTCCGGCATCGCCCAGGCCGGGCACGATGTAGCCGTGCTCGTTGAGCCGCTCGTCGATCGCGCCGGTGACCAGGAGGATCGGCGGCTCGACATCGGCGAGCTCCGCCTGGAGGTGGGCGATCCCCTCGGGCGCCGACAACAGCGTGACCGCGGTGATGTCCCGCGCCCCGCGCTCGACGAGGTAGCGGATCGCGTCCACCATCGACCCGCCCGTGGCGAGCATGGGGTCGAGGACATAGACCTGCCGGCCGGTGAGGTCGTCCGGGAGCCGGTTGGCGTATGTCGTCACCTCCAGGGTGACCTCGTCCCGCTGCATCCCGAGGAAGCCGACCTCGGCGCTCGGGAGGAGGCGCACCATACCCTCGAGCATCCCGAGCCCCGCGCGGAGGATCGGGACGACGAGCGGTTTGGGGTTGGCGAGTTTGATCCCCGTGGTCGGGGCGACCGGCGTCTCGATCGCGAACGCCTCGACCCGCACCTCGCGGGTGGCTTCGTAGGCGAGGAGGGTCATCAACTCCTCGGCGAGCCGTCGGAAGGTCGGGCTGTCGGTCCGCTTGTCGCGCAGGTAGGTCAGTTTGTGCTGGATCAACGGGTGGTCGGCCGTCAGGACGCGCATGAGGGAAACTTAGCCTGTGCCCCCCGGCCCCGATGCGTATGCCGCCTGGCTGGGCCACGCGCTCACCGCCGCCCGAGCGTGCCGCGCCACGGGCGACGTCCCCGTCGGCGCCGTCGTCGTCGACGGGACGGGTGAGGTGATCGGCACCGGCTGGAATGTGCGCGAGGCGGAAGGCGACCCGGCGGGGCATGCGGAAGTGGTCGCCATACGAGAAGCGGCGCGCCGGCTCGGGACGTGGCGCCTGGACGGGTGCACGCTCGCGGTGACCCTCGAACCGTGCCCGATGTGCGCCGGGGCGCTCATGCTCGCCCGGGTCGAGCGGGTCGTGTTCGGGGCCTGGGATCCCAAACTCGGGGCCTGCGGATCGGTCTGGGACATCCCGCGCGACCGGCGGGCCACGCACCGCGCGGAGGTGGTGGGCGGCATACGGGAGGAGGAGTGTGCGGGCCTGTTGGTGGATTTCTTCGGCGAGCGACGCGTCTAGTACCCTCCTTTGCGGTGGCGTGTCCGAGCGGCCTAAGGAGCGCGCCTCGAAAGCGCGTGTGGGGGTGACTCCACCCAGGGTTCGAATCCCTGCGCCACCGCCCCTGATGCCCGCCGGCTCATCGCCGGCGGGCATTCGTCTGCTCGGCGCGGGGGCGCCTGCCGCGGCCTGAGACCCGAGCTACCGCCTGGTAAGTGGGGTGATCACCCGACTTACCAGGCGGTAGCTCGAGTGGTGGGGCGCGGTGCGGTATACCCCATCGTCACCGCCCCGACCCCCCGCCGAGTGCCCACTGCCCACCGCCGAGTGCCCACCGCCGCCCCCGAGCGTGGGGCGTCGGGGCCTCGCTCAGGCTTGCGGAGAGGTGGCCACGGAGGCGAGGAAGCGGGACGCGGGGGAGCGGTGCACGGCATACCGCCCGGAGTCGGGATCCCAGCGGCGATAGGCGGCGGCGACGGCCAGGGCGGGCGTGGAGTCGGGCGCCGCTGGAGTGGCGGTGACGACGTCGACCACCCCGGCCCCCAGTCGCGCGGCCTCGGCGCGGACGAGGGCGGCGACCCCGGCGTCGGCGGCGACGACGCGGTGCGTCGCGTGTGGGTGGGCGGCCATCGCGGCCCGCACGGCGGTGCGGCGCGCCCAGCCCGACGGCGCCACGGTGAGGTCGGCGTGCACCCGCTCCTCCGGTATGCCGAGTGCCTCCGCGGCGGCGACCAGTTCCGCCCGCGTGGCGCGAGCGAGCGCCGAGTCGTCGAGGGCGGCCCGCAGTTCGGCGTCGACGGCGCGACGCTGGGTCGGGGTGGCCCACGGACTCACGTGGACGAGGTGGACGCGCGCGCCGCACAGGCCGTCCAGCAGCGCGCCGAAGCCGGTCAGTTCCTCGCCGGGGCGAGCGAGATACCAGACCTCCTCGGTGGTCAGGCGCCGGCCGACGGCGTGCCGCACCCGGCGAAGTCGTCGGCGGAGGCGGGCTCCGACCGGGTCGCGAGGCTCCGGAGCGGTCGACGGGGCTGCCTCAGTGGCGGTCCTGCCCGCCCCCGGTGCTGACCCGGAGCCCGCCCGGAGCGACGGGCCCTCGCCGATCGCGCGGCCGCGTGCGGTCGCTGCCCCGGCTGGCTCCGCGCCGGACGGCGCGGCCGCGGACAGCCCTGCCCCGGACGGCCCTGCCCCGGACGGGGCCGCACCGGACGGGGCCGCCCGGTCCACCCGGAGCCGATAACTCGACTCGAACGCGCTCGTCCACTCGAACTTCCACGGATAGCGCCCGGCGCCGAAGTCGAAGACGTCGACATCGCCCGCCCGCAGGACGTGGTCGAGGAGGTCGTACTGGATGACCTTCCCGAGCCGGTAGTCCCGCAGGTCGGGGTGATAGGCGCTGGTCCACGACAACAGCGCCCGACCGTGCCGGAACGCCGACCGAGCCGCCACCAACTCGCCGTCCGGCCGCTCGTAGCCGAACGTCACCACGGCCCCCCGCGTCGCGAACAGGCCCGCGTAGTGTCCCCGCCGGAGCGGGTCCTCGAACCACGAGTGCCGCTCGGTGCGCCCCGCGTCCCGGATGAGGTGCTCCTTTTCCAGGGCGTGCAACCGCCCGAGCCGCGCGAGCATCTCGCCCTCGTCGCCCTCCCGGACGACGAAGCGAACGTCGTGCTCCCGCAGCAGCCGCCCTCGATACTTGCGCGTCTTGGCCGGCACCCGCCCCGCCGCCTCGAACTCCGCCAGCGACGCCACGCCCGCCAGGTCGATGCGCGGATGTTCGACCCGGTGCGCGAGGGCCCGATTCCACCGGTCCGACCCGAGAGCGAAGGCGGCGAGCGCCGAACTCCCCCGGATCCCGTCGAGCGAGAGGATGTCCCAGGTCGGGTCGGCGTCGACGTGGGCGAGGAGGGCTCGGCATACGGTGTCGGGGTCCAGGGCCGGGTCGACCACGACGCCCATCCAGTCGCCGTGACTGGCGAACCGCACCAGCGTCCGCTCCACCTTGTGCACCGAGATCCGTTGCCGCGCAAGGGGAAGGATGCCGACGACGGCCCCATTGTGCCGGGCGACGAGCACCTCCAGTCCGTATGCCGCATCCGCGCCGTACGACGCCCACCACGCCCGCACGACCGGCAGCGTCGTGAGGAATTCGGCCCGCCGGTCGCGCGCGTCGAGGCGAGCCCAGTCGGGAGCGAGCGCGGCCAGCGCGTCAGCGTCCGAGACGACGTCGACCTGCACGGGCCACCCCCCTGATCCACAGGGGGGTCAGCGGCAGTTCCGCCGTCCCGCGGGAGGTGTGCACGAGTTGACTGCGCGGCCGAAACCCGAGGGCGCGATAGGAGGCGATGGATGCCGTGTTGGCGTTGGTGATCGTCGTGACCGCCCGGACGGCACCGGCGTCCCGTGCCACCTCGAGGCGCCGCGCGATGGTGAAGGCGTGGACGCCTCGGCGGCGGTGTCGGGGGACGGTGGCATCGTCATACAGGAAGGCCTCGTCCGGGCGCAGCCGCAGGTCGTGTCCGATGCGGGTGTTGGGCCCGCGACCGAGGACGAGGTGGCACCAGCCCATCCAGTCGCCGTCGTCGTCGCGCACCAGGAATCCCTGCTCGTCCGTGCCGAGCCGGGCGAGCAGCACGTCGAGTTTGCGGGCGGTCATGGCCTTCGGCTCGTCGCGGTGGAACGCGGCGAGTGCGTCGGCAGTCGCGGGCACGAGCAGCAGCCCTCCCGCCGAACGCGGCATGGCCAGAGCCGGATCGAGGTCCCGGGAGAAGGTCGTCAACCGCTCGACGCGCGACACGCGACCACTCATCAGCCTCAATTCCCCGTTCCTCGCCGAACCCTTCCTAGCCTAGACAGGGTGACCCCCGGTTCCGAGGATCTGCCGCCCGTGCTGGCGCTGGTGCCGCATCAGGACGACGAACTGCTCATCATGGGCCCGGCCCTGCGCAATGCCGTCGTGGCCGGCCGGGGGGTCCAGCTCGTCCTCTTCGGGCTCGGTGACGGGACGATCGTGCGGACCCGGGACATGCCGCAGCTGTTGGGTTATGAGCCGACGGGCGCGGAGATCGGGCGGGTGCGTGACCGGGAGTTCGTCGCGTGCGCCGCGCGGCTGGGGCTGCCGGCGGCGTCGGTCGCGATGGCCGAGCCACGCCAGCCCGAGCGCGCCTTCGACCACGCGGTCACCCGCCGGGCCGCGCTCGCCTGGATCCGTCGGATGCCGTATGCCGAAGTGTGGGTCGTCAGCGAGTACGACGCCAACCCCGACCACAAGACGATGGGACTGGTGATCCGGGAGCTGTGGGCGGAAGGCGAGATCCCGGTTCCGCCGCGGGTGTTCGTCGCGCCGTGGCACCGGGAGATCGCCGAGGTCGCGCCGCTGCGGCCGGAGTCGGCCCGAATCGGCTATTGGGAGCAGGCGCCCTATCGGTTCACCGACATCGACGCCGGCGAGTGGGGCGTCGGGCTGAAGTCGGTGCGGTCCTACTTCGACGGACAACTGCTCGATCCGACCGTGTGGAGCTATTCGCTGGCGCACACCGGCTGACGCCCGGGTCACTCGGTCGTGAACCGGACGACCTCGCCGCCCACGAACTGCGCGACATCGGTGACGCCCGCCCGCCAGGCGACGCCGGCCGCGTCTGCGGTGAGCGGAACGCCGTCGGGAAGGGCCTCGGTCAGTCCGCGCAGCGTCGCCAGGGCCGCGGCCCGGCCCGCCGCTCCGCCCGTATGCCGCGCCGCCAGCGCGTCCGCCGTCTCGCCGTCCGCGGGGCGCCGGGTCGCGATCGTCACCCATTCGCGGGGTGCGTCGCCGCGGGCGGCGCCGGTCACCCGGGTCGGGACGGCGGCGGCGGCGATCGCGGCCTGGATCTCGCGGATCCGGGCCGCGTAGCTCGATGTCGAGAAGTGGGTCTCGATGTGTCGGTGGGCGCGTTCGATCTGGGCCCGGTAGGCCGCCGGATCGGCGACGAGCCGATCGAGGACGGCGCGGACCTCGTGGGGCTCGGCATACAGGCAGGCGTCGCCGAAGGTCGCCGCGTGCTTGGGCGCGGCGATGCACACGGCACCCGAGGTCGCCGACTCGAGGAGGGCCCGCCCGAACGCCTCGAACGCGTTGGGGTTGTCCATGTAGACGACGAAATCGAGCCCGGCGAGGAACTCCCGGACGTCGACCTCCTTGTGCTCCAACAGGGTCCAGTTCGGCGGTAGGGGCGCGTCCGCCTGGGCGAGGAGCCTCGGGACGGTGACGGCGCCGCCGAGGATGCGCACGGCATACGGCTCGGGGAGGGCGTAGGCGGCGAGGAGGTCGCGCGGGTCGTCCGGGAACTTGATCCGGTCGTCGCGGGAGAAGCGGCCGACGATCGGGGTGGCGCCGACGGGCCGGTCGGCGGGCCGGACGTACCACGCGTCGATGTCGATCAGGCCGGGGTTGTCCCAGGGCGTGATCGACTCGGGCGGCAGCTCCGCCTCGAGCAGCGCCCGGATCGTCGGGCCTTGGGGGATCCAGCGCGGCTCGACCCCGAACAGGGCGCGGGCGTTGGCCGTGACGTCGGCGGGCACATAGCGCGGGTCGGAGCCGTCGGGCTCGCGCGGCGCCTGGTTGGCCATGACGAACAGCCGCTTCGGGGTGAAGGTCCCGGAGATCGCCGGAGGGAACTGGAGGATCGGGGGGTAGCGGATCTGGAGGACGTCGACCTCGATGTCGTCGTCGGGGAAGACTCGCTCGACCGTCCCGGCGGCGAGGAGGTCCTGGAGCGGGTGGCACAGCGGCTGGTCGACGCTGGTGTAGAAGCGCAGGGCCTCCAGGTGCATGACCCCGACGTGCATCCCGGCGGCGGTGCACGCGGCGATCTCCTGCATCATCGAGACCTGGGGGCCGCCGTAGCGACGCCAGTCGCCGGCGAGGACGACATCGACGTGCCGCGGCCGGGCGAGGCGGCGGTCCACGGGGCTGGTCCAACGGGCCGGGGCCGGGAAGGCCCGGGGCGCCAGCGGGTCGAGGAAGGGATCGGCACCGGCAAGGTTGATCGCCTCGTGCCAGCGCGTGTAGGCCTGCTTGTAGGCGGGCCGGGCCTCGTGCCGCCAGCCGGCGGCGAATTCGTCGGCCGAGAGCGACTCCAGACTCGACCGAAGGATGGTGAGGATGTCCCGGGGGATGTCGACGATGGGCTGCCCGAAGGCGGCCTCGATCCGTCGGGCGTACTCGGTGTCGGCGGCCTTGCGTACCGTGTCGAAGAAGCCGATGCGCCCGGGCACCTGCGGGGCGCGGAAGAGCAGGGAGGAGGCGGCCGGAAATGGCCCGAGATAGCCCGGACGGGTGACGCGCAGATCCTCGTCGGCGCGGACGCCGAGGGAGCGCGTGGCCAGCAGGCCGGGCTCGGCGAGCAGGGGCAGCAGACCGAGTTCGAGTCGTTGCGGGTGCGCCCAGTCGTCCGAGTCGAGGCAGGTGACGAAGTCGCCTCGGGAGAGGCGCAGTGCGGTGTTGCGGCACCGATAGGTCCCGCCGTTGACGGCTTTGCGGATGACCCGGATCCGCGGGTCGAGGCCCTCGACCTCGTCGAGGATCGCCGCCGCCCCGGGGTCGGGGGAGGCGTCGTCGACGACCAGGAGTTCCCAGTCCTGCCAGGACTGCTCGATCATCGAGCGGGCCGCGGTCAGCAGGGGCCGGCCGGGGTTGTAGGCGCTGGTGATGACGGTGACGAGCGGGCCGTGCAGCGGCGCCGGTCGGGTCGCGCCGGTGAGCCGGTCGAGCAGGCTCATGCCGGTGGTGTGCCCGCGCCCGCCGGCGTCGGGGTGGAGGGCGACACCGACGGTCTCCGGGCTCGGGGCGAGGGCGGCCGACAGGGCGGCGAGCCAGGTGGCCGGGGTGCCCCCGGTGCTCGGGTGGGCGAGATCGGCGCGCAGGAAGTCGACGACCGACGGCGTGAGCTTGCCCGCCAGGGCGTGACGAGCGTCGTCGAGCCGGCCCGCGGCATAGAGGAGTTGGGGATAGAGGTCGAGGTGGCGCCGCTTGAGGCCGCCGAGCCGGCCGGCCCGGTCGAGGAGCCGATAGAGCCCGAGGCCGATCGCCCGTCCATCCGGGTCGCCGAACATCAGCGCGCTGACCTGGGCGTATGCCGCGACGAGTTCCGCCTCGAAGCCGGCCACGGCGGCGGGATCGGGTCGACCGCTTGCGGCGGCCCGTCGGCCGATCGCGTCGAGCCCCTCGGCGAGGTGGGCGCCGTGGGTCGCGCGCGCCGCGAGGACGTCGCGTCCGCTGGGCATGCGCGCCCGCAGGAGGGTGGGGGCGACGCCCTTGTCCTTCGGTGGGATGCCGGCGGCGAGGTTGTCGATCACGGCCCGTCGGGCGGGCGTCACGTCCTCCGAGCCCGGGGCGACCACCGACCCGCTCGCCGGGCTTGTCGGGTCGGGCGTCGGTCGGTGGGTCTCGGGCCCGGTCGGGTCGGTCACCGCTCGCCCGGGGTGGGGAGGCTGATCAGCACCCTGCCCGCCACGGGCGCATCGGCCGGGACGACCATGACGTCGGTGAGCCCGGCGGCGCTGAGGCGCTCCCGGTCGGCGCTGTCCGGGTCCACGACGAGGACCGGCAGGCCCCGGGCGATGGCCCGCGCGGCGAGGTCGAGGGCGCCGTCGGTCACGGCATACAGCGTGAGCGTGGAGCCGTCCGGCAGGGCGGCGATCGGGTCGGCCGGCCCGGCAGTGGTGGCGTCTCCGGGCGGCGCCCCGGTCGTCGCACCGGCCACGCCGTCGAGCCGGGCCGCGGCGCGCTCGAGGGTCGTCTGGGCGCGGTCGAGCCGACCGACGTACTGCGCCTGGAGGAGCCGCAGCGCCCCGGTCAGGTCCTTCTCGCTCGCCGGTGCCCCGACCGGGCCGGTCGCGAGCACGGGCCCGGCCGCCCCGCCGCCGAGCCGGACGGACTTGTCCCAGGCGAGGCGGTGGCTGCGCACGAGGGTGTTGGTGTTGAGCACGACGACCCCGAGGAGGCCGAGCATCCCGGCCAGCCCGAGGACGATCAGCCAGTCCCAGTGGAGCAGCGCCCCGACGAACGCGAGGAGACCGAGGACTCCCAGCGCCCCCAGTCCGCCGAGCACGCGCGTGGACGTCATCGAGGCGAATCCTTCGGTCGATCGGCGGGAACGGGCCAGGTGGCGCCCGGGACCCTGCATTACGCTCGGCGATTATTCCATGTGACCCGAGAGGCGGATGCGATGCGGACGCGGCGGCCGGTCGTCGATGTCGCCGTCTCCCGGCTCACCGCCCGCGGCTTCGCGATCCCCGGGGTCCACGGCCTGGGCCGGGCCGCGCTGCGCACGGGGGCGCCGAAACTTCTCGACGTCCTCGCGCTGCGCGCCACCGACGGGTATGCCGACGCCGCCGACCTCGCGGACGCGCTCGACGCCACCGGACGCTGGCCGGACGCGTGCCTCGCCCACCCCCACGAGGCGCTCGCCCTCGCGACCGTCTGGGCGGTCGGCGACGAGGCGGTGCGAGCGCCGGGACGGGCGCGGGCGGCATACGGCGACATCCTCGAGCGGGTCGGGCCGGGCCCGTTCGCGGACGCGGAGTCCTCGGCCTTCCTCTGCGCGCAACTCGCCTACTTCGCCGGTGATCGGGCCGAGGTCGAGCGGCTGCTCCGGGTGCTCCCCCTGACCGTGGCCGAGCAGGCGGATCTGCGCCTCGACCTCGCCAATCCGTATGCCGCCGGCCGCCTCCCCGGCGACCCCGCCCACGAGCGGTGGCTCGCGTTGTTCAACGAGCGCTTCACGGCGGCCGGCCTCGCGCCGATCGCCGTCGATCCGGCGGCGGAGCACCCCTTCGACGGCCTGACCGCCCGCGGCGGAGACACCGTTGACGGTCCGTTGGTCACGGTCATCGTCCCGTGCTTCCGTCCCGACGCCGGTCTGGTCAACTCGATCCGGTCGATGGCGGCGCAGACCTACGGCAATCTCGAGATCCTCCTCGTCGACGACGCCTCCGGCCCGGGGTATGCCGAGGTGTTCGACGAGGCGGTGGCCCTCGATCCGCGGGTCGACGTCGTGCGGATGCCCGTCAACGGCGGGAGCTACCTCGGGCGCAACGAGGCGATCACCCGGGCCCGCGGGCACTTCGTCACGACCCAGGACGCCGACGACTGGTCCCACCCGCACCGGATCGCCGATCAGGTGCGCCTGCTGCGGGAGCACCCGTTCGCGCCCGCGAGTCGCAGCGACGCGATCCGCGCGCTCGACGACCTCAGCGTGTCCTGGCTCGGATATCCCTCGCGGCGGCGCAACGCCTCCTCCTTCCTGGTGCGCCGCTCGACGATCGAGACGGTCGGGGTGTTCGACACGGTCCGCAAGGGCGCCGACTCGGAGTACCACGAGCGGGTCGAGCGCCGGCTCGGGCCGACCCTCGACACCTCGACCCCGCTGGCGATCACCCGGCTGCGCGGAGGGTCGCTGTCCCGCAGCGACTTCCGGATGCTGTGGATGACCCCCGACCGGGCGCTCTACCGCGCCTCCTTCCGCGCCTGGCACGACGCGATGACGCCGGCGACTGCGCCACTGCGGGGCGCGGAGCAACTGCGGCGGCGGGCGTTCCCCGCCTCGTGGTCGTTCCAGCGCAACCTGCCGGGCGCGGCGAGCCCGCGATCGGCATACGACGTGGTGTATCTGGTGGACCTGACGTCGCCGTCGGCCTGGACGGAGGAACCGACGCGGTCGTTGATGATGGACCGGTCGCTCCGGAGCGCGCTGGTGTTCCAGGAGGATCCGACGAGCGGTCGCCCGAGGCGACCCGAGACGCTGCCGCGGGCGATGAGCCCGGTGCTGTCCGGGCGCGTCGACCTGATCAGCGCCTCCGATGCGGCGACCACGCCGCTGCTCGTCGTGGTCACCCCCGGGCTGCTGGAGATGCCGAGTCTCGACGTCCCCGCCGTCCGGGCCGAACGGATCGTCGCCCTGCTGCCGGCGCCCCGCGACGGGGTGGCGCTCGACCTCCTCGCCATGCGGGAGGGCGCGCGGACGATCTTCGGCCGCGACATCACGTATGCCGCACCCACCCCCGAGGAGGCGGCCGACTGGAGTCTCGATCTCGGGGAGGACGTGCCGAGCCTCGCCGACCTGCTGTCGGGGGTGGGGGACGGTCGGTCCGCGGAGGGCGGGGCCGTCCCCGGCGCGGAGTCCTCGTCGTCGGCGCGGACGGAGTGGCTGTGACGGGCGTGACGAGCGTGGCAGGTGGGGCGGGGCAGGTGGTGATTCTCGCCGAGGAGGCGGGGCTCGCGTCCCATGTCGTCCACCAGTGGGCGTTGGCGACGGCCGCGGAGGAGGTGCGCGCTGTCGTGGTCCACACCGGGAAGCGCGCGTTGCGCGGGCTGCCGTCGAATGTCCGCCAGGTGCACCTCGGCGCCGGGACGGGCGGGGCCGACCTGGCCCCGAGCCGGCGACTCGTGGCGGCCCTCGACGGGAACCCCGCGGTCTCGAAGGCCGTCGCCGCGGCGGGCGAGATCGTCGCGCCCGACGGGAGGTCTGCGGCGGTGCGCAAGGCGGCCAGGCGGCCGGACGTGCGGGTCGTCGAGTGGGGGGCCTTCGTCGACGACCTCGGCGACCGGCGGCGCCGGCAACTCCTGCAGGGGCATGCCGGGGGCGCCCAGGGGCGCACCGGCCTGGCGGTCCTGCTCGAGGAGGTGCTGACCGCGGCATACCGCTCGCCCGAGACGGTCGAGGCGATCGGCCGGGCCGGGGTCGACCTGCTCGGGGCGTCCGGCTATCGCGAACTCGGCACGCTCGCACCCGCGTTCGGCCGACTGGCGGAGTCGGAGCGGCGGGGCAACGGCATACCGGCGCTGCTGCGGATCGCCGAACTGAGCCTCGGGTCCGGTCCGAAGAAGGGCGATGCGGAGGCGGCCCGAGAGGCCTTCGACGCCGCCATGGATCGCGCCGACGCGGGTGACCTGACGGGTGCGGTCCGGCTGGTGACCCTCGGGCTGCGGCTCGTCTTCCACAGCGAGCTCCACGCCGACGGCCAGCGCTCACTGATCGTCGCGGCCCCCCAGTCCGTCCTGGCGCCCTGGCGCGAATCGCAGTTCGGCCGCTATGTCGCCGGGTTGGCCGCTCCTGCCGCCGCCACCCCCACCGACGGCCCCCCAACCGAGCTGAGGTCTGGTGTTCGGACCGAGGTCGGACCTCCAGAGGGACGACCTCGGTCCGAACACCAGACCTCAGCGGGGGGTGAGGTCCCGCCGGAGCCCTCGGGGGTGGTGGGCCGGCCGCGGGTCGTCGTCCTCGCCGGGGCCTATGGCTCGTTCTTCCAGCCGGTCGTCGACATCCTCACCGGCGCCGGCCACACCCCGGATCTCGTCCGCGCCGACGATCTCGGCCCGATGCTCCAGCGACGCGACCCGACCGAGCAGATCGTCGGGGAGTGGCTGCGCCTGGCCGATCCGGGCCGCTGGTCCGCCCTGCCCGAGGACCGTGGAGCCCGGCGCCAGCTCGACGTCCTCGCCGGGCGACTCGCCGGCGCCGATGTCGTCTTCGCGGACTGGTGCGACCCCGGCGCCCTGTTCGCGTCGTACCTCGTGCCCGACGGTGCGCGCCTCGTCATCCGGATGCACCGGGTGGACGCCACCAAGGCCTGGGCGCAACTGGTTCGCTGGTCGCGCGTGGCCGAGGTGCTGCTCGTCAGCCGGCACGTCGAGGCGTTCGTCGCACCCCAGCTGGCGGCGCCGGGTGCAGGCCTCCCGACCCGTCTCACGGTCGTCAACAACATCATCGACGTCGAGCGCTACCGTCGGCCGAAGCATCCGGGGGCCCACCGCCGGATCGCCATGGTCGGGTGGGGCCGACGCGTCAAGGACCCGATCTTCGCCGTCGAGATCCTTCGCGAACTCCTGAACGACGACCCGACCTGGCGGCTCCATCTCATCGGCCGGGACTTCGCCGACTCCGCGCTCGTCCCGGTGGCGGACTACCTCGCCCGGTTCCGCGAGTTGACCGCGGACCCGAGACTCCGCGACGCGATCGTCTGGGTCGGGTTCACCCGGCACCTCGAGGAGGCACTGGACGACTGCGGGTTCGCCCTGTCGACGAGCGTGGTCGAGGGGTGGCCGGTCGGGGTCGTGGAGGCCGCGGTGTCCGGGTGTGTCCCGGTCATCCGCGACTGGCCGCAGGTCGCCGCGCTCGACGGCGCCCGGACGATCTATGCCGGCACGCCCGACTGGGTGGTCGCCACGCCGGCGGAGGCGGCCGCCCGCATTCGCTCGTATGCCGATCCCGACGCCTGGGCGCTGGAATCGCTCCAATCGCGAGCCGCTGCGGATGCGTTGAGTGATGCCGGCGCGACGAGCGGGGACTACCTGCGGGCGATCCTCGGCGGCGCGTGAGTTCTGGTCCGCTGATCACCAGCGGGGGGAGACCATCAGCATCTCGCGACGGTCGAGGTCCACGATGGCGAGCGCCGTCTCCATGGTGATGTCGTTGGCGGAACTGAGCGTGCTGAGCTCCGTGCGCGTCGTCGGGCCCTTGCCCTCTGGCCACGTTCTCGGAACGGGGATGCCGTCCGGGAGCGGGACCGCCTCGTCGAAGCGAATATGGACACCGGCCGCACGGAGGTCGCCGTCCGACAAGTAGTACTCCACCGGGATCACCTCGTCCATCCGCCAGCTGATTCTGCCGGCAATCCTCGCGACGACCGGGGATTCCCGCACGATCCGACGGGCCAAGTCCTGGTCGGCCGCACTGAAGATCTGAGACGTCTGGGTTGGTTTCACCGAGGGCGACGCGGTAGTCGGCAGTGACCCCGCTCTCGATCCACCACCGGGGTCGTCCCGCAGGCTGACAATGACTCCCGCGGAGGCGAGGACGATTGCGCCGGCGAACAGACTCAGGAGCACGGCCATCCGCGCAGGTTTGGGAGGCACCCTTACTCTGCCGGATCGCTGGTGTCGAGTTGCGCCTTGGAATTCTTCTTGTTCGGGGACCGGCCGGCGTGGGCGAGGCCGAGACCGAGCAAGGTGAGAACTGTCGCGCCGCCGAAGAAGAGCCATTCGCCGTGTCCGCGATCGGTCACGTCGAACTCGACAACTTGGGCAGCCTTCGTCCGGCCCCGGCCATTTGTCAAGCGCAGGACGACACGTTGTGCTCCCGTAGCGGTCGCCTCGACACTGGTGGAACTCTTAGCCTCCTGTGGCACCGATGGAATCGCGATGACCCCCTGCTCGGCCACCAGTCCGGAAGTCGTTTCGATGGACACGTGGAGGCCTTCGCCGGGCTGCTCGTCGGCATTGGTCACGGTGAAGGGGATGGCGAGGTGATCCCCTATGTGCGGCGTCTGCGGTAAGGCGCCGATGTGCAAGCCGAGGTCGTCGGGCCCGTCGTCGTCCACGATCAGGCCGGTGTGTTCGGAGTCGATGACGACCTTGTCCAGGACGCCGCTCAGGGACCCGTTGAGAGCCTCCATCCCGAACCTGATGGAGGCCTCGCCGGGTTTGACCCCGTCCTTCTGGACGTAATTGCTGAAGTCGAAAGTGACTGTTCTCGTTGTTTCGTCGTGTTCGATTTCCCCATCGATGTCCACGGCGTTCCAATACATACCGCCTTCGGGACCTCGATCGAGATCGAATTTGGCTGATGCCGACGCGGCGTCGTTGACGAAGCCGGTCAGGTAGGCGATGCCATGCCCATCTTTCCTGAACGAGACGGTCGCCCGCATGAAGATGTGCCACCACTGGTCGGGACCCTGATGGGCGTCAGCCGGCAATCGGACGGTGACGGACCTGTCAGGGTCTTGCGCCGACACGACCAGATCCGGAAAGCCCAGCCGAGACAGACTCCAGGATCCGGACCCCGTGATGCTGGGATCTGGTGCGCGGTCTGTCGCATGGCTGGCAAGAGCCGTTGCCATGGTGAGTAGCAGGGAGCACAACCTGGGAAAGGCCGAATGAGTCACGAAACAAAGACCTTGTGAAGCCATCCATTGAGGTTTATTCAGGCGGCTGGAAATGTGATACAAACGCGACATTCTGACCGGAGCGCCTAACAAAGCGACAGC
>JBDIAJ010000052.1:0-25034 GCA_039812345.1 Nostocoides sp. | reverse complement strand
ACCCACCAACAACCGACCCGGCAGCCTCTACTACCGCACCGACCCCAACGACCCAGCATGACCATAGCGACCCCACCGACCCACCCACGCCGTGAGCACGCCTCGCGCGGGTCGGCGGCCGGGGCCAACCACCGATCAGGGGCTCGGCGGCAGCGGAATCCCCACCTGCGCCCGGATCGCGTCCATCACCCGAAGGAGGCGCACCGAGTCGGCCATCGGCCGGATCGGCGACTGCGTCTCGCCGGCCACGATCCGGCGGGCGACATCGGCGGCCTGGAAGTGCAACCCGCCCTCGTGGGCGACGCGCGGCTCGTCATACCGCAGGGTGTCGCCGGCGCGCGTGGTGACGGTGAACCCGCCCGGCTGATAGAAGGCGCCGTCGACGCTGATAGTCTGATCGAGCCCGGCGAAGGTCGCCGTCGTCGGGGTCATCCCGATGATCGACGAGTGCAGCATCGCGACCCCGCCGTCCTCGCCGGTCAGCATCATCCCGAGCTGCCCGTTCACCCCGTTGGGGGCGGGAGTGCCGACGGCGGCAACGGTTTCCGGTGACCCCAGCGCCCACATGGCGATGCTCAGCGGATAGGTCGCCATGTCATAAAGCGGCCCGCCGGCCAACTCCGCGCGGAAGATCCGGTGATCGGGCTCGAAGTACTCGCCCATGTCGGCGAGCACCGTGTCGAGCCGCACGTCGGCGAGCAGTTGCCCGAGCACGTCGTACTTCGGCAGGAACAGCGTCCACAGCGCCTCCATGCAGAACACCCCAGCCTGCACGGCGGCGGTCGCGACCGCCCGCGCCTCGGCCTCGCTGATCGCGACCGGCTTCTCGACGAGGACGTGGTTCCCGGCCTCGATCGCGAGCAGGGCGTGCGCGGCATGGTGGTTGTGGGGTGTCGCGACATAGACGATGTCAACGTCGGGATCGGCGACCAGCGCCTCATACGAGCCGTATGCCGTGGCCCCGCCCACCGACCGCGCGAACCGGTCGGCGCCGTCCTTGGTCCGCGACCCGATCGCCTGGATCCGCTGGGTGGTGTGCCGCCGCAGCGCGGTCGTGAACTTCTCGGCGATCCAGCCGGTGCCGAGTATGCCCCACCGCAACGAGGGCGCCTCCCGGGGATCGAGGGTCCGGGCCGTGGGCAGCGTGCGCATCGTCATCCTCCCTGGATGTCCTTTTGTCAGGACAATAGTGCCCGGGACCGTCCCTGACCCGCAAGGCCTGCCCTCGCGCAGACACACGCCAAGTGCCAGACTGAGACTCGCCTCATCGGGCGCCGGCGTCCCCTGCCTCCCAGGCCGACCTCGGGCCCACAGCACATCGTCGTGACCCATCGAGGAAAGGCGTCGCCGTGCCTGGCGGAAGTCCCTCCCGCACCATCGAACTCACCGCTCCACTGACCGGGATCCTCGTCCCCATCGAGCAGGTGCCGGACCCCGTCTTCGCCAAGAAGATGGTCGGCGAGGGCTTCTCGATCGACCCGATCAGCAATGTCCTCCTCGCCCCGGTCGCCGGGGAGGTGATCGACGTCCAGCCGTCGCAGCACGCCGTGACCATCCGCACCGACGACGGCCTCGAGGTCCTCCTCCACATCGGCCTCGACACCGTCCAACTCGGCGGCGAGGGCTTCACCGCCCGTGTCAAGACGGGTCAGCGTGTCGCCGTCGGCGACCCGCTCGTCGAGTTCGATCTCGACGAGGTCGCCCAGAAGGCCAAGAGCCTCCTGACCCAGGTCGTCGTCAGCAACTCCGAACTCATCGACTCCCTGACCCCGCGCACCGGGCTCGTCACCGGCGGTGCCGACATCGCCGCCGAGGCCACCCTCGCGTCGCCGACCGACGCCGGCGACGGCGCGTCGGCCCCCGCGCGCAGCGCCACCTCGGAGGGGATCCTCGTCCCCAACCCCACCGGCCTGCACGCTCGCCCGGCCGCGACGATGGTCGCCCTCGCCAAGTCGTATGCCGCGGACGTCCGCCTCCGCCGCGGCGACGACGTCGCCAACGCCAAGAGCATCGTCGCGATCATGGGACTCGGCGTCGCCCGCGGTCAGAAGGTCACCATCACCGCCCACGGCCCCGACGCCGACGAGGCCGTCGCCGCCCTCACCGAGGCGCTGAAATCCGGTCTCGGCGAGGACTGCCCGCCGATCACCGCCGCCACCGGCGAGGCCGCCGCGGCACCGGAGACGCTCGCCGAGCCCGAGGAACCCTCTGCCCCCCGCTCCGGCGACCCCAACCTCCTCCTCGGCGTCTCGGCCTCCCCCGGCCTCGGTGTCGGCACCGTCCTCCAGCTGCGCCGCGACGACATCACGGTCGAGGAGTTCGCCGCCGACAAGCACCTCGAACGCCGCAAGCTCAACTCGGCCATCGACCGCGCCCTGCTCGACCTCTCGGCCCTGCAGCGGCGCCTGGAGAGCGAGGCCGACCCGGACAAGGCGGCGATCTTCGCCGCCCACCAGCAGATCCTCGAGGACCCCGACCTCCTCGACCTCGCCTCGAGCGCCATCGAGAAGGGCAAGAGCGCGGCCTACAGTTGGAAGGGCGCCTTCACCAACTACGCCGACCGGCTCGCCCAGTCCGCCAACGAGATTCTCGCCCAACGCGCC
Source organism: Nostocoides sp. (assembly GCA_039812345.1). Lineage (GTDB taxonomy): Bacteria > Actinomycetota > Actinomycetes > Actinomycetales > Dermatophilaceae > Nostocoides_A. The sequence continues at coordinate 22,431 of JBDIAJ010000052.1, read as the reverse complement.
AACGACATTCGCGATGTCGGGCAGCGGGTCCTCGAGGAACTGACCGGCCAGCGCAGCGAACGACCCGAGATGCCCGTCGGGACGATCATCATCGCCGAGGACCTCACGCCGTCCGACACCGCGCAACTCGACCCCAAGCGCGTGGTCGGGTTCGCCACGACGAACGGCGGGGCCTCCTCCCACGTCGCGATCATCGCCCGCTCCCTCGACATCCCCGCGGTCGCCGGGATCGAGGGCCGCGCCCTCGACATCCCCGACGGCACCCGGGTCGTCGTCGACGGCGGTCGCGGCACCCTCCAGCAGAACCTCGACGACGCCCAGATCGAGGCGATCCTCACCCGCCAGCGCCGTATGACGCAGCGCCGTGCGGAGGAGGAGACCCACCGGGACGAGCCGGCGGTCACCACCGACGGCCACCAGGTCGCCATCGTCGCCAACATCGGCGGCGTCGACGACGCCCGGGAGGCTATGACCCGAGGCGCCGAGGGTGTCGGCCTGCTGCGCAGCGAGTTCGTCTTCCTCGGGCGCACGTCCGCGCCGTCGGAGGACGACCAGGCGGCGATCTATCGCGAGTGCGCGGCGGCGCTGCGCCCGGGCCAGCCCCTCGTCATACGGACCCTCGACGTGGGCGGCGACAAGCCGCTGCCCTATCTGCCGATCGCACCGGAGGAGAACCCCTTCCTCGGGATGCGGGGCGTGCGGGTCGGGCTGGAGAAGCCGCAGGTGCTGCGCACCCAGGCGCGGGCCATCCTGCGGGCCGCCGACGCCGGCGCGAAGCTCTATGCGATGTTCCCGATGATCGCGACGATCGAGGACTGGCGCCAGGCCAAGAAGATCTGGGACGAGGAACGCGACGCCTCCGGCGTGACCACCCCCGTCGCCGTCGGGATCATGATGGAGGTCCCGTCGGTCGGCATCATGGCCCGCCAGTTCGCCGACGAGGAGGGCTGCGACTTCTTCAGCGTCGGCACCAACGACCTGACCTCCTACACCCTCGCCATGGACCGCGGTCACCCGAAGCTCGCCGCCCAGGTGGACCCGTGCAACCCGGCCGTCCTCAGTCTCATCGGCGGCGCCTCGCACGCGCTGCACGAGCGCGGGAAGTGGCTCGGGATCTGCGGCGGGGTCGCCTCCGACCCGCAGGCGGTGCCGATCCTCGTCGGCCTCGGCGTCGACGAGCTGAGTTGCTCGATCCCGGCGATCCCGGCCGTCAAGGCCGCGATCCGCCGCTACTCCCTCCTGACCTGCCGCGAACTCGCGGCCAAGGCCGTCACCTGTTCGACCCCCGCCGACGTCCGCGCCCTCGTCCCGGTGGACGAGGACTGACCCGCCCAGCGCCGAGGAGCCAATGGCCATGAGCACCACCGCATCCGAGATCGTCAAGAGCGTCGGCGGCGCCGACAACATCCAGGGCCTGACCCACTGCGCGACCCGCCTGCGCTTCCAACTCAACGATTCCTCGGTCATCGACACCAAGACGGTCGAGGGGATCAAGGGGGTCATGGGCGCGGTGCCGCAGGCCGGCAATCGCTATCAGATCATCATCGGCGGCGCCGTCCAGACGGTCTACAACGAGATCCTCGGCCTCCCCGAGATGGCCAACATGGGCAAACAGTCGGTCGACGACGTCAAGGCCGCCGCTCGCGCCGCCGGTCCGCGCGGGAAGGTCGCCTGGCTCGACTCGTTCTTCGAGTTCCTCTCCGACTCCTTCCGCCCGATCCTCGGGGCGCTGCTCGGCGCGTCGCTGTTCATCACCTTCATGTCGCTGATGAGCACGACCGGGGTCATCGGCAACTGGGCCGACCCGCGGACGACGCTGTCGCCGTCGTGGCAGTTCGTCAACCTGTGCTGGCAGTCGGTCTTCGTCTTCCTGCCGCTGATGGTCGCCTACAACGCGACGAAGAAGCTCGACGCCGACCCGTGGATCGGGTTCGCCATCATGGGGCTGGTCATGCTGCCCGGCTTCTCCGCCCTGAAGGATGTCGCCCGGACGGCGACCGTCTTCGGCAGCAAGGTGAGCATCATCGACATCTTCGGGGTGCCGCTGACGATCTTCAACTACAGCTCGCAGGTGTTCCCGCCGCTGCTCATGGCGGCCATCCTCGGCCCGCTCTACAAGGGCCTGAAGAGGCTCATCCCGCCGAACCTCCAGCTGATCTTCGTCCCCTTCCTCGCGATGCTCATCATGCTGCCGCTGACCGCCTTCCTCATCGGCCCCATCGGGGTGTATGCCGGTGCCGGCCTCGCCAGCGCCCTGAAGGCGGTCAACGACCTCTCGCCGTTCATCTTCGCCGTGCTCATCCCGCTGATCTATCCGTTCATGGTGCCGCTCGGACTGCACTGGCCGATCAACGCGATCATGCTGCTCAACATCCAGACCCTCGGCTACGACTTCATCCAGGGTCCCATGGGCGCGTGGAACTTCTCCTGCTTCGGCGCCACCGCGGGCGTGCTCTTCCTCGCCTGGCGTGACAAGGACGTCCAGATGCGCCAGACCGCGACCGGCGCGCTGGCGGCGGGCCTGCTCGGCGGGATCTCCGAACCCTCCCTCTATGGCATCCACCTGCGGTTCAAGCGGATCTATCCGCGGATGCTCGTCGGATGTCTCATCGGCGGCCTCATCATCGGCATCGGCGGTGGCCTGAAGACGAGCGCCTTCGTCTTCACGTCGCTGCTGACGATCCCCGCGTTCAACAAGATCCCGCTCTATTCCATCGCCATCGCCGCGGCCTTCTTCACCTCGATGATCCTCGTCATCGTCACCGACTACCGCACCGCCGAGCAGAAGGCCGCCGCCCGCGGCGAACTCGTCGAGGACACCCCCGAGCCGGTCGTCATCGTCGTCCGCGAGGAGGAGGCCAACCAGGCCAAGCAGTGGATGACCGCCCTCGGAGGCCCCGAGAACGTCCTGGACGTCGAGCCGATCGCCCAGACCCGCGTCCGGGTCCGCGTCCAGGACGACTCCCTCGTCGACACCGAGGCCCTCACCCGCGCCGGCCTGCCGGCGGCGGTCAAGGTCGAACCGGGCCTGTGGCACCTCATCGCCGGTCTCGACGCCGATCAGTATGCCGAGGCCATGAAGCGTCGTCTGGTCACGCTCGCCGCCTGACGAGTCCGTCCGCAACGTGATGCATCGCCAGTGCATCGCGTTACACTTGACGTATGCCGACCGCCGCCTCCCCAGGTCTCCACCCGGACACGAGGGATCGCCTCACGCGGGCCTTCGCCTCGGTGCTCGACGCCGAGGGGCTCACCATCCCGGCCGAGGCCGTGGCCCACGCGGTTCTCGAGGCCATCGCCGGCGCGGCCGTGCCGCTCACGGAGGCCGAGCGCGGCTTCCTCGACGAGCACGGCGGCGTGGCCGAGCCCGCGGATGTCTTCCTCGCCCCGATGTCCGCGGCGCTGCACCGGTCGCTCGACGTGGCCCGGGAGAGCGGATCCCTCGACACCGCCCGAGTGGCCGAACTGCTCGGCGTGTCCCGGCCGACGGTGACTCGGCGTCGCGCGGCCGGCGACCTGCACGGAGAGGACGTCGACGGGAAGCTGGTCTTCCCCGAGTGGCAGTTCAACGGAAACGAGGCCCTGCCCGGACTGGCCATCGCGGTGGCCGATGTGCCCGCTGGCTGGGGGCGGCGACGGCTCGCGCGATTCATGACCACACCGGAGGAGTCCCTCGACGGCCAGTCGCCGGTCCGCTGGCTCGCCGATGGATCCGATCCGCGGGCCGTTGCCGACGTGCTGCGGGCCGAGTCGCACGAGTGACCCGCACCCCCCGTCCCAAGGTCCCGCAACTGCCCTCTCCCAACCTCGATGCCGATGCCCGAGACTGGGTCCCGATGGAGTCCGCGTTGTGGAGGATCGCCGCCACATCCGGCGACCATGTGCTGCCGTGGAACGGTTTTCGCTCGTTCGGTCCGCTGCCGACGATGCGGTGGGATCCGCATCTCCCGCCGGCGTCGCTGCAGCCGACCCGCGGCGTCCTCTATGCCTCGCCCGACCTGGTCACCGTCGTGGCGGAGAAGTTCCAGAAGTACCGCGCCGTCGACCCCGTCACCGGTGCCCCGTACCTCTATGGCTTCTCGCCGGCTCGTCCGCTCATCCTCCTCGACCTCACCGGTGACTGGCCGTTGCGCAATGGCGCGGCGCACGCTCTCGGGTCGGCGCCACGGGTGATCTGCCGACGGTATGCCGCCGCCATCCTCGACCGGTGGCCGGAGGCGGACGGCCTGCAGTGCCGGTCGACGATGGACGGGCGGGTCACCGTCGTGCTCTTTCCGCACGCCGCCTCGGCCCTGCCGCGGGGTGGCCCGGGCTTCGCCCGGCCGTTGACGCAACTCGAGGTCTACGCTCGGGTCGCCGAGGCCGCCCACCAGATCGGCTACCCGGTCGAACCGATCGACTGAGTGTCGACGTTGCCCCCGCATACCCATGGGGGTATGCTTCTGCCGCCCCACCCGCGACCGAGGAGACCCACCAGCCATGTGCCGAGCCGTCAAGTGCCGCCAATGCGGCAAGACCACCTGGGCCGGCTGCGGCCAGCACGTCGACGCCGTGCGGCGCGGGGTGCCCGCCGCCGACTGGTGCCCCGGTCACAAGAACGACCCGGCCGCCCAGGGCGGCGGCCTCTTCGCCCGGCTCTTCGGACGCTGACGCTCAGTCGTCGAGCAGCGTGACGGCACCCGTGGTGCCATCGAGCCGGATCCGCTGACCGGTGACGAGCCGCTCGGTCGCGTGGTTCACCCCGACGACGGCCGGTATGCCGTACTCCCGGGCCACGACCGAGCCGTGGCTCATCAGGCCGCCGATCTGGGTGACGACACCACCGGCGGTGAGGAACAGCGGGGTCCACGCGGGGTTGGTCGCCCGGCAGACGAGGATCTCGCCCGCCTGCAGTTCGCTGCCGCGGGGGTCCTCGACGACCCGCACCCGCCCCTCGACGACCCCGGGGGAGACCCCCGTGCCGCCGAGCTCGCCGACGGCCTCCCCGACGCCGTCATAGAACGTCCGGCCGTCGCCGACGAGGACGAGCGGCACCCGGCCTCGCCGCCGTTCGCGCTCGAGGTCGGCCCGACGCGCGGCGACCTGCGCGCGCAGGTCACCGGCGGCGAACGCGGTGGCGAGCTCGTCGGCATACAGGAGGAAGAGGTCGGTCGGCGTGTCGACGACACCCGCGGCGACGAGATCGGCACCACTCTCGCGCAGGGCGTTTCGGATCAGGCCGAAGGCCTGGACGAGGGCGAATGTCGGGGTGTCCCGGCCGCCGGACAGCGCCCGCAGGCGCCCGGCGAGGAAGCGGATCTCGCGTCCGTGCAGCCGGCCGCCCGCCTCCGCGAGCCGGTCGATCGCCGCCTGCGCCGCGATGGCGCCGCGCGCGTATGCCGCGTCCGGCGCCGCGCTGTCCGGCAGGCCCGCGTAGGTGACGAGGGTCGCGAGGACCGCCTCGGGGTCCTCGGCCCAGGTCGGGCCGCCCAGGTCCATCTCGTCGTTCCCGCGCAGGCCGTAGGCCGCGAGGAATCCGTCGAGTGCGGCCTGTGCCGCCGCCGGCAGCCGGCCCGCGAGCGCGGCCTCGGCGAGCTCCGCGGCCGAGCCACCGGTGAACACGGCGCGCGCGGAGGCGTCGTCGCGGATGACGCGCGCGACCGCCCACAGGGCCAGGTCCATCTCGGTCGTGACATTGCCGGGCAGCGAGCGCAGCACCCCGAGCGCGAGGGCGTCCGCGTCCGGCAGGCCGGTCCGGCGGGCGGCCCGCTGCAGCAGGGCGGTCACGAGGCCGACCGGGACCATGACCCGTGCGAACGGCGGCATGATGTGGGGAATCGCGTTCTCCCCGAAGGATTCCAGGACCCCCAGGCGGGCGGCGAGTCGATCGGCCGGGGTCGCCGCCCGCGCGGCCGCGGCGAGGTCGCGGGTCAGGTCGTCGAGCATCGACTCGGCCGCGGCGTCGAGGGCCGCCCGGGTGTCCTCGGGCGCGCGAAGCGTGCGCGGCAGCTGCGCGAGGTGCGGCCGGGCGAACCGGGCCAGGCGCCCCAGAGAACGCAGCCGGGCGCGGCCGCCGCCGGCGCCCCGCTCGGCGGGGAGCGCGAAGTCGTCCTCGTCGAGTAGCGGGGCGACGATGGAGGCGATGACCGGCTCCGCCGAGGCGAGGACCTTGGGCAGGATCCGACGGCCGCTCGGGTGGTGCAGCATCCGGTCGATCCGGACCCACAGCCGCCCGCCGGCGAAGGCGACATAGGGGTTGGCACGATAGTCGACCGACCGGCCGAACATCCGCCACGCCCCCGCGTGCACCATGTGCGAGACGTCCTGGCCCAGCGGCGTCAGTGGCGCGAGGTGACCCTCGAAGGCGCTGTAGCTGACCCACAGCGCGTCCCGGGGCGCGTTCGGCAGGGGATAGAGGCTGGTGACCGGCCGGCTCTGGACGAGCGAGATCCGGCCGTCGCACAGCACCCATTCGATGTCCTGCGGCGTGCCGTATGCCGCGGCCACCCGCTGCCCGATCGCCACCAGCGAGGCGATCTCCGCCGGGGACACCACTGCCTCCTCGCCGATCACGGTGTGCGCCAACACCACTCCCGACGCCGAGTCGACGACGACGTTGTCCGGGGTCGCCTCGCCGGAGACGAGAGCCTCCCCGAGCCCGCGGACCGCGTCGATGACGGTGTGGCCGCGGTGGCCGGTCAACGGATCGGCGGTGAACAGCACGCCCGAGGCCTGCGCGGCGACCATCTCCTGGACGACGACGGCGATGGCGACGTCGTCGTGGGCGACCCGACCGCGGTCGCGGTAGCCGATGGCCCGTTCGGTCCACAGGCTCGACCAGCACTCGACGACGGCGACGAGGACGGCCTCGATCCCGACGACGTCGAGGAAGGTGTCCTGCTGACCGGCGAAGCTGAGGTCGGGCAGGTCCTCGGCGGTGGCGGACGAGCGGACCGCCACCGGCCTGCGGACGATCGATCCGAGCCGGTCGACCAGCCGGTCACGCTGGGTCGCGCCGATCTCCGCGCGGAAGGCGCCCCGGATGCGCTCGCTCGCCTCCGCCGGGCTGCCCTCGGCCAGCGCGGCGGCGATGACGTCGGCGAGGCCGTGCGCGGCGACGAACTCGGCATACTCCTCGGTGCCGATGACGACGAAGTCCGGGACCGGGAATCCGTTGTCGCGCAGGGTCTGCAGGTTCGCGGCTTTGCCGCCGACGCGGGCGAGGAGGTCGATGGAGCAGGTCATGACGGATCACCTCGGGAGAGGTCGGCGGCGGGTCGAACGGTCTCGACAGGACCAGAGCCGACTCGGCGGCCGATCCGGACCGCGTCAGCCGGCGAACTCGACCGGGGGCAGGCCGCGGACGCCGGGCGAGGCGGCATACACCGAGCCGGCGGCGGGGTCGGCGTCGGCCGGGAGGTTCTCTCGTGACGTCGTGACGAACAATGTGGTCAGGTCGGGGCCGCCGAAGGTGCACGCGGTGCTCTGCCGGGGCTCGACGTGCACCTCCGCGGTGACCGCTGCGCCGTCCGGGTCGAGCCGCACGACGCGGCCGGATCCGTTGAGCGCCACCCAGATCCCGCCCTCGGCGTCGACGGTGAGGCCGTCCGGCCAGGCGTCGTCGAATCGGGCGAAGACCCGCCGCGGGCCGAGCCCCATCGCGGGGTCGTGCTCCACCGCATAGACGCAGTGGGTCGGGGTGTCCGCGTGATAGGCGGTGCGGCCGTCGGGGCTCCAGGCGAGGCCGTTGGCGATGGTGAGGCCGCCGCGGACGGCGCGGACCTCGTCGGGCGCGGCGCCCGGGTCGAGTCGGAACAGGCGCGCGGCGCCGGGGGTGCGGTCATACGCCATCGTCCCGACGTGGAAGCGGCCCTGGGGGTCGCATCCGCCCTCATTGCAGCGCTGTCCCTCCGGAACGAACGGCGCACTCGCCCAGGCGAGTTCGGTGAACCAGTCGTCGGCGAAGAGGGCGACGTCGCGCTCCCGGGCGACCACAGCCCCGGCCGTATGCCGCGGGCGCACCACCGCCGCGACCGGCGACCCGACCGGGGAGCGCACCACCGTGCCGTCGGGGAGGAGGGTCATGACGTCGCCGGCGAGGAGATCGACGAACCGGAGGGCCGCCAGGCGTGGCCACCACACGGGCCCCTCGCCGTGGTAGCAGACGGACTCGGTGATCCGCTCGGCGCGCATGTCCCGACTGTAGCGACGTCAGCGCAGGAGGGCGTCCGCACCGACGGCGAGGGCGTAGTGGTGGAGCGCGGCATACCCCGCCGCCCCGAGTTCCCCGAGCTGCTCGAAGACCTCGCTCGACACCGTTGCGACCGCCAGCGTCCAGGCGGTGATCCCCGCGGCGAACAGGGCGGGCGAGAGCTCGTTCTCGGGGATGTCGAGGCCGGTCAGCAGGCCGCTGGTCAGGGCGCGGAGGTCGTCGGCGACCGGTGGTCGCCGCTCGGGCCGGGCCGCGGCGTCGGCGGCGACGGCGTCCCGGAGCAGGCCGGCGAGCAGGACGGCGACGCGGGTGCCGGGATCGGTGGTCTGGTCGGTCGGCGCGGCATACCCGGGCACGGGGGAGCCATAGAGCAGGGCCCAGTCGTGGGGATGGGCGATCCCCCACTCGCGCACCGCGTGGCCCACGGCGAACCAGCGCCCGCGCAGGTCGGCGGGGTCGATCCGGTCGTGGGCCGCCTCGGCGGCGTCGGCGAGCGCGTCATACGACTCGATGATGAGCCGGGTGAGCAGCTCGTCGCGGCTGGCGACATAGCGATAGACGGCCGAGGAGGCCATCCCGAGGTCACGGGCGATCGCGCGCACGCTCAGTGCCGCCGGCCCGACGGAGGCGAGCTGCTCCCGGCCGAGACGGAGGATCTCGCTCTCGAGCCGCTCTCGGTTCTCGGCCCGTATGCCGCGTGCCGTCACTGTCATGCCGCCAGCCTGCCGTGCCCCCGGGACTCGCGTCAAGAAATGCGAGAGCACTGCTCTTGACAGTACGTTGGCGGCATGTCAGGATGAAGGCATTCGAGAGCGGTGCTCTCGATTCATCACTCGCAGGGGAAGGAACCACTCATGGCTCGTCATCTCATTCTCGGTGCCGGAGGCATCGGGACGGCCACCGCCCGGGCGCTCGCGGAGACCGGCGCCGAGGTCACCCTCGTGTCCCGCTCGGGACGCGACCCGCAGATCGCCGGGGTCACGGCATACGCGCTCGACGTCACCGACGCCAAGGCGCTCGCCGACCTGGCCCAGGGCGCCCAGAGCATCGTCAACGCCCTCAACCCGACGCAGTACACCCACTGGGAGCGCGACTGGCCGCCCATGGCGACCGCCATCCTCGACGCCGCCGAGGCGAGCGGGGCCGCGCTGATCACGGTCGGGAACCTCTATGTCTACGGCCGGGTCGACGGGCCGATGTCCGAGTCGACCCCGATGTCCCCCAACGGAATCAAGGGCAGTGTCCGAGCCCGGATGTGGCAGGAGGCGCTCGCGCGGCACGAGGCGGGCCGGGTGCGAGTCACCGAGGTCCGGGGGTCGGACTACATCGGGCCGGAGACGCTCGGCAGCAGCCTCGTCTCGTCCATGCTGATCCCCAAGGTGCTCGCGGGCTCGACCGCGTGGATGCCGATGGGCCGCACCGACGCGCCGCACTCGTGGACCGTCGACCTCGACGTCGCCGCGCTCATCCGGGCGATCGCGACCAGCCCCGACGCCGACGTCTGGGGGCGGGTCTGGCACGTCCCGACCGCGGCACCGGCGACGATGACCGAGCTCGGGAGCCAGGTCGCCGCGATCGCCGGGACCGGGTCGGCGACGGTGCGGGTCATGCCGCGCGTGGTCGTGACGGTCGGCGGGCTCGTCGTGCCGCTGCTCGGCGAGTTGCGCGAGACCCGGCACCAGTTCGAGCGCCCGTTCGTCCTCGACTCGACCGCGGCACAGGAGCGCTTCGGCCTGACACCGACGCCGCTGCGGGAGGGCCTGGCCCGGACCGTCGACGCGGTGCGGGCGAAGGGCTAGCCGGCGAGGACGACGACGAGGGTGCGGGGGCCGTGGACGCCCTCGACCCGGTCGAGTTCGATGTCGCTGGTCGCGCTCGGCCCGGCGATCCACGTCTGTGGGCGCGTCGGGTCGAGCCGGGCGATCGCCTCGGGCACCAGGGCGACGACCTGGTCGACGCGGACGACGCAGACGTGGAGGTCGGGGACGAGGGTGATCGCCCGGCGGCCGCACCACCGGTCGCCGTCGAGGACGAGGACGCCGGTGTCGGCGATCGCCAGCGCGGCCCCGGTGACGACGGCGTCGACGGCGTCGAGATCGCGGGCGGTCAGGCTCGGCGAGTCGGGGACGACCTCGACGACGACGAGCGCGAGCAGCGCCTCGACGACGGCCGGTGGGGCGACGACCCGGCCGACGCCGTGCTGGTGCAGGACGGCCAGCACCGCCGTGCCCATCTCGGCCTGGCTGGGGCCGCAGCGGACCACGTCGGCCTGGTAGTCGAGCAGTCGCTCGACCAGGATGTCGCTGCGCTGCGCCGGATCCCACGGTGCCGTATGCCGATACGCCCGGTCCGCGGGCGCCGCCTGGCCCTCGGGTCGGTGCCGGAGGGCGTGGTGGAGGCGGTCGAGGATCTCGGTGCGCGCGCTGGTGTCGTCCTCGCCGACGCGGGCGGTGCCGGCCGGGTGGGTGCTCGTGGTCTCGCTCATCGCGGCGTCTCCTCACGCTGGGCCCACCACTGACGGAAGGTCTGGGCCGGGATCGCCGGGACATCCCGCGAGCGGGTCCAGCCGGTCATGACCGCGGCGAGCGGGCCGCGCAGGGCGCCGTCCTTGATCAGCGGTCGGCCGACGCGCATCGCCCGGGTGGCCGCGGCGAAGCGACGCGGATCGCCCATCGCGAAGGCGGCGGCGGTCATCGCCACGGACTCGGGGGTCGGCATACGGCTCGATGCGGCCTGGGCCTCGACGTGCCGGGCGCGGAGGTCGACGAGGATCGAGGGGATGTCGATCTTGACCGGGCAGACCTCGTAGCAGGCGCCGCACAGCGACGAGGCGTAGGGGAGGGAGTCGTTGACGCTGTCGCCGGTCAGGCCGGTCAGCTGCGGCGAGAGGATCGCGCCGATCGGGCCGGGATAGATCGAGCCGTAGCTGTGCCCGCCGGCGCGCTCGTAGACCGGGCAGACGTTGAGACAGGCCGAGCAGCGGATGCAGCGCAGCGCGGCTTTGCCCATCTCGTCGGCGAGGATGCGCGAGCGGCCGTTGTCGAGCAGGACGAGGTGGAAGGTCCGCGGTCCGTCACCGCTCTGCGCGTATGCCGTGGTGCCGGTCCACATGGTCGTGTAGGGGTTCATCCGCTCGCCGGTGGACGAGCGCGGCAGGAGTTGGAGGAAGACCTCGAGGTCGGCCCAGGTCGGGACGAGCTTCTCGATGCCCATGACGGTGATGAGCGTCTCGGGCAGGGTCAGGCACATCCGGCCGTTGCCCTCGGACTCCAGGACGACGAGGGTGCCGGTCTCGGCGACGGCGAAGTTCGCGCCGCTGATCGCGACCTTGGCGGCGAGGAAGCGCTCGCGGAGGTAGCCACGGGCGGCCATGGCCAGTTCGCGCGGTTCGCTGGAGATCGTCGGGTCCACTCCCGGCATCCCGCGCCGGAAGATCTCGCGGATCTCGGTGCGGGAGAAATGGATCGCCGGGACGAGGATGTGGCTCGGGGTGTCGTCGGCGAGTTGGACGATGAGTTCGGCCAGGTCGGTCTCGATGGCGTGGATGCCATGCTCGGCGAGGTGCTCGTTGAGGCCGATCTCGGCGGTGGCCATCGACTTGACCTTGACGACCTCGCGCTCGCCGGTGGCCTGGACGAGGCCGGTGACGATCGCGTTCGCCTCCGCAGCGTCGCGGGCCCAGTGGACGTGCCCGCCGGCGGCGACGACCTTGGCCTCGAGCTCCAGGAGGAGGTCGGGCAGGCGGGCGAGGGCGTCGTCCTTGATCACCCGCCCGGCCTCGCGCAGGGCCTCCCAGTCGGGGACCTCGCCGACGACCTGGGCCCGCTTGGCGCGGATGACCGCGGTGGCATGGCCGAGGTTGTGACGCAGGGTCGGGTCGGCGAGGGCGGCGGGGGCCGCCTCGGGGAAGGTCCGGGTGCCCTGGATCGGCGAGGGGGGCGACGTGGGCGCCGGGGTCGGGATCGGCATACCGAGGAAGGTGCGGCTCACGATGCGTCGCTCCCGTCGGCGGCGAGGATCTGGGCGAGGTGGAGGACCTGGACGCCGGTGCGCAGGTGGCCCAGGCCGCCGCCGATGTGCATCAGGCAGGAGGCGTCGCCGGCGGTGAGGACGGCGGCGCCGGTCTCGCGGATGTGGGTCACCTTGTCGGCGAGCATCGCGGTGGAGGTGGCGGCGTTCTTCAGGGCGAAGGTGCCGCCGAAGCCGCAACACTGTTCGGCCGCAGGGAGTTCGACGAGGTCGATGCCGCGGACGGCGCGCAGGAGACGGACCGGGCGGTCGCCGACGCCGACCATCCGCAGCGAGTGGCAGGTCGGGTGATAGGTGACGCGGTGAGGGAAGAAGGCGCCGACGTCGGTGACTCCGAGGACGTCGACGAGGAGTTCGGAGAGTTCGTGGGCCTTGGCGGCGACGGCCTCGGCGCGCTCGGCGAGGGCCTCGTCGCCGGCCCGCCGCGCGACATACGCATGCTGGTGCCGGATCGAGCCGACGCACGAGCCGCTCGGCGCGACGATCGCCTCGACGCCGCCGGCGAGGGCGGCCTCGAAGGTGTCGACATACTGCCGGATGATGCCGAGGGCCTGCCGCTGGTAGCCGGTGTTGGTGTGCATCTGGCCACAGCAGGTCTGGCCCTCGGGGAAGACCACCTCGTGGCCGAGGCGCTCGAGGATTCGGACGGTGGCCCGGCCGACCTCGGGGGTGAGCGCGTCCCCGATGCACGTGACGAACAGGGCGATTCGCATGTCTCCACCTTGGCACGGGCGGGGAGGCGCGACCAGGGCGGCCCTGGGCGATATCGGTGGGTGATAGTGCGGCGATAGCCGCGATGTCACTCACCGATGACTCGGCAGGAAACGGGGAGCCTTGAATGTACGGGAGATCTCCCGTACATTTATACGGGAGATCTCCCGTACATATTTGGAGGCCACCGTGACGAACACACCTGAGCCGATCCCGCCCCAGCCGGGTTCAAGCCTGCGAGCGAGCAGCTTCGTCGGACGCACGCGGGTGACACGAATCGCCACGCAGCGGCTCAGTGTCGGCAGCAACCTCATCCTCGCCGACCCGCGCCGGATGGGAAAGACCGAATGGATCAGGCACCTCGCCCGCACTCAGACGACGACCTTCACGACCGTACTCATCGACTACGAGGGTGTGCGCACCTCCGAGGAGTTCCTCCTGCGGACGGCAACCGTCCTGCGCGAGCAATTGCCGGGCTGGACACAGGTGAAAGCGCGCCTGATCAGCCTGTTCGACGAGACGGAGGTCGGCGTCGACGCCCATGTGCTGACGGTCAAGAAGGGCCTCAAGGGATTGCCGGCCACGCGGCTCTTCGAGGACACCATCGCCGCCCTGGCACTCGATGCCGCGGCGGGCAACCAGCCGACGCTCCTCGTCGCGATGGACGAACTGCCGCAGGCGATCCTCAACATCGTCGACAGCGAGGGTGCGGCATCGGCGGATCAGTTGCTCCAGACGCTCAGGCGGGTCCGGCAGGCACATCCGAGGGTGCGATGGCTGCTGTGTGGGTCCATCGGCTTCCATCACGCCTTGCGCAAGTGTGGCTCGACCGAAGCCGTCTTCAACGACCTCGTAACTCTGCAGCTCGGGCCACTGGACGACTTCGAAGCCGACGAACTGGCTGACCGGCTGCTGCGAGGCGCGATGGAGAAGTCCACCCCGGACGCGGTTGCGGCGCTCGTCGACGTGACCGGAGCCATTCCGTTCCTCATGCACAAGATCGTGGCATTGGTCGCGGACCGAGGCGAGCCTGGGGACGCGGCGCCACGTATACGCGCGGCCTTCAGCGACTTCATGCATGACAGGGACGCGAGTCGAGCGGTCACCCATCTGGTGACGCGGCTCGATCTGTTCTACGAAGGGGTGGAACTGGCTGCGGCGAGGCAGGTGCTCAACACGCTCGCGTTGGCCTCGGCTCCAGTGCCCGCGCCCGAGTTGGCGAGCACCCTGGCATTGGATCCCGACCTGACACGGCGTGTCCTCGACGCGCTGGCGGACGACCACTACCTGGTGGACACCGAGAGCGGGCTGCGATGGCGGTATGACGTGCTTCGGCGGGTCTGGGTCGTGCGTATGCGGCTCGCCCCATGAGCACGACGCAGCTGACCCGGTTCACGCCCTCGCTCATGCCGGCCGATTTGCTGGAGCGCCTCTTCGTCGAGCGCGGCCCGCTGCTCGATCGCATCATGGCGCGGGTCAATGAGGCCGCGACGTCGTCTGGACGCAACCACACGCTGCTCGTGGGGCCGCGCGGCGCGGGCAAGACCCACCTGGTCGCGCTTGCCTATCACCGGACGAAGGCGCTCATGGCGAGTGGCGCGGCTCTCCAGGTGGCGTGGCTGCCCGAGGATCCTTGGACGATCACGACCTACCCGCGACTGCTGCGCGCCATCCTCGAGCGTCTGGAGCCAGCCGACGACGCCCGGCAGCTGCCGGGCGATATCGAGAAGCTCGAGGCGCTGATCGTCTCCCGTGCGGCGAGTGGCCCGATCATCGTGCTGCTAGAAAACCTCGACCGGGTGCTGGCATCGATCGGCGACCGTGGACAGCAACGACTGCGCCATCTGTTGCAGCACCGGCGACCACTGCTGCTCATCGCGTCCACGACCCAGCTCGATCGAGACCTCTCGGACCAGGCGCGTCCCTTCTACGAGTTCTTCACGACCACCCGACTCGAGCCCTTCTCGCCCGAAGTAGCCGCCGAGATGCTGTGCGCGATCGCACTCGAGAACGGCGACCTGAGGGTAGCCGAATATCTCGCGTCGGATGAGGGCCGCTCACGGCTCCGGGTTGTCGAGCACCTCGCTGGCGGTCAGCCACGGTTGTGGTCGATATTCGCGGACGCCATGAGCGAGTCCGGACTGCGTGAGTTGGTGTCCTTCCTGGTCCGGCGATTCGACGACCTGACGCCGTACTACCAGGAGCAGGTGGGGCGACTCTCGGCGCAACAACGCCTGGTGGTCGCTGAGCTGGCCCTGGCCGACCGGCCGCTGCACGTGGCCGGAATAGCGGAGCTGGTGGAGGTCGATCAGCGCAGCGTCGGGAAGACGATGGGTGAACTGGTCGACCGCGGATGGGTGCGGGAAACCGACTCGCCCGCCGTGCGATTCCTGGATCGGCGCCGCACGTACTACGAACTGGCCGAGCCGTTGGCCCGGATCATCTTCCAGATGAAGGACGCTCGGGACGGCGCGGCGATCCGCCTGGTTGTGGACTTTCTCAAAGGATGGTTCGCGCCGGAACGTCCATCCGAGGCGACCGAGGCGGACGACCCGTATGTCGCGCTCGCCCGATCTGAGATTGCGACCGACCCGGCTCTCCACGTCGCTCGCATGCTCAGACGGCTGCCGGCCAGTCGGGTGCCGGCGGTCGAACTTCTCGGGGAGATCGATGACGCCCTTGCCGCGCTGGCGCGCGGCGACGCGGACACCTTCCTCGGCTTACCTGCCCCGGTGCGCTCCGCATTGGAGTCGCGCCTGGGCCGGATCTCATACTCCGGCGACATCTTTGACGTCCGGATGATCATTCACGGCGAGGCGGTCATCGAGTTCGGCAACGTCCCGCACCCCGGGCGCCGCGAGTGGATTGCCCGCGCCGAGGATCTTGTCGCATCGCCCGATCCCGTCTTCCATCGTGATCTGGTGTGGCCCGCACAGTTGAGATTGGTCACCTGGCTCGCCGGAGCGTGGCAATTCGACAACGCCCGCGTCCTGCTGGAAGCTGCCCGAGCGGCCGGTGCGCCGGACTCGGCCACCCTGCACGGCCTCAACGACATCGTGGATGGCTACCGAGCGGCCGGTCTGCTCCACCTGGCGATCGCGGACCTGAAACTCATAGTTGCCGAACGCGAGCGCATTCTGGGATCCGAGCATCCGCACACGCTCGGATCCCGCAACCGGCTCGCTGACGCCTACCTTTCCGCCGGAGACCTTGGCCGAGCCATCTCCCTCCACCTACAGACTCTCGCTGCCTCAGAGCGGGTCCTCGGTCTTGACGACCCCAGAACGGCAACCGCTCGGAACAATCTTGCATCGGCATACCGGGCTGCGGGACGACTCAGCGACGCGATCCGGCTCTTCGATCAAGTCGTCACCGACCGCGAGCGCATCTTCGGGCCCGAGCATCCACATACCCTGGGCTCCCGCAACAACTTGGCTGGCGCCTACCTGGCGGACGGTCGTTTCAGCGAGGCAATCGCGACCTTCGACCACGTCGTCACCGAGCGCGAGCGCATCCTCGGGCCGGACCACCCCGACACGCTGGGCTCCCTCAACAACCTGGCCTCTGCACTCCAGGCCGCGGGACAACTTGCCAGCGCCATCCCCCTCTTCGAACGCGTCATCACCGAAAGCGAGCGAGTCCTCGGGGCCGATCACCCCGACACGCTGAGCTCCCGCAACAACCTCGCTTCCGCGTACCTGGCTGCCGACCGCCCGAGTGACGCCATCCCGATCTTCCAACAGACCCTCGCCGACTCAGAACGGGTCCTCGGCTCCGAGCACCCCCTGACGGCCAGCGTGCGCACCCGCCTGGCACAGGCAAGGGCAGCCTGTTGACGGTTCCTGGGTGTCCACGGCCGCCGGGCCCTATCCGAGTCGCGATGTCAGGTGGGAGGGGCGGCACCACCGGCCTTTCGACGACCCTGAACCGGCCTTTCGACGGGGCTGAACCGGCCTCTCGACGGGGCTGAACCGGCCTTTCGACGTCAGGCGGGGAGGCCGTCGAGGCGGGCGAGGATCTGCAGCATGACCTCGTCGGCGCCGCCGGCGATGCCGACGAGGCGGGCATCGCGTAGGTGGCGGGCGGTCCAGGTCTCCTCGATGTAGCCCATGCCGCCATGGAACTGGATGCACCAGTCGGCGACCTCGCGAGAAAGGCGGCCGGCCTTGAGCTTGGCGACCGCGCCCATCCGGGTGATGTCGCCGCCGGACATGAGGGTCTCGCAGGTGGCGAGATTGTGGCTGCGCAGCAGGTCGACCTCGGCCTGGAGCTCGGTGAGCTTGAACGCGACATACTGCCGGTCGGCCAGCGGGCGGCCGAAAACCGTTCTGTCGTGGATGAACTGGCGCGTCCGGGAGAGCGCGTGGTCGCACTGGCCGACGACGGTGTAGGCGACGAACATCCGCTCGACGACGAACTGCTCCATCTGTTGCTGGAAGCCCCGTCCGATCTCGCCGATCGTGTTGCGCACGGGGATGCGCACCCCGTCGAGCACGAGTTCGGCGGTGTCGGAGCTGCGGTTGCCGAGCTTGTCCAGCGTCCGCGCGACGGCGAACCCCGGCGCATCCGTCGGCACGATGACCTGCGACATCCCGCGGTAGCCGCCCTCGTCGGAGGTGCGCACGAGCAGGCAGACCCAATCGGCCTGCGCGCCATTGGTGATGTAGAGCTTGCGCCCGGTTATGACCCAGTCGTCGCCGTCGCGCACCGCGCGCGTGCGGATGCTGGCGACGTCGGAGCCGGTGTCGGGCTCGGTCACCCCGATCGCGGCGACGGCCCGGCCGGCGATCGCCGGGGCGAGGAAGGCCCGTTTGAGGTCATCGGTGCCGTGCTTGTGCAGCGACGGGGTCGCCATCATCGCCTGCACCCCGAGCGCCATCCCGACACCGGCCGTATGCATGCGCCCGTACTCCTCGGCCGCGACCATCGAGAAGCTGTGGTCACCGCCCTCCCCGCCGTATGCCGGGTCGTACTCCAGCCCGAGCAATCCCAGCGCCGCGGCCTTCGGGAAGATCTCGTGCAGCGGCGCATGACCGGCGCGCTCCCAGGTCTCGGCATACGGGTTGATCTCGGTGTCGACGAACTGGCGCACGCTCGCGCGGAAGGCCTGGTGATCGGCGGTGAGCAGCATGGCCGCGACGTTAGCGAGCGGCATACCGAAAAACAAGCGTGCTTGCTTGTTTTCGCCGGCTGTGCCAGGCTCGGCGGGTGACCGACACCCTCGCGGCCGTCGTCGCCGAGGCCGCGGACCTCGACGCGCTCGTCGCCGAACTCGACGATGCCGGGTGGCGACGGGACACCCCCGCGGCCGGCTGGAGCATCGCCCACCAGATCGCCCATCTCGCGTGGACCGACGAGGTCGCCCTGGTGGCGGTGCGTGATCCCGCCGCCTTCGGCGCGGCCCTCGCGGCGGCCGGAGCGGACCCCCACGGGTTCGTCGACACGGCGGCGGCCGAGGGCGCCCAGGCCGCGCCGGCCGACCTGCTCGCCCGCTGGCGCGCCGCCCGCGCGGCGCTCGGTGACGCCCTCGCCGACACGGATCCGAGCGCCAAGCTGCCGTGGTTCGGGCCGCCGATGAGCCCGCGCTCGATGGCCACCGCCCGCCTGATGGAAACCTGGGCGCACGGTCAGGACGTCGCCGACGCGCTCGGCGTGACCCGGACGCCCACCGAACGGCTGCGCGACATCGCCCACCTCGGCGTCCGCACCCGTGATTTCGCGTATGCCGTGCACTCCCGCCCCGCGCCCACCGCCGAGTTCCGGATCGAGTTGACCGCGCCGTCGGGCGACCTGTGGACCTGGGGTCCCGAGGACGCGACCGACACCGTGCGCGGAAGTGCCGAGGAGTTCTGCCTCGTCGTCACCCAGCGCCGCCCCGCGGAGGCGACCGGACTCGTCGCCACCGGCGCCGCCCGCGACTGGCTCGCCATCGCCCAGGCCTTCGCCGGCCCGCCCGGGCGGGGGGCCGGCGCGTGATCGGCCGCACCGCCGAGGTCCTGCGGGTCGGCAACTGCTCCGGCTTCTATGGCGATCGGCTCGCCGCCATGCGGGAGATGCTCGACGGCGGTGACCTCGACGTCCTGACCGGCGACTATCTCGCCGAACTCACCATGCTCATCCTCGGCCGCGACCGGGTGAAGGACCCGGCGACCGGCTACGCCAAGACCTTCCTGCGCCAACTGGGCGACTGCCTCGGCACCGCCCTCGACCGGGGCGTGCGGATCGTCGCCAACGCCGGCGGCGTCAACACCGAGGGCCTGGTCACGGCGATCCGCGCCCTCGCCGAGGAGCAGGGGCTCGCGCCTCGGGTCGCCTGGGTGCGCGGCGACGACCTGACCGAGCGGGCCGTCGACCTCGGGCTCGGCGGCCCGCTCGGGGCGCACGCCTACCTCGGCGCGTTCGGGATCGCCGCCGCGCTCGCCGACGGGGCCGATGTCGTCGTCACCGGCCGGGTGACCGACGCCTCCCTCGTCGTCGGTGCCGGCATCGCCCACTTCGGTTGGGGCCGAGCGGATCTCGACGCCCTGGCCGGGGCCACCGTCGCCGGGCACCTCCTCGAGTGCGGGACGCAGGCGACCGGCGGCAACCACCCGTTCTTCACCGAGATCGCCGACCTGCTCCGCCCCGGCTTCCCGCTCGCCGAGCTGCGCCGGGACGGCGCGAGCGTCGTGACCAAACACCCCGGAACCGGCGGCGCGGTGACCGTCGACACCGTCACCGCCCAACTCCTCTATGAGATCGGCGACGCCCGGTATGCCGGCCCCGACGTCACGACCCGCCTCGACTCGGTGCACCTGGCACCGGACGGGCCGGACCGGGTCCGGGTCAGCGGGGTTCGCGGCGAGCCACCACCTCCGGACGTCAAGGTGTCCCTGACATCACTGGGCGGCTTCCGGAACGAGCTGACCATCGTCCTCACCGGTCTCGACATCGACGCGAAGGCCGACCTCGTCCGGCGACAGATCGAGGCGGCGCTCCCGGCCCGGCCCGCCGAACTGACCTGGCGCCTGGCCCGCCTCGACCGACCCGACGCCGACACCGAGCAGGGCGCCGCCGCCCTCCTCACCGTCGTCGGCCGCGACCGTGACCACCATGTCGTCGGCCGGGGCTTCGCCGACGCCGCCGTCGAGATCGCCCTCGGCTCGATCCCCGGGTTCTTCGCGACGACCCCGCCCTCCGGGGGAGCGCCGTATGGCGTGTTCACCGCCGGCTTCGTCCCCCAGGACATCCCCCTGCACGAGGTGGTCCATGACGACGGGCGCGTCGAGAACGTCCCCGCCCCGGTGACCACGCGCGACCTGGAGCCGGCGGACGGGGGTGAGCCCGCGGCATACGTCGAGGTGGGGGTGACCCGACGGCTCCCACTCGGGACGATCGCCGGTGCTCGGTCCGGCGACAAGGGCGGCGCGGCCAACGTCGGGGTGTGGGTGCGCGACGACCGCGCCTACCCGTGGCTGGCCGGCCTGCTCACCGAGGACGGCGTCCGGGCGTTGCTGCCGGAGGCCGCCGACCTCCCGATCACGATCACCGTGCTGGCGAACCTGCGCGCCGTCAACATCGTCATCGCCGGGTTGCTCGGGGAGGGCGTCGCCTACAACGCGCGCTTCGACCCGCAGGCCAAGGGCCTGGGCGAGTGGCTGCGCTCGCGGCTCGTCGAGATCCCGGAGGCGCTGCTGGCGCCGGAGCCCGCGCCATGACCCTCCTGCGCAGCCTCCACGATCCCCGCTCCGCCGACGCCAGCGCCGCCCGGGAGGCCACGCTCGCCGCCCTCGCCGGGATCCAGGTCGAGGTCGACCGCGCGGTCGCCGGCGGCGGAGAGCGGGCGATCGCCCGCCACCACGCCCGTGGGAAGCTGACCGCGCGCGAACGGATCGACCTCCTCCTCGACCGCGACGCGCCGTTCCTCGAGCTGGCCCCGCTCGCCGGCTACGGGTCGAGCTTCACCGTCGGCGGCAGCGTCGTCGCCGGCATCGGGATCGTCGAGGGGGTCGAGTGCCTGCTCGTCGCCAACGATCCGACCGTCAAGGGCGGCGCGAGCAACCCGTGGTCGCTGAAGAAGACCCTGCGGATGCACGAGATCGCCCTCGCCAACCGCCTCCCCCTGATCTCCCTCGTCGAGTCCGGGGGCGCCGATCTGCCGACCCAGAAGGAGGTCTTCATCCCCGGCGGGGCGATCTTCCGGAACCTGACACGGTTGTCCGCAGGCGGCATACCGACGATCGCGCTGGTGTTCGGCAACTCGACGGCGGGGGGCGCCTATCTGCCGGGGATGAGCGATCACGTCGTCATGATCGAGCGGCGATCCAAGGTCTTCCTCGCCGGGCCGCCGCTGGTCAAGGCGGCGACCGGGGAGGAGTCGGACGACGAGTCCCTGGGCGGGGCCGAGATGCACGCGCGCGTCTCCGGGCTCGCCGACCACCTCGCCCGCGACGAGCAGGACGCGATCCGGATCGGGCGGCGGATCGTCGCCCGACTGAACTGGCGCAAGGCGACCGACCCCGCGACCCGCACCCCCCGACCGCCGCGGTATGCCGCCGACGACCTCCTCGGCATCGTCCCGCCCGACCTGAAGACCCCCGTCGACCCCCGCGAGATCCTCGCCCGGGTCGTCGACGACTCCGATCTCGATGAGTGGAAACCCCTGTATGGCGGGTCGCTGGTCTGCGGGTGGGCGCAGCTCTACGGCTACCCGATCGGGATCCTCGCCAACGCCCGCGGTGTGCTCTTCAGCGAGGAGTCGCAGAAGGCGGCCCAGTTCATCCAGCTCGCCAACCGGTCCGGCACGCCACTGCTGTTCGTGCACAACACGACCGGCTACATGGTCGGGCGCGAGTACGAGCAGCGCGGGATCATCAAGCACGGCGCGATGATGATCAACGCCGTCGCCAACTCGACCGTCCCGCACCTGTCGCTGCTCATCGGCAACTCCTACGGCGCGGGCCACTACGGGATGTGCGGGCGGGCCTTCGACCCGCGGTTCGTCTTCGCCTGGCCGAGTGCGCGCTCCTCGGTCATGGGGGCGACCCAACTCGCCGATGTCACGTATGCCGTGTCCAGAGCCTCCGCGCTCGCCCAGGGTCGCGAGTTCGACGACGCCGCCGGCCTCGCCCTGCGCGACCTGATCGAGCGGCAGATCACCGCCGAATCGCTGCCGCTGGTCCTCACCGGCCTCGTCTACGACGACGGGATCATCGATCCCCGCGACACCCGCGACGTCCTCGGGCTCGCCCTGTCCGCCGTCCACACCGCGCCGGTCGCCGGCACGGGCACCTTCGGCGTCTTCCGGATGTGAGCGGCGCGATGTCGACGATCACCCGAGTATTGGTCGCCAACCGCGGCGAGATCGCGCGGCGCGTCTTCGCGACCTGCCGGGCCCGTGCCGTCGAGACGGTGGCCGTGTTCGCCGCCGCCGACGCGCCGAGTCCCCATGTGCGGGAGGCGGATCAGGCCGTCCGGCTGCCCGGAGAGACGCCGGCCGAGACCTACCTGCGGGCCGACCT